>JAWRKJ010000352.1:0-3113 GCA_040307025.1 Desulfovibrionaceae bacterium | reverse complement strand
GGGGGCCCGGGCCGGGGACCAGGGCATGGGTTTCGCGGTGGTGGCCTCGGAAGTACGCAAGCTCGCCGAACGCTCGGGCGTGGCCGCGGCCGAAATATCGGCCCTGTCCAGCCAGTCCGTGACCGTGGCCGAAAAGGCCGGCACCATGCTCGCCGGCATCGTGGTGGACATCAACAAAACGGCCGAACTCGTTCAGGAAATCACCGCCGCCTCCAAGGAACAAAACTCCGGCGCCCGCCAGATCAACGGCACGGTCCTGGAATTCGACCGGGTGGTGCAGCAAAACGCCACCGCCGCCGAACAAATGGCCTCCACCTCCGAAACCTTGTCCCACCAGGCCGACCAGTTGCTGTCCTCGATCGCCTTTTTCCAGACCCGGGAATACGAAAACGCGCGGCCGGGACATGTGGCCCGGCCGGCCCTGGCCGCGTGCGAGGCGGAAACGGCCTAGTCAGGATCGCGGCTTGGCGCCGCCGAAAATGGCCAGTTCAAAGAGCTTGTAATAACAGTCCACGTCCGTGAACCCGATGTCGCGCAGCCAGGCGCACTGGTCGGCCACGGGGGCGAGGATGTTTTCTTCCCGGGTCGGGCGTTTGGCAAAGGCCTCGACCACCGCTTGGCGCGGTTTTTCCCGGCCGGTCCGCTTGTGGTGTTGGTAGATGCTTTCGATGAAATAGTCTTCATAGAGTTCGGTGATGCGCGGCGTGGCCGAGGAAACCTGCTCCAGGTTGAGAAATACCCCGCCCGGAGCCAGACGCGCGAAAATCTCCGCGTACAGGGCCTTTTTGCGCGCGTCGGGCAGGTGGTGGATAACAAAGCCCGACACCACCGCGTCCACAGGCCCGAACGCTTCGAGGGCCGCGAGCCACTGCGGTCCGGACAGGTCGGCCCGGACAACCGCCGCCCGGGAATCCCCGATCAGGCGCTTGCGCGCCGCCGCCAGCATGGGCTCGGAAAAATCCGCAAAGACCACCTGCGCCTCGGGCAGACGCGCCAGCAGCCGCGACCCGATCAGACCGTCGCCGCAACCCAGGTCCAGGATGCGCCGCGCCCCGGGACACCAGGCCCCGACAATGGTCCCGAGTAGTTCGAGTTGCTGGGCGGCGCCGGGAATCGCCTCCCGGACATCGCGTAAAAATGCCGCGATCACGGCCTCGTTTTGCCATTCGCTGTGCTGCTCGCCCATGACGTCTCCTCTGTCTTCGCGGCGGATGGCTGCATGCGTTGCTGCGCCCCACCGTCAGGGAGGACCCCCTTGCCGCAGGCGCAAACCACAAGGCTATGCTCCTTGCATAGGCCGCGCCCGCGCGCCTGGCAAGGATGCGCTCCGGCTTGACGGTTCGGCCCACCCTGGTTCACTCTCCGACCGTGCCCCGCGGCACCGCATCCGACCCCACGGAGACCTGCCCCATGGACAAACGCGTTCCCTGGCCCGAATATTTCATGCGCATCGCCTATCTGGTGGCCGAGCGCAGCACCTGTCTGCGGCGCAAGGTCGGGGCCGTGGCCGTGCGGGACCGCCGCATCCTGGCCACGGGCTACAACGGTTCCCCGGCCGGTACCGCCCATTGCCTGGACATCGGCTGCCTGCGCGAAAAAATGGGCATCCCCTCGGGCGAACGCCACGAACTGTGCCGGGGCCTGCACGCCGAGCAAAACATCATCATCCAGTGCGCCCTGCACGGCGTGCCCATTGCCGGGGCCGACATCTACTGCACCACCCAGCCCTGCCTGATCTGCACCAAGATGCTCATCAACTGCCAGGTGCGGCACATCTACTTCAGCCAGGGATATCCCGATGCCCTTTCGGCCGACATGATCGCCGAGGCCGGTATCGGCTGCGACGTCTTGGAGGGCGACTATGGCGGATGATGCGGTTTTCATGGCCCGGGCCCTGGAACTGGCCGCCCGCGGCCAAGGCGCCACCACCCCCAATCCCCGGGTGGGGGCGGTGCTGGTCAAGGACGGGTCCATCCTGGCCGAGGGCTGGCACAAGGTCTTCGGCGGTCCCCATGCCGAGGTGGAATGCCTGCGCCAGGCCGAGGAACGCGGCATCAATCCGGCCGGCGCCACCATGTACGTGACGCTTGAGCCGTGCAACCATTTCGGCAAGACGCCGCCCTGCTCGCGCACCCTGCTCGACGCGGGGCTTTCCCGGGTGGTCATCGGCTGCCTCGATCCCAACCCCGAGGCCGGCGGCGGCGCGGCCCTGCTGACCCAGGGCGGCGTCGACGTGACCGTCGGCGTGCTGGAACAGGAATGCCGGGACGCCATTGCCGATTTCGTGGTCTGGAAGACCAAGGACCGACCCTTTGTCACGGTCAAGCTGGCCATGACCCTGGACGGCCACATCGCCACCCAGACCGGCGATTCGAGCTGGGTCAGCGGCGAGATCGCCCGGGCCCGGGTCCATGCCATGCGGGCCCAGGTCCAGGCCGTCATGATCGGCGGCGGCACGCTGTGGACCGATAATCCCCAGCTCACCCACCGGCTGACCGACAGCCCCCTGGCCCACAATCCCCAGCCGTTGGCCGTGCTCGTCACCCGTCGGCCGCCGGCCGCGGACGCGGCCCTGACCATCCTGCGCGACCGGCCCGGGCAGTGCGTCATCCTGACCGGCGAGGCCTGGGCCGAATCCAACACCGCCGACGCCCTGGCCGAACGCGGCGTGCGGGTCTGGGGCTTGCCCGAGGTCGGCGACGGCAGCCTGGATCTGCTCCCGGGCCTCACGCGTCTGCGCCAGGAAGCCGGGGTCTATACCCTGCTGTGCGAGGGGGGCGGAGGACTGGCCGGATCGCTTTTGGCCCAGGACCTCATGGACGAGCTGGTGGTGTTTTACGCGCCCAAGCTCCTCGGCGACACCGAATCCATTTCCGGCTTTTCGGGCCTGACCGCCCGGCGCATGACCGACGCGGTCAAGCTGCGCTTCCTGTCCGTGGAGCCCATGGGCGAAGACCTCATGGTCGTGGCCCGGCCGGCCGTGTAAAGGGCCAAGGAGAACTGGGGAAAAAAACGCCTCCGGCGGGGGGGGGGGGGGGGGGGGGGGGGGGGGGGGGGGGGGGGGGGGGGGGGGGGGGGGGGGGGGGGGGGGGGGGGGGGGGGGGGGGGGGGGG
>JAWRKJ010000351.1:0-5126 GCA_040307025.1 Desulfovibrionaceae bacterium | reverse complement strand
TGTCCGGCGAGGGCCTGCGCACGGCCATGTCGCTGGTTCAAAACGAACTTTCCACCAAGACCGCCCAGGAAATCCAGTCTTTATCGGATTTTCGCCAGGCGGCGTCCACGGTGCTGCACAGTGCCTGGGAAAAGTCCTCGTCCAAGGAGCGTTCGGACATCCACGAGGACGACGTCGCGCGCAAGGCCGCCCAGGCAGTGGCCATGAGCGCCGCGTCCCAGGGCAACGACGCCACGGCGAATGCCGTGGGGCAACCCGCCAGCCAGGCGAAGCCGACGTTGTTGGCCGATGTGCCGGAGACCGGGCATTCCCCCCAGGCCCAGGAGAGCGGTTCGCAGACGTCGGCGGCCCAGACGGAAGCTTTCCAAGCTTCGGCCCAGCCTTCGACCGAGACCTTGCCCCGCACGGCGGGCCAGCAGGTCCAGCCAACGGCCCCCCAGGCCCAGTCCGCGGCGCCGCAGACGCAAAACGCGGGCTCGGCCTCCCCGTCGCAGGCCCTGCCGGGGACGGTGCAGGTCCAGGTGTCGGCCGGCCAGGCGCAAAATGTTGCGCCGCAGTTGTCGGTAACGGCTCCCCAGGTCCAGGTTCTGGCCGCCCAGGAACAGGCTGCGGTTTCCCCGGCGCCCATGGCGGCGGGTCCCATGGTTTCCACGACCAAGAGCCAGTCCCAGGCCGCTTCCGCGCCCGGTGTGAGCGCCACAGCCGGAACCCAGCAGGTGCGTTCCACCGCCACGCTGCCGGACAACGCGGCCGCTGCCGCCACGGTTTCCGACAAGGGAAACGGCGGCACCGCGTCGGCCACGACCACCGGTCAAGTGGAGGCGGCGCAGCCGATCCAATCCGCCGCCTCCCCATCGGAGAAGGATGGCAACGGGGCCGGTGGTGCCGGCAAGCGGCAGTCCGAAGGCGCCCTCAACCTGGGGGCCGAGACGAACGCGACGACGTCCGCCGCGAACCGGGAAGGGAACGAGGAAGGCGGTTTCGATCTTCCGGACACGGGACGCGCGTCGTCCGACCGGACCGCGATGTCCGGCGCCACGGCGCCGACCCCTGTTTCCCTGAACGCCGCACACACGGGCAAGGCGAGCACCGCCACGACATCGCAGCCGTCCGCGTACCAAACCCCCGGGACCGTGGCCCAGCAAGTCGAAAACACCCTGTTGCAGAACATGGGCCAGGGTTCACGGCAGATCACCCTCATCCTGCAGCCCGAGGAGTTGGGCAACCTGAGTGTGACGCTGACAGTCAAGGAAAAGGAAGTCCGGGCCGTCATTAAGGCCGATAGCCCCGAAACCTCGGCCCTGTTGCAGGACCAGGTGGCCACCATCCGCAAGGGCCTGGAGGATCAGGGCTTTAAGGTGACAAAGCTCGATGTGCAGACCGGCTTGGCCCAGGACAATCCCAGCTCCCGCCAGGGCGGTGCCGAGCAGCAGGCCCAGGCCCGGCAACAGCAGGAAAATTTCGATCGCCTCCGTTCTTCCATGCGGAATCTTCCAGGGAATGAGACAACTCTGGCCGAGGCGCTCACCACGGCCAGTTATGTCCCCACGAACCTGTCTTCCGGCTCGGGCGGCCTGGATCTTTTTGCCTAACACACGGAGTGAGACATGAGTTACGTCAGCAGCATCCTCGGGACCGACAGCTCTTCCTCCACTTCTTCGTCCTCGACGAGTTCGTCCTCGACCTCGTCTCTCGGTCTCGACGCCTTTTTGCAGCTTCTGGTCACGCAACTCGAGTACCAGGACCCTCTCGACCCCATGGACGACAAGGAATTCGTGGCCGAGTTGGCCCAGTTCTCGAGCCTTGAACAGCTGACTGAAATCAACACCGGCATTGATACTTTGACCAGCGTCGCCAAGGAACAAGAGATGATCGGCGCCGTCAACTTCATGGGCAAGACCATCGAGGCCACGGGTACGGCCGTGAGCTTGTCCAAAGGCACGGCCACCAAGGTCACCTTCTCCCTGCCCGAGGACTCCGAGACCTGCATTGTCAACGTTCTGGACAGTTCGGGCGAGATCGTGCGCACGGTGGACCTGGGCGCCACGGCGGCCGGCACGGTTGATTTCTCCTGGGACGGCAAGGATTACGACGGCAATACCTGCGACGACGGACTGTATCAGGTCGCGGTCACCGCCACCAACGCCGATGGTGACACCTTGACGGTCACTTCGACCATGACCGGTACGGTCCAGGGTATCCAGCAGATTGATGGCACATATTATCTGGATATCGGGGATGACCGGTATGTGGGATTCACGGACATCACCAACGTTGTCGACACGACAACCAGCAGCAGTGATGACTCGTCGAGCTAAATGTATGTCAGAGAAACGCCAGGCCATGGCGTAAGGAGGTAATGTTATGGGAGTCGGACTGAGCACATCCATGTGGTCTGGCGTTTCGGGCTTGCTCGCGAATTCGACCAAGATGACCACCATTGGTGATAACCTGGCCAACGTCAACACTACGGGATTCAAGTCCTCGCGGATCGATTTCGTGGACCTGATGAGTGCCTCCATCGGTACGGCCTCGGGCACGGACCAGGTGGGCTGCGGCGTCCGCGTGGGCAGTGTCACCACCGACTATTCCCAGGGCGGTCTGGAGACCACCACTTCCAGCACGGACATGGCCATCAGCGGCAACGGCTTTTTCATGTGCAAGCAAAAGAGTCAGGTCGGTTCCAACGGGCGCCTGCTCAACACCGGCAATACCACCACCTACTATACCCGGGCCGGCAATTTCAGTTTCGATTCCTCCGGCTATCTGACCACGTCGAGCGGTCTGGTCGTCCAGGGTTGGAAGGTGGATCAGGACAAGATCGACGACGCCGCTTCGGCCGGGACGAGCCTGAGCAGCACGCCGGTCACCGGTTCCATCACGGACATCAAGCTTGATTCGTTCTCCAGCCCGGCCAAGGCCACCACCAGTGTGACCGTGGTCACCAACCTTGACTCCGATTCCACGAGCGAATCCACCCGTGATGATGCCAACGGCAATTACTTCTACGCCATGAGCTCCTCATGGGATGGGACCGGGGACCCGGCCATGCCGTCCACGGCCTACTCCTACTCCACGACCGTCAAGGTCTACGACGAAAACGGGTCGCCCCATACCCTGACCGTCTACTACGACAAGATCACCTCGGACAACGGCAAGGAATACTGGGAATACGCCGTGACCTGCGATCCCAGCGAGGATGGTCGAGTGGCTTCGGACGGGACCAAGCTGTCCGCCACGGCCACGGGCGGTCTGCTCATGGTCGGCACCATGACTTTCGATTCCTCGGGTTCGCTGGAAAACATCAGCGCCTATACCCTCAAGGGCAGTACGGCCAGCAACGGCAACCTGACCAGCTTTACCGCCGGCGCCTGGAGCGCGGCCGAAGTCAACAAGAGCGGCTATCCCGTGTTCTCGGCCAACTTCAAGTCCTCGTCCAACGCCAGTTTCACGGATCAGGCCAACACCAACGACATCGCCCTCAACCTGGGCATGCGCGACACCTCGGGTCTGGTCTACGATTCGGGCAACGGAACCCTGGCCAGCGTCAGCTACAGCAGCAACGCCGGCAATCTGGTTCATTTCACTTCCAGCTCGCTCAAGATCAACAGCACCTGCTCCACCAACTACGCCACCTCCTCGTCCACGATCTTCAGCTCGCAAAACGGCTACACCGCCGGCTTACTCAGCAGCATCTCCGTGGACAGCGACGGTGTGCTTTCCGGCACCTATTCCAACGGCGTGACCATCGAGCTCTACGCCCTGGCCCTGGCCACCTTCACCAATCTCCAGGGCCTCAACAGCGTGGGCGACAACCTGTACACCTCCACCCTCGATTCGGGCGATGCCACTACCAACCGGGCCAATACCGGCATTGCCGGCTCGGTTTCCGGCAACACCCTGGAATCCTCCAATGTGGACATGGCCTCGGAAATGGTCAACATGATCATCACCCAGCGCGGGTTCGAGGCCAACAGCAAGACCATCACCACCGTGGATACGATGCTTTCCGAGCTCATCCAGCTCAAGCGGTAGTCAGCGCCAACCGGCACACGGCAAGCCCGCCCCTCGCGGGGCGGGCTTTTGGCGTCCCGGGAAAATTCTGCCGCCCCCCTTTCCAAACGTCCCGGCCGTGTTTAATACCCTCCCCCCATGGACATCGCACATCTTTGGCATTCGCTGTTGTGGCCCCTGTCGCGGCTGCTCGTCTCCCTGTCCCTGGGGCTGCTCGTGGCCAACTGCATCGAGGCCCTCAACTGGACGCGGTTTCTGGCCCGTCTGGCCGGTCCGCTCATCCGGTTCGGGCATTTGCGGGACGTGGTCGGCGCGAGTTTTTCCATGGCCTTTTTTTCGGGCATGGCTGCCAATTCGCTGTTGGCCGAGGCCAATGCCGCCGGCCGCCTGTCCGGCCGCGAACTGATTCTGGCCAATCTTTTCAACAGCCTGCCGACCTATTTTCTGCATCTGCCCCAGATGTTTCTGGTCACTTTGCCGTTTCTGGGCACGCGGACGGCGCTGACCTATGTCGGCCTGACCCTGGGCGCGGCTTTTTTACGCACGTTGGCCATCCTGTGCTACGGCCGGATCGTACTGCCGCCACTGCCTGACGGCTGTGTGGTCTGCCACCTGGCCGAGGGCGGGATCACCTGGCGCAAGGCCTTGGCCAAGGCCTGGAAGCGCTTTGCCAAGCGCATCCGGGCCATGGTGCTTTTTACCGTGCCCATCTACGTAGCCTTTCATTTCCTGACGGTCTGGGGGGCGTTTGCGGCCATGGAGCGGTGGCTGGCCACGCATCTCTCCTTTTTGTCCTGGCTCACGCCCCAGGCCTTGAGCATTGTCATGTTCCAGGTCGTGGCGGAATTTTCGGCCGGACTGGCCGCGGCCGGGGCCATGATGGGAGCCGGCAGTTTGGAGGCCAAGCAGGTGGTGCTGGCCCTGCTCGTGGGCAACATCCTGTCCACGCCCATGCGGGCTTTTCGCCACCAGTTCCCGTACTATGCCGGCATCTTCAAGCCCAGGACCGCTGCCCGGCTCATCATCCACAACCAGGCGCTTCGCGCCGCGAGCATCGTGCTCGTGACCGTCGGCTACGCAGTGGTGGGGTAGGGGAGCGGGCGTGGGGTGGG
>JAWRKJ010000350.1:0-5822 GCA_040307025.1 Desulfovibrionaceae bacterium | reverse complement strand
CCCCCCCCCCCCCCCCCCCCCCCCCCCCCCCCCCCCCCCCCCCCCCGCCGGAAGCGTTTCCTCCTCCTGTCTTCTTCCCGCCGCCGTATCCTTCCTTACTTGGCCTTGCCCTGGGCGGCCACGGCGGCAACGCTTTTGGCGATGTCCTCGGGATCACCCAGGTAGAAGTGGCGGAGGGGGGCCAGGTTGTCGTCGAGTTCGTAGACCAGGGGCACGCCGGTCGGGATGTTGAGCCGGCTGATGTCCGCGTCGCTTATGCCGTCGAGGTATTTGACCAGGGCCCGCAGCGAATTGCCGTGGGCGGCCACGAGCAGGCGCTTGCCGGAGGCGATGGCCGGGGCCATGACCTCGTGCCACAGGGGCAGCACCCGGGCCACGGTATCCTTGAGGCATTCGGTGCGGGGCAGCTCGGTATCGGCCAGGTCCGCGTAGCGGCGGTCCCGGCCCGGGAACCGGGGATCGTCGCCGGTCAGGGCCGGCGGGCGCGTGTCGTAGCTGCGCCGCCAGGCAAACACCTGGTCCTCGCCGTACTTGGCGGCGGTTTCGGCTTTGTTGAGTCCCTGCAGCGCCCCGTAATGCCGTTCGTTGAGGCGCCAGTCCTTGGTCACCGGCAGCCACAGCCGATCCATGCCCTCCAGGATCAAATCCAGGGTCTTGATGGCCCGGGTCAGCACCGAGGTCAGGCAGGCATCCCAGTCGTAGCCGGCTGCGGCGAGAAGCCTGGCCGCGGACCGGGCCTCGGTTTCGCCCTGGGCGGTCAGGCCTACGTCGGTCCAGCCGGTGAAACGGTTTTCCAGGTTCCAGGCACTCTGGCCGTGGCGCACGAGGACGAGGGTGTGCATGGGGACTCCTTTGCCGGGCGCCTCCGGGTTAGGACGCGCCGTTTTTTTGGGTCGGACAGTCGAAATTGTCGCCGGTCATCATGCGGATGGCGCACAGCGACCCGCACATGGCGCATTCCTTTTCCTGGCTGTGGGACCCACGGCGCGCGCGCACCAGGGCCGGGTCCAGGGCGAGGTCGGTCATGGTCCCCCAGTCCAGGGCGGCCCGGGCTTCGGACATGGCCCGGTCGCGGGAAACGGCCCACTGCCGGCCGAGGGCCGTCTCGGCGCTCTGGGCCGCGACCAAGCTCGCCATGACCCCGTCGCGCACGTCCTGGCGGGAGGGCAGGGTGAGGTGCTCGGCCGGGGTGAGGTAGCACAGGAAATCGGCCCCGAAATAGGCGGCGAGCGCCCCGCCGATGGCCCCGGCGATGTGGTCGTAGCCCGGGGCGCAGTCCGTGGTGAGAGGGCCGAGCACGTACAGCGGCGCGCCGTCGGTCAGGCGCTTGATGCCCTGGATCTGGGACTGGACCAGGTGCAGGGGCACATGTCCCGGGCCCTCGATCATGACCTGGACACCCCGGGCCCGGGCCCGGCGGGCCAGGCTGCCGAGATTGATGACTTCCTCCCACTGGGCCCCGTCGCCGGCATCGGCCCCGCAGCCCGGGCGCATGCCGTCGCCGAGGCTGATGGTCACGTTGTGGGCCAGACAGATGTCAAGAATATCATCATAGCGCGTCAGAAAAGGGTTTTCCGCGTCGTGGCGGCGGATGTAGCGGCCGAGGATGGAGCCGCCCCGGGAGACGATGCCGGTGATGCGCCCGGTTTCGGTCACAAGCCCCACGGCCCGGCGGGTCACGCCGCAGTGCAGGGTCATGAAGTCCACGCCGGCCGCGGCCTGGGACGCGATCTCGGCCAGCATCTCCTCCTCGGTGAAGTCGGCCGGGTCGCCGCCTTCGGCCAGATGCCGCTGGGCAATGCCGTACAGCGGCACCGTGCCGAGGGGCAAGGGCGTGCCGGCCAGGATGTCCTCGCGGATGGCGGCCAGGTCGCCGGCCGTGGACAGGTCCATGACGGCATGGGCCCCGGCTTCCTGGGCGAGCTTGGCCTTTTCGAGCTCCATGATCACGTCGGTGACCAGCATGGAGGTGCCGATGTTGGCGTTGACCTTGACGCGGGCCGGCTGGCCGATGATGGTGGGGAGGACGCCCTTGTGGGCCGGATTGGCCAGGACGACCATGCGGCCGGCGTCCACGGCCGTTTCGATGGTGTCCTGGGACAGGCTTTCGGCCTGGGCCAGGGTGGCGCCGTGGCTGCGCAGCAGGGCGGCCAGGGGTTTGTTTTTGGCAAGAATGGACATAGGCCTTCCTTGAAAATGTTGCGGGTTGAAACAGGCACTTAGCATGAAGCCCGGCAAAGCTCAAAGCCATGCCCGGGAGAAAACAGCCGCCCTGGACATCTTGCCAAGCCCGGAAAAAGGAGTTACCTGATTTCGCTTTCCCGTAGGGATATCCGAAGGAGTCATGAGATGAAAGAAGGCATCCATCCCAAATTGTTCAAAGCCAAGATCCGCTGCAACTGCGGTTACGAGGCCGAAATCTTGAGCACCAAAGGTGCCGAGGTGTTGGTCGACATCTGCTCCAACTGCCATCCGTTTTACACCGGCAAGCAGCGTTTCGTGGACACCGCCGGCCGTATTGACCGTTTCCGGAAGAAATACGCCAAGTTCGAGAAAAAGGCCTAGTGCGGCCTTCCCAGACGCCCGCCGGACGGGTTCGCCCGGCGGGCAGCCTTGGACCAAGGCTATGAAACGCGCCAGCGTATGGATGTTGCCACTCCTGGCCGCCGCTCCTTCAGTGGGCGGACAGGCGGTCATGGAAGGGGTCATGATGCGGGACCGGGAACGGTTGGCCATTGCCGTGCGCAAGCCCGGCGGGGACATCCTGCTCGACGTGCGCCCGTGGTTTACCCTGACCGCCGCCAAATGGCTGCGCCGGCCCTTCGTGCGCGGTTTCCCCATCCTGCTTGAAACCCTGGTCAACGGCATCAAGGCCCTCAATTTCTCGGCCAAGGTGGCTGTGGAAGAGGACGAGGAGGCCGGCGAGATCGGACCCTGGGCCATGGGGCTCACCCTGGCTGCGTCCATCGGTTTCGCTTTGCTCCTGTTCGTGGTGGCGCCGCACGTATTTTCCCTCGGCATGAAGGGCCTGGGCCTGTCCGGCGGGGTGGAGGCCCTGAGCTTCCACGTCTGGGACGGGCTGTTCAAGATGGTCCTTTTCGTGGGCTACATCGCGGCCATTTCCTTTCTGCCCGATATCCGCCGGGTGTTTCAGTACCACGGGGCCGAGCACAAGGTCATCTGGGCCTTCGAGCAGGGCGCCGAGCTGTCGCCGGCCGGAGCCCGGAGTTTTTCCCGCCTCCACCCCCGTTGCGGCACGGCCTTTTTGCTCTTCGTCCTGGCCATTTCCATCGTGCTCTACGCCTTTCTCGTGCCCTGGCTGCTGACCTTTTACGTGCCCCAGACGGCCTGGATCAAGCAGACCTACATCGTGGGCCTGAAGCTCGGGCTCATGGTGCCGGTGAGTTGCCTGGCCTATGAGGTCATCAAGCTGGCGGGCCGGTTCCACACGAATATCGCCTGCCGGATGCTGTCCGCGCCCGGGCTTTTCATGCAGATGCTCACCACCAAGGAACCCGACGACCGCCAGCTCGAGGTGGCCCTGGCCGCCCTGCGCGGCGCGGTGGAGCGCCAGCCCGCCGTCTGACCCGACCGGGCCACGCCCGGTCCTGCCCGGTCCCGATCGGCCCAGGCCAAACCCCAGCCGGGGGGCGCGACACCGGCGCCCCACCCCGGAGATGTTCCATGTTCGCCAAACTCGAAAGCCTCGAACGCAAGTACGAGGAACTGGAAACGCAACTGTCCGACCCCGAGATCCTCGGCGACCAGGATCGTTACCGCAAGCTGGCCAAGGCCCATGCCGATCTGGCCGAGGTGGTCACCGCCTATCGCGAGCACAAAAAACTCAGCCGCGACCTGGAGGAAAACCAGGAACTGGCTCAGGACCCGGATCCGGAAATGCGGGAGTTGGCCCAGGCCGAGGTCAAATCCATCCGCGAGGCCCTGCCCGCCCTTGAAGACCACCTCAAACTGCTGCTTTTGCCCCGGGACCCCATGGATGAGAAAAACATCCTGCTGGAAATCCGGGCCGGTACCGGCGGCGAGGAAGCGGCCCTTTTCGCCGGCGATTTGTTCCGCATGTACTGCCGCTACGCCGAGACCAAGCGTTGGAAGGTCGAGATGATGAGCGCTTCCGAGACCGGCTCGGGCGGCTACAAGGAAGTCATCGCCTCCATTTCCGGGGACAAGGTCTACAGCCGGCTCAAGTACGAATCCGGGGCGCACCGCGTCCAGCGCGTGCCGGCCACCGAATCCCAGGGCCGCATCCACACCTCGGCCGTCACCGTGGCCATCATGCCCGAGGCCGAGGAAGTCGACGTGGCCATCGACCCGAACGACCTGCGCATCGACGTCTACCGTTCGAGCGGCCCGGGCGGACAGAGCGTCAACACCACCGACTCGGCCGTGCGCGTCACCCACATCCCCTCGGGGCTCGTGGTCATCTGCCAGGACGAAAAATCCCAGCACAAAAACAAGGCCAAGGCCCTCAAGGTCCTGCGCGCCCGCCTGCTTCAGGCCGAGCAGGAAAAACAGCGTCAGGAACAGGAAGCCAACCGGCGTTCCCAGGTCGGCACCGGCGACCGGTCCGAACGCATCCGTACCTATAACTTTCCCCAGGGCCGGGTCACCGACCACCGTATCAACCTGACGCTGTACCGGCTCGAATCCGTGCTCGAAGGCGACATGGACGAACTGTGCGACGCGCTGATCACCCACTACCAGGGCGAGGCGCTCAAGGCCCAGGCCGACAGGGCCTAGCGGCAGTGCGCGTGGGATGGGAAGATGCCTCCGGCGGCCGGGGGGACTATCCCTCCGGACCCCTTGCTGGAAAGGGGGATGGGTGATGCCGGAGAATGCGTCCATGTCTGGAGACACACCGCGCCTAATCGCTTCCCGCGCTCCGACGGTGCGGGAGATTTTGGGGAAGACCGAGACCTACCTACTCGATAAGGGCGTGGATTCGCCAAAGTTGTCTGCCCAGCTGCTGCTGGCCCAGGCCTTGGGTCTGGACCGGCTGGGCCTGATCCTGGCCATGGACCGGCCCCTGACTCCAGACGAACTCGATGCCATGCGGCCGCTGGTGGCCCGGCGCGGACGCGGCGAACCCGTGGCCCTGATCCTCGGAACGCGTGAGTTCTACGGCCTGGATTTCGCCGTCACCACCGATACGCTTATTCCAAGGCCTGAAACCGAAGGCCTTATCGACCGGGCCAAGGAACTCTTTCCAGATAGCCCACCGGAAGCATTCGCCGATCTGGGCACCGGCTCGGGTTGCCTGGCCGTGACCCTGGCCGTGACCTTTCCCCAAGCCCTGGGCCTGGCCCTGGACCTAAGCCCCGCCGCCCTGGCCGTGGCCCGCCAAAACGCCGCGCGTCACGGCGTGGAAAATCGCGTGTCCTTTTTTGAAGGGGATTTCTCCCGCCTGCCCGCCCGGGAAGGCGGCTACGCCCTGATCGTCTCCAACCCACCCTACGTGAGCGCGGCCGAATACCGGGAATGCTCCCGGGAAGTGCGCGATTTCGAGCCCCAAAGCGCCCTGGTGCCGGGCGAGACCGGTCTGGAGGCCATCCCGGTGGTGGCGGCTACGGCCTTTCGCGCCCTGGCCTCCGGTGGCTGGCTGCTCGTCGAGATCGGCTGGCGCCAGGGCCCGGACGCAGCCGCCATTCTGACCGCTCACGGCTTCACCGACGTGGCCGTGCGCCGCGACCTGGCCGGCCACGACCGCATCGTCGAAGGCCGGCGCGGGTAGCTGGGGGGACGGGGATGAAGATGCCTCCGGCGGGGGGGGGGGGGGGGGGGGGGGGGGGGGGGGGGGGGGGGGG
>JAWRKJ010000349.1:0-11152 GCA_040307025.1 Desulfovibrionaceae bacterium | reverse complement strand
CCCCCCCCCCCCCCCCCCCCCCCCCCCCCCCCCCCCCCCCCCCCCCCCCCCCCCCCCCCCCCCCCCCCCCCCCCCCCCCCCCCCCCCCCCCCCCCCCCCCCCCCCCCCCGCCGGAGGCGTTTCTTCCCCCCTTAAACCGTGATCCCCTTGGGTTCCGGCAGCTGCGGCAGGACGGCCGCCAGGGCCTTGGCCGCACCGAGGAGTGTGGCCTCGCCCCAGGCCGGTCCGAAAAGCTGCATGCCGATGGGCATGCCCGAATCCTTGCCCAGGCCCACGGGCATGGACAGGCCGGGCAGTCCGGCCAGGTTCAAGGAAATAGTAAAAATGTCGCTCAGATACATCTGGAGCGGATCGTCGGACATCTTGCCGATGGCATAGGCGGCAAAGGGCGAGGTCGGGCCGCAGACCACGTCGCATGCGGTGAAGGCGTCGAGAAAGTCCTGGCGGATGAGTCGGCGGACTTGGGCGGCCTTGCGGTAGTAGGCGTCGTAGTAGCCGGCCGAGAGCACATAGGTGCCGATGATGATGCGGCGTTGGACTTCCGAGCCGAAGCCCTTGGTGCGCGAGAGTTCGTAGAGGTCTTCCAGGGATTGGGCCTCGGGAGCGCGAAAGCCGTAGCGCACGCCGTCGAAGCGCGACAGGTTGGACGAGGCTTCGGCCATGGCCACGATGTAGTAGGTGGCCACGGCATAGGGCGTGTGGGGCAGGGACACGGGCACGACCTTGGCGCCGCAGGCCTTGGCCGAGTCCATGGCCGCCTGGCAGGCCTGGCGCACCTCGTCGTCCACGCCCTCGCCCCAGTATTCGTCGGGCAGGCCGATGGTCAGGCCCGAGAGGTCGCGCCGGTCGGCGATGGCGGCCTCGTAATCGACGGCTTCGCGCGGGGCCGAGGTGGAATCCTTGGCATCGTGGCCGGCGATGACCGTGAGCATGGCCGCGGCATCCTCGGCCGTGCGGGCGAGCGGCCCGATCTGGTCAAGGCTCGATCCGTAGGCGACCAGGCCGTAGCGGGACACCCGGCCGTAGGTGGGCTTGAGCCCGACCGTGCCGCAAAAGGCGGCCGGCTGGCGGATGGAGCCGCCGGTATCGGTGCCGAGGGCCGCGAAACACTGGCCGGCGGACACGGCCGCGGCCGAACCGCCGCTCGATCCGCCCGGGACCTTGGACAGGTCCCAGGGGTTGGCCGTGATCTGGTAGGCGGAATTTTCCGTGGACGAGCCCATGGCGAATTCGTCCATGTTGGTCTTGCCAAGGATGATCGCGCCGGCCGCTTCGAGTTTTTTCACGCTGGTGGCGTCGTAGAAGGAGACGAAATTTTCCAGGATTTTCGAGGCGCAGGTTGTGGGCGCGTCCTTGACGCAGATGGCGTCCTTGATCAGCACCGGCACGCCCCAGAGGCGTTTGGCCGGATTGGGGCCGGCGGCGTCCAGGGCCTTGGCCCGGGCCAGGGCCTTGCCGGCGTCGAGGTGGAGAATGGCTTTGATCTTGGGCTCGGTGGCGGCGATGCGGTCCAGGCAGGCGGCCACGGCCTCTTCGGCCTTGATTGCCTTGGCGGCCAGCTTGTCGCGGACAGCGGTCAGGGACAGACGGGTGATCTCGGACATGATGCTTCCTTTCGGGGGAACCGGGGGCTTGAGCCCCCGGTGGCGAGCGGGCATCAACCCGCCTTGTCGCTAGACGATTTTCGGCACGACGAAGAACTGGCCGTCGGTGGCCGGGGCATTGCGCAGGATTTCGTCCCGGGTGCAGGTCTTGACCACCGCATCGGGACGGGTGACCGTGGCATGTTCCACCGGACTGTAGAGCGGTTCCACGCCGGTGGTATCCACGGTGCCGAGGGTCTCCATATAGGCCAGGATATCGTCCATCTGGCCGGCGAAGCGTTCCAGTTTGGCCTCATCCAGGCGCAGGCGGGCCAGTTTGGCGATCTTGGCCGCTTGGGCAGGGCTTATGGGCATGGAGCGTACATCCTTTTGGTCAATAGGTCGGGACCGTCTGGCGGTGGGCCGGAACGGGCGCGTTCGGGGCCGTCTGCACAGGCTGCGTGGTCTGGGCCGGCGGGGTCGTCTGGACCGTGGCCGGCGCCGCCTGCTGCGGAACGGACGGCTGCTGTTGCGGTTGGGCCGGCGCGTAGGACTGCTCGGTTTCCGGGGCCGGATTCTCCAGGGCTTTTTGCCGGATGGCGTTTAAGCGCTGGCGGAAGCCTTCGGGATCGAGCAGCACCGGCCCGGCCACGGACGGCCGGAACAGATACATGGCCACATGGGCCCGACCGTCCGGCGTATAGGACAGCGGCGCCATGCTGAAGTCCATGCCCGAAGCCCCCTGGGCCAGGCGGGCACTCACGTCCTGGGGTTGGATGCCCTGGGGCAGCGCGCCCACCTTGGCGGCCAGGCGCACGAAATCGTAGCCCAAGGCCTCCCACAGGTCGGTATGGTCGTTGCCCTGGGCCCGCATGGCCGCGAGCAGGTCCTGGGTGGCCTTGCCCTGGTTCTCCGGCCACCAGGCACCCGGACAGACAGCCAGCCGGTAGTTCTGGATGTTGATCTGGGTTTTGGTGGCGGCGGCCCGGTACAGGGCCTCGGTCCACAGCTGGGGGCCGAGGATGAGCAGATCGTCGACGCGGTTCTTGAAAAAGCCTGGCAGGACCTTGTCGGCCCGGGCCCATTCGTCGGGCACGAACACGGCTCCGAAACCGGGCCGGCCGTTGCCGGTCTTGAGCATTTCCTGGACCGTGTTGTCCCAGCTGCTCGGGTCCTGGGGCGCGTAGACGCCCGTGGCCGTGACCTGACCGCCCAGGCGGCTCACGGCCTGGGAGAAGGTGTCACCCAGGCTCTGGCCATAGCGGTCGCCCGGACGCAGGATGCCATATTGGTTGATGCCGTAGTCGGACAGCGACAGGCGAAGCAAGGCGTCGACCTCGTCCTCGGCGCTGGGGAAAAACCGCCAGGCGTCGATGCCTTCCCGGGAGTCGCCCAGGGTCGGCATGAAGGCCAAAAACACCCGGGAGTGCAGGAGGCCGGCGGTCTCAAGCTCCTTGAGGGTCAGCCGGTGCATGGGCCCGCCGACCAGGGAGACCGTGGGCGGCAGGGCGCGTAGGCTGTCCACCCCGCCGGGCTGGGTGGCGTCGATGACGATCACGTCGATGTTGGTGCCGGCCTGGGCCAGGGCGGCCTTGGCGGCCATGGCGCCTTTCTGGACCTTGCCGCCGAATTCCCGGAACGGTCCTCCGAGCGGCAGGAGCAAGGCCACGGTGTTGTCGGCCGGTTTGGGTGGCGGCGGTACCGGCGTCACCTGAGGCGGTGGCGGCACATGGCTCGGTGGCGGGGTCGGGGCCGGTTCCTGGGATGTGCCGAAAAGGCCTCCGCAGCCGGCCAGCACGCTGCACAACACGAGACCCGCCAGAAGGCGGGAGAAGAGGCAATGGGTGTTCGTCTTGACGTCCATGGGCGAACCAGGGTTTGGCGGTCGGGCCGCCGTGGAGGGTTCAGGGCGTAAAAAAGCCTGACCTGTCCGAGAACAGGTCAGGCTCGTGTTACGCGCTCCGGGACACGAAGGCAAGCCGCGCGCCCGGTTGGTTATTTCACTTCGGTGTAGTCGGCGTCCACCACATCCTCGTCGGCACCGCCGGACTTGCCGCCCTGGGCACCGGCACCACCGGCGCCGCCAGCACCCGGACCGCCGGCCTGGGCACCGCCGGTCTCGGCCTTTTGCTGGTAGAGCTTCTCGGCCAGCTTGTGGGAGGCCTGGGACAGCTCGTCGGTGGCCCGCTTGATGGCGTCGGCGTCGTCGCCCTTGAGCACTTCCTTGACGTGGTTGACCTTGGACTCGATCTCGCCCCGGGTCACGGCGTCGACCTTGTCGCCGAGGTCGGCCAAGGACTTCTCGGTGGTGTAGACCAGGGTATCGGCCTGGTTGCGGATCTCGATCAGCGCCTGCTTCTTCTTGTCGTCCTCGGCATGGGACTCGGCGTCCTTGATGAGCTTCTGGATGTCGGCTTCGGACAGGCCCGAGGAGGCGGTGATGCGGATGGACTGTTCCTTGCCCGTGCCGGTATCCTTGGCCGAGACGTTGACGATGCCGTTGGCGTCGATGTCGAAGGTGACCTCGATCTGCGGAATGCCGCGCGGCGCCGGCGGAATGCCGGTCAACTCGAAACGGCCGAGGGTCATGTTGTCACCGGCCATGGGCCGCTCGCCCTGGAGCACGTGGATGGACACCGAGGGCTGGTTGTCGGCCGCCGTGGTGAACACCTGGCTCTTGCGGGTCGGGATGGTGGTGTTGCGGTCGATGAGCTTGGTGAAAACGCCGCCCAAGGTCTCGATACCCAGCGACAGCGGGGTCACGTCGAGCAGCAGCACGTCCTTCACGTCACCGGCCAGGATGCCGCCCTGGATGGCGGCGCCCATGGCCACCACCTCGTCCGGGTTGACCGAGCGGTTGGGCTCCTTGCCGAAGAAGTCCTGCACGGTCTTCTGAACCAGGGGCATACGGGTCATGCCGCCGACCAGCACCACCTCGTCGATATCGGAAGCCTTGAGGCCGGCGTCGGCCAGGGCCTTGCGACAGGGCTCCACGGTCTGCTGGACCAGGTCGTGGACCAGGGATTCGAGCTTGCCACGGGTCAGCTTGATCATCATGTGCTTGGGGCCCGAGGCGTCGGCCGTGATGAACGGCAGGTTGACCTCGGTCTCCATGGCCGTGGACAGCTCTTTTTTAGCCTTTTCACCGGCTTCCTTGAGGCGCTGCAGGGCCATGCGGTCCTGGGCCAGGTCGATGCCGGTTTCCTTTTTGAACTCTTCCACCAGGTAGTTGATGACGCGCTGGTCGAAGTCCTCGCCACCGAGGAAGGTGTCGCCGTTGGTGGCCCGGACCTCGACGACGTTGTCGCCGACTTCCAGGATCGAGATATCGAAGGTGCCACCGCCAAGGTCGAACACGGCGATCTTCTCGTTGGACTTGCGGTCGAACCCATAGGCCAGGGAAGCGGCCGTGGGCTCGTTGATGATGCGCTTGACCTCGAGGCCGGCGATGCGGCCGGCGTCCTTGGTGGCTTGCCGCTGGGCGTCGTTGAAGTAGGCCGGCACGGTGATGACGGCTTCGGAGACGGGTTCGCCCAGATAGGCCTCGGCGTCGCTTTTGAGCTTGCCGAGGATGATGGCCGAAATCTCGGCCGGGCTGTACTTCTTGCCTTCGACTTCGACGTAGGCGTCACCGCCGGCGCCCTCGACGATTTTGTACGGGCAATGGGCCAGCCAGCGCGACACTTCCGGCGCATCGGCCTTGCGGCCCATCAGGCGCTTGATGGCAAAAATGGTCCGCTCGGGGTTGGTCACGGCCTGGCGCTTGGCGATTTCGCCCACGAGCCGTTCCTTGGTAAAAGCGACGATGGAGGGCGTGGTCCGGCCTCCCTCGGGATTGGTTATGCACTTCGGGTCCTTGCCCTCCATGACGTAGACGCAGGAGTTGGTGGTCCCGAGATCGATACCGATGATTTTACCCATATTACCCTTCCTCCTTGGTGGTTCCCGTATGCAGCGCCGCCGGGGCGCGGCGTATATTTTTTCCCTGGGACAGGCTGTGAAATAAGGTCGATTTCATTCGAGTAAAGGGGGACTGGCCTAAAAAATGCGCCCCCTAGCCGGCTTTGTTGACCATGACCTTGGCCGGACGCAGGAGCCGGCCGCGCAGGGTATAGCCCCGCTGCACCACCTGGGCCACGACGTTGTCGTCCAGGCCGGGTTCGCTGACCATGCCCAGGGCCTCGTGGGTCTCGGGGGAGAACGGCTCCCCGATCTGGCCGAACTCGGCCACGCCGTGCCGGGACAGGATGTCCACAAAGGCCTTGCGCGTCATGTCCACGCCGATCACGAAGTCCTTGCAGGCCTCGCTGCCCCGGCCGTGGGCCAGGGCCAGATCCAGGTGGTCGAGAACCGGCAGCAGTTCCGACACCAGGGATTCCGTGGCGTATTTCTGGAATTCTTCCTTTTCCCGGATCAAGCGTTTCTTGAGGTTTTCCACCTCGGCCAGGCCGCGCAGGCGGCGGTCGGACTCGGCGGCGAGTTCGGCCTTGAGCTGCTCGATTTGGGCTTCCAGGGTCATGTCCTCCAGGGGGGCCTGGCCGGTGGTTTCGCCAGGAGCTGCGGACGTGTCGTTTTCCATGTTGTCCATGGTCATGGGGCCTCCGGTATGCTGATCCCGGACGCGGGCGAAGGCCGGCCTGGGGCCGGTCCGCCGGGCGTCGGTCTGTTTACGGTTAAAAATGCCTGTCCAGGAGCCTGGTCAGGGCGCTTGCCGTGAAGTTTACCACCGGTACCAGGCCGGCGTAGTCCATGCGCACCGGGCCGATCAGGCCGATGGCGCCCTGGGGGCCGGACCCCGTGCCGTAGGGCGCGGTGATCACGCCGAGTTCGGTCAGGACGTCCAGGGTCGTTTCGCTGCCGATGGTGACGACGGGCCGCAGATCGGTCGCGGTCTTGTCCAGCAGTTCCAGCAGAATGGTCCGCTCCTCAAGCACCCGCATGACCTCGCGCATCTGCTCGGCGCTCATGAACTCCGGCTGGGACAGGATGTTGGATGCCCCGTCCACGATGACTTCGCAGGCCGGCTCGGGCTCGTGCTCGAAGGCGGCCTGGGCCAGGGTCAGGGCCCGCTGGTACAGGGCGTTTAACGTGCGTTCGGCCTCGTGCAGTTCGGCCACGAGCCGGGAACGGACCTCGGCCACGGTGCGGTCGGTGAAAAGATGATTCAGGTAGTTGGCGTAGCCCACGAGATCGTCGGCCGTGACCTCCACGGCCGTCTCGATGATCCGGTTGCGCACGAGCCCACCCTGGAGCACTAAAATCGTCATGACCAGACCGGGATTGAGCAGCGAAAAATCGATGCGTTTCCAGCGCGTGTCCGGGTAGCGCGGGGAGACGACCATGGCCACCTGCAACGACAGGCCGGAGAGCAGCCGGCTGGCCTGGCGCAGGATGTCCCCGAGGTCCAGGCCGGCCGAACGCAGCATGGTGGCGATGCGCCGCTTGTGGGCCTCGGGCAGGGGGCGTTCGCGCATGACCTCGTCGAGGTAGAGGCGAAAGGCCTTGGCCGTGGGCACGCGCCCGGCCGAGGTATGGGGCTGTTCCAGATAGCCGGCTTCGGTGAGGTCGGCCATGATGTTGCGGATGGAGGCCGGCGACAGGCCCAGGTGGCTTTGCCGGGACACGGCGCGAGACCCCACGGGCAAGGCCGTCGTGATGTAGGCCTCGATGATGGTGGTCAGGACTTCCCGTTCGCGATCTGGCAATGGCATGGCGCAACCCTGTCTGGCACTCGAATCAAAAGAGTGCCAAACGGGTAACAACCGAAGTGGGGGGTGTCAAGGGATGGACCGAAAAATCGCTTCTATTCATTTGTTCTTATTGAAATAATCTTGATAGCGCGTTCGGGGCTCATCGGGCCTGATCCGAAACCGGCGTCTCCGGATCGAAGAGCCCGGCCTGGGGCAGGGGCGCGGCTTGGCGACCCGTTTCCAGGTCGGACCAGAGGGATACATAGGCGCGGCGCTCCTCTTCCGGGCTGGGACGCGAATCCCGGGCCAGGGGAGAAGCCAGGACCACGGCGCGCAGGGCTTCGAAGGCCTGGGACACGGCCGCCAGCGGCGAGGCGATGTGCCGGCCGGTTGCGGATAGGTGGCCGGATGGGCTTTGGGACACGAGAAAAAACGTCAGCAGGACGAGCAGGGCGAGGCGGGCAAGCGGCATACGACTCCAAGACGCGGTCCGGGATCTGGCCTCGAACCAGGGTGGACATGGGTCTTGAGCCCGGGCCGGAGTGGCGGTGGCCCGGGCTCAAGACATCGATTTATCCCATCATCAGATATCTGCGGGCAAGCGGTGGGGGGACACCTGCGCAGGGCGCGGCTTGCCGGCACGACACCGGATGTTATTGCTGCCAGTGGCGCCCAGGGAACGTCATTCCCGGCGCACTCATTTCAGGGCCGCCTGGGCGTCGCTCGTGAACTGGTCGAGACCTTCCATGGCGAAGCGGGCGGCGGTTTCCGGCTCCTTCGCGGCGATGGCCGCGAGCAGGCCGTCGTGGATGCGGTCCTGGTGGGCGTTGACGCCCCGGTCGGCGATGAGCCCATCCAGGAAGTCTTGGAACACCATGCAGAAACTGCGATAAAGGTCGGAGAGCAGACTGTTGCCGCTGGCCGTGGCCACGGCGGTGTGAAAGGCGATGTCGGCCATGACATAGCCATGAATGTCGTTTCGGGCGTGGGCCAGTTTTTTTTGGGCCAGAAAGCCGTGCATGGCATCGATATCGGCCTGGGTGCGATGCTTTGCGGCCAGGCGGGCGGCCTCGATCTCGATGATGCGGCGCACTTCCCGGATTTCCCGGGCCGTGGCCCGGCGCAGGCGGAATTGAAGGGGCTCGTGATCCGAGGTGCCGGAGAGGACGTAGGTGCCGTCGCCCTGGCGCACTTCGAGCAGTCCGGCGCTGACCAGCACCCGGATGGCCTCGCGTACGGTGGAACGTCCGACCCCGAGCTGGGCCATGAGTGCCGGTTCGGTCGGGATCTTGGAACCGGGCGCGAACACGCCCAACGAAATTTTTTCCTGGATCTGCTGGATGACCAGGTCGCAACGCGTGTGCGTGTGCACGGGGCGCAAAGAAGTAGTCATCAGATGATCTCCTGATCGGCTTTTAGAACCGGGCCGGGTGCCTGTCAACCGTCATGGCACTGACACGCGTTCCTGTTGACCGCGAACCGGGGAAAGGCCATGATATCCAATGCGGACAACCCCGTACCATCATGGCGGGGAGTCCGGTCCGGGAGGCGACTGTCATGAAAATTCACCGTGCCGTGCGCATGGAACGCTGTATCGGCTGTCATTCCTGCTCATTGGCCTGTGCCAGATTGGTCTACAAATCCGTATCGTGGAACCGGGCCGGGATTCGTATCCGCTCGACCGGCGGTGTCTCGAGCGGATTCCAGGCTATCCTCTGCCTGGCCTGCGACCCCGCGCCCTGTGCCGCGGCCTGCCCCACCGGGGCCATGGTCCAGCGCAAGTCCGGAGGCGGGGTGCTGCTGAAAAAGAATTTGTGCATCCAGTGCGGCCAGTGCGCCGCCGCCTGTCCGGTGGAAGCCATTGCCCTGGACGCGGCCGGTAGTCCCGCCGTGTGCGTGCACTGCGGCCAGTGCATCGCCTACTGCCCCCACGATTGTCTGGAACTTGTCGAGGCCGACGCCGCCGTGACCGCCCCTTGCCTGGAGAGCTGCCATGTTGCCGGAAAATGATCTCTTTCGCGTGCTTGTCTACGATGTGGGCCAGAAGCGGGGCGAGCTGGTGGAACTGCCCGGCCGGGGGCAGGTGATCGGCGGTTCGGGCCTGGCGGCCTTGCTGTACGAAAAATACGGCCAACCCGCCGCGCCGGCCTTTGATCCGGACCAGCCGCTCGTTTTCGCCATCGGTCCGGCCACGGGCTATTTCCCGCTCATGAGCAAGACCGTGTGCGGGTTCAAATCCCCGTATAACGAAAATTACGCAGAATCCCATGCCGGCGGCCGTTCGGCTCTCGCCCTGCGCTTCGCGGGCTACGACGCCCTGGTGGTCACGGGCCGGGCCGCGCGGCCGTCGGTGCTCGTGGTCGGAAGCCGGCGCATCGAGCTGCTCGACGTCCACTACCTGTGGGGCGCTGATGTGTTCACCACGGGCAAGCTGTTGCGCAAGATCGCCGCCGGCGCCTCGGGCCACCGCTCCATTCTGCGCATCGGCCCGGCCGGGGAAAACGGCTGCGCCTATGCCTGCATCAACGTGGACACCTACCGCCATTTCGGCCGGCTCGGGGCCGGGGCGGTCATGGGCGCCAAACAGATGAAGGGCATCGTCCTCCAGGGCGACGGCGACCAGCCCCTGCCCGGGGACAAGGGCTACGCCAAACTGTTCAAGGAGATTCACGACAAGGTTACGTCGTCGGGCATGATGGAAAAATATCACAATCTCGGCACCCCGGCCAACGTGCTGCCCTTAAACGAACTCAAGTCCCTGCCCTGGCGCAACCTGGCCGCCACGAGCGATCCCGAGGCGGACAAGATTTCGGGCGAGGCCTTTGCCGAAAAGCTCCTCATGCACAACGCCGCTTGCGCCGGCTGCCCCGTGGGCTGCATCCACGTGGGCATGGTGCGCGAGATGTTTTCCACCTCCCACCGCTTCGCCATCCATCAGGTGGCCTACGACCACGAGCCCAATTTCGCGGCCGGGCCCATGCTCGGCGTCACCGACCCGAGCGAAGTCCTGGCCATCAACGACATGGCCGATCGGCAGGGTCTGGACATCATTTCGGCCGGCGTCGGGCTGGCCTGGGCCGTGGAGGCCACGCAAAAGGGCCTTATCAGCGACGCCGACACCGAGGTGAAGCTCGCCTTTGGCGACGCGGCCGCCTTCAAGCGGGCGTTGTGGCTGCTCGGCCACAAGGCCAACGATTTCTATGCGCTGCTGGGGCAAGGCACCCTGGCCGCCGCCAGGCACTACGGCGGAGCGGATTTCGCCTGTGTCCTCGGCCAGGAAATGGCCGGCTACGCCACGGGCGAGACCTATTTCGCTTCCCAGACCGTGGCCTTTCGCCATTCGCATCTTGACACCGGCGCCTATTCCTATGACCAGAAGCATAAGGAAAAGGACGTGGATGCGGTGGTCCGGTTTTTGATTGCCGACGAGCGGGAGCGGGTGCTTTTGACCTGTCTGGTGGGGTGCCTTTTCGCCCGGGAGGTGTATAAGCCGGATATCGTGGCCGCGGTGCTGACCTGCCTGGGCTATGGCGAGCTGGCCGGCGACCTCGACGCGGCCGCGGAACGGGCCCGGTGCGCCCGGTGGCGGCTCAAGCTGGCCACGGGCTACGATCCCCTGGCCACGGCCATTCCCCGGCGGTTCGCGGAAGTCGCCACCTGGAAGGGGCCGGTGGACGCGGCCTATATGGAGGCATTGCGCCAGGGCTATGCCCGGGCCGTGCTGGAGCTGGGCAGGGGGGAGAGGTAAGATAAAGATGCCTCCGGCGGCCGGGGGAGAGGTAAGATTAAAGATGCCTCCGGCGGCCGGGGGAGAGGTAAGATTAAAGATGCCTCCGGCGGGGGGGGGGGGGGGGGGGGGGGGGGGGGGGGGGGGGGGGG
>JAWRKJ010000348.1:0-3070 GCA_040307025.1 Desulfovibrionaceae bacterium | reverse complement strand
CCCCCCCCCCCCCCCCCCCCCCCCCCCCCCCCCCCCCGCCGGAGGCGTCTCTTCACCCCAAGACGATGGAGCATGAAATGGAACTTCGTGGAACGACCATACTCGCCGTCCTGACCGAGGCCGGCGTGGCCGTGGCCGGTGACGGCCAGGTGACCTTGGGCCAGGCCGTGGCCATGAAGCACGGCGCGCGCAAGGTGCGCCGCATCTACAATGGCAAGGTGGTTGTCGGCTTTGCCGGCGCCACGGCCGATGCCTTCACCCTGCTCGAACGCTTCGAGGCCAAGCTGGAGGAGTTCGGCGGCAATCTGGTCCGGGCGAGCGTGGAGCTGGCCAAGGACTGGCGCAAGGACAAGTACCTGCGCCGGCTGGAGGCCATGCTCATCGTGGCCGACGCGGGCCATGTGCTCATGCTTTCCGGCAACGGCGACGTGATCGAGCCCGATGACGGCGTGGCGGCCATCGGTTCCGGCGGACCCTATGCCCTGGCCGCGGCCCGGGCGCTGCTGCGGGAAACGCGCCTGGACGCCAAGGACGTCGTGGCCAAGGCCATGGCCATTGCCTCGGAAATCTGTGTCTACACCAACGACCGCATCATCGTGGAAACGATCGAGCGGAACGGTTAACCATCCGGGGCCGCCTCCCGGAAACGGGTTTCCAAAGGGCCGCGCCCTTTGGCCGCCGGAGGCTTCTCCCCGCCAACTCTCACGAGGAATGCGCATGCATGCCAATCTGACGCCGCGCGAGATCGTTTCCGAACTCGACAAGTACGTCATCGGCCAGAAGGACGCCAAGCGCATGGTGGCCATCGCCATGCGCAACCGCTGGCGCCGCCAGCAGATCGAACCGGGACTGCGCGACGAGATCGCGCCCAAAAACATCATCATGATCGGCCCGACCGGCGTCGGCAAGACCGAGATCGCAAGGCGCCTGGCCAAACTGGCCGGTTCGCCCTTTTTCAAGGTCGAGGCCACCAAGTTCACCGAGGTGGGCTACGTGGGCCGGGACGTGGAATCCATGGTGCGCGACCTCATGGAGATCGGGGTCAACCTCGTGCGCAAGGAGGAGCTCGACCGGGTGGCGGCCAAGGCCGAAAAAGCGGCCGAGGAACGCCTGCTCGACCTGCTCTATCCCGAAACGCCACGCCCGGTCAGCGGTGCCATCGAGATGCCGGCCTCCCTGGAGCCCCCGGTGCGGCCGGCGGCCGAGGAGCGCCTGACCACCCGGGAAAAGCTGCGCAAGCTCTGGCGCGAGGGCAAACTCGACGAGCGCATGGTGCCGGTCGAGGTGTCCGTGCCCTCGCCCCAGGTCGAGATCATGTCCATGCCGGGCATGGAGGACATGGGCCTGCAATTCAAGGACATGTTTTCCAAGATGTTCCCCCAGCGCAAAAAGACCCGCACCATGCGGGTGCGTGACGCCTACGAGGTGCTGTTGCAGGAAGAGTCCGAGCGTCTGGTGGACATGGACAAGGTGGCCGAATCGGCCAAGGAGCGGGTGGAGCAGACCGGCATCATCTTCATCGACGAGATCGACAAGATTTGCGGCAAACAGGGTGGTGGTTCGGGACCGGACGTGTCCCGGGAGGGCGTGCAGCGCGATTTGCTGCCCGTGGTCGAGGGCTGCGTGGTCAACACCAAGTACGGCATGGTCAAAACCGACCACATCCTGTTTATCGCCGCCGGGGCCTTTCACTTCTCCAAGCCGTCGGACCTGGTGCCGGAACTGCAAGGCCGGTTTCCTCTGCGGGTGGAGCTTTTGCCCCTGACGGCCGAGGATTTCTACCGCATCCTGACCGAGCCCAAAAACGCCCTCACGGTCCAGTACAAGGCGTTGCTCGGCACCGAGGGCGTGGCGCTGACCTTCACCGACGAGGCGCTGCGCGCGGTGGCGGATTTCGCCTGCCGGGTCAACGCGGAGACCGAGAACATCGGCGCCCGGCGTCTGTATACCATCATGGAAAAGATCCTGTCCGACCTGTCCTTTGCCGCTTCGGACCAGTCGGGCCAGGCCGTGACGGTGGACCCCGCCTATGTGCGCGAGCATCTGGCCGATGTGGCCGAGGACCGGGATTTGTCCCGCTACATCCTCTAACGACAGGGAGCGATCCATGGACCGGGAACACGCCAAGGCGCGGCTGTTGCTCGAAGCCTTGCCCTATATCCGGAAGTTTTTTGGCAAGACCGTGGTCATCAAATACGGCGGCCACGCCATGGTGGACGTGGAGCTGCAAAAAAGTTTCGCCCTCAACGTCATCCTGCTCAAATACATCGGCATCAACCCGGTCATCGTCCACGGCGGTGGTCCGCAGATCGGCCAGATGCTCAAGCAGCTCAATATCGTCAGTGAGTTCCGCCAGGGCCTGCGCGTCACCGACGACGCCACCATGGACGTGGTGGAAATGGTGCTCGTGGGCAAGGTCAACAAGAATATCGTCAACCTCATCAACCTGAACGGCGGCATGGCCGTGGGCCTGTCCGGCAAGGACGGCCGGCTGATCTCGGCTCGCAAGCTGGAGATGGTCCTGGAAAAGGCCGATGCCCCGCCGGAGATCATCGATCTCGGCAAGGTCGGCGAGGTCACGGGCATCAATACGTCCTTGCTCAACACCCTGCTTTCCCAGGGATTCATCCCGGTCATCGCTCCGGTCGGGGTGGACGAGGCCGGCGAGACCTACAACATCAACGCCGACACCGTGGCCGGGGCCGTGGCCGCGGCCATGGGCGCCAAGCGGCTCGTGTTGCTCACGGATGTGTCCGGGGTCCTGGACAAGGACCGGGTGCTCATCTCCTCCTTGGATATCGCCGAGGCGTCCCAGGCCATGGCTACGGGCCTGCTGACCGGGGGCATGATCCCCAAGGTCACCTGCTGCATGGAAGCGGTGGAAGCTGGGGTGGAAAAGGCCCATATCCTGGATGGACGGGTGGAAAACTGCATCATCCTCGAATTTTTCACCACGTCCGGCATCGGCACCGAAATCGTCTGCAAGCGCTGCGCTGGGCAGGACTAGCCGGGGGGTGGAATGCCTCCGGCGGGGGGGGGGGGGGGGGGGGGGGGGGGGGGGGGGGGGGGG
>JAWRKJ010000347.1:0-30398 GCA_040307025.1 Desulfovibrionaceae bacterium | reverse complement strand
CCCCCCCCCCCCCCCCCCCCCCCCCCCCCCCGCCGGAGGCGTCTTCCCAGTCCTCCCCCCTCCGCCTAAAACATATCCTTCTCGCTCTCGGCGATGGTGGCGTCGATGGTGTCCTTGAGTTCCTTGGGCAGGCCCATGATGTCCACGTTCAGGAAGCCGCGCACGATGGTGGAGGTGGCTTCCTCGACGTCCAGGCCCCGGGCCATGAGGTATTCGATCTCTTCCTGGGCGATCTTGCCCACGGCCGCCTCGTGGGAGAGCTCCACCCCGTCCAGGGTGCCGAGCAGCTCGGGTACGGCGTGGATGATTCCGCCCTTGAGGATCAGGCCCTTGCACTCCAGATGGCCCTTGGCCGGCACGCTGTTGCCGCCGATGAACCCCCGGCTCACGATGGTGCCGCCGGCGGCGATGGTGCGGGCGATGATCTCGCCCCGGGTGTCCGGGGCATTGAGCTCGATGCGGCTGCCGCTGTCCACGTAAGAGCCCTTGGGGGCCACGATGACGGAATTGAACCGGGCCACGGCGCCGTTGCCGTTTAAACGGATGGCCGGATAGGATTGCAGGTCCTTGACGGGCTTGAGCAGCACGTAGTTGTTGAGGAAGACACCGCCCTCCTCCACCACGCCGCCGGTACGCGGCCGCACCACCGTGGAATCGGCCCAGTTGTGGACCATGGTGAAGGTGAGCTTGGCGTTCTTGCCGATGAAGAATTCGGAGATGCCGAGATGGGCCGCGCCCTTGGAGCCGTGGGCCACCGAGCAGCCGGTGATGATGTGCAGCTCGGAATCGTCCTCCACGATGACCACGTTGTGGACGTTCTGGCCGATCATGTCGCCCTTGAGGAACAGGCAGGACTGGACCGGCTCGGTGATCTTGGCACCCTTTTCCGTGCGCACGAAGTAGCCGCCGTGGAGATTCTGGGCGGCCGCGCGGGTGAACTCGTCCTTGTCCGGGTCCACCTGGGTCCAGAACCGGCCCGGCAGGCCGTCGTATTTGGCCAGGGCGTCCTTGATGTCGAGGATCTCCACCCCGGGTTGCAGGCTTTTGCAATGCACCCGGCCATGGTCCACCTGCAGATAGGTACCGGCGCGGTCACGTTCTTCCACATCCACGCCGGACATGAGCATTTCGGCCTTGTCCGCCGGGTCGAGCTGGCGCAGATCGGGAATCTCGCCCAAGGTGGAGCCTGAAAAACGGAAGGCACCCAGATCGATCTTTTCCATGTCGTCCTCCCTTGGGGCTATTGCAGACAACGCACGCATTCCTGGTAGCCGTACTTGCTGATGTGGTCCAGGATGTCACGGGGATTGGCCTCGCAGCACAACTGCCCGTTATAGAGGACCTGGCCCCGGTCGGCGTTCAGGTATTCCAGAATATAGCCGGTGTGGGTGATGATGAGCCCGGAGACGGGACGCTTTTTCACCCGCTGCTCCTTCATGCTTGTTTCCGGCTTGGGTCCGATGCCTCCGCTGAGCAGATCGCGGACCGTGGTGCCGATGAGCTTCATGTTCTCCAGGTCCACGCCGGACTCCGGTTCGTCGAACAGGAGCATATACGGCTTCTGGGCCATGAGCTGGAGCAGCTCCGAACGTTTGATTTCGCCGCCGGAAAAGCCGGCATTGATGTCGCGTTCGAGAAAGGTGTCCATATGGACGGTGCGGGCCAGCTCCTCCACATCCACATCCCCGTCCCGGGAGCACATGGCAACGAGTTGACGGGTTTTCAGGCCATGGATGGTGGGCGGACGCTGGAACGACATACCGATGCCGAGCCGGGCCCGCTCGTAGATGGAGGCATGGGTGATGTCATGGCCGCGAAAAAGAATCCGGCCCTTGGTGATTTCGTAGTTGCCAAAGCCCATGAGGGTCATAAGCAACGTGGTCTTCCCCGAGCCGTTGGGCCCAAACAGGATGAAGGTCTCATTTTCGGCAATGTGGAGGTTGATGCCGGAAAGCACCTCCCGTTCGCCGATAGTGACGTGCAAATTCTCGATGCGCAGCATGTCAGCCTCGCTTTTTCGCGCCCTGGCGGCGCGTTTCTCCGGCCACGGTCTACGGAAAAAAAACAGGGAAGTCTACCAACCCGGTCGGGTGGGGACGGCGCGACGAAAGGCGTCGGGGCTCAAGCTTGGTCGTAGGAACGGACTATCGTGGCCAGCTCGTCGCAATCGTAGGGCTTGGCCAGATAGTCACGCACACCGAAGTGATGGAAGAAATCCACGTGCTGGCGCACGCCGTATCCGGTCACCACCACGATGGGAATGCCCGCATAGCGTGCGGCAGCGGTGCGCACCCGGCCGATGAATTCCCGGCCGTCCAGCACGGGCAGACGCATGTCGAGCAGCACCAAGTCAAAGGGTTCCCGCTCCATGGCCGCGAGGGCCTGCTGGCCGTCGCTCACCGCGGTGATGACATGGCCCTCGTCTTCCAGGGCCTGGCGTGCCAGGGTGGCGTGGTTGCGATCGTCCTCGGCGAGCAATATGTGCAACATACCTTCCTGTCCTTCAGGCATGGTTAAGCACAATTCATACCGCAGAAAAAGTTTTCTAACCAATTTACATAAAATATTTTTTCAATATTTCATACTGCTGTTGATCAAAATACTTTCCACTTTTACGATAAAACAAGAATTTAGGTCATCCCACACTGCTCCGAATAGCCGTCCCCGTCCGTGCTTCAGCCGGCATAGGCAAGGAGATCGCGCAACTTGGCTGCAGTCATGGCATAGCCTTCCCGGCGCAACACCCTGGCGAACGTCTCGATCAGCGTTGCGGTGGCGTAATCCTTATCGGCGAGAGCCGACGATTGGTTCAGTTCGCGCAACAAAAGATCGAACATGTAGACGCAATGGGCGAGTGCTTGAAGGTCTTTTCCCGGCATGGAACTCCAGGGAAACCGCGCGGCGCACGGCGCTATTCGGGTGCCCCGGGCTCCCCGTCGCCGCCGGAAGCCCGCACACCGGTGAGGACCTCGCGCAGACGAGTTCCATCAATAAGACCCTGCCGGTAAGCAATCTCGATGAAATCCCGGCGGACGCGCGTGCAGAGCTGGCGTACATCCTCGGCCAAGGTCGCGGCGTTTTCGGCCTCCGCTTCACGCGCCAAGGCCTGCAAGGTGTCCAGTTGACTTTCCAGTTCCCGCATATGGGTGGTGATCTCTTCATCCGCAGTCTGGCTGTTGACGAGATCCTCGATGCGGGCGTGCAACATATCCGGCAAATAGGCTTTCACGGATTCCATGTCCTCCACCTCCGCCGTTACGGTCAAGACACCGCCAGGGGCGGCATCACCGATGCGGACGGGATACGATCATAGGGGTCCATACCCCAAGTGCATGGCGGTGTAAAATAATGTGCCGCGGGCCGTTCAGGCCTCGGCGAGCTCTTCCAGGCAAACGGCAATGGTCGGCCCGGCGGCCAACCCCGTTAGCCAGTCCTGGGGGATGGCGGCCATACCCTGGGCCGCGCCCAGGATCATGCCGCACAGCAGGCCCCGGGCCGCGCTGTCACCGCCGGCCATGGCGTTTTCCCGCAGACAACCGGCCAGATTCCCCTCGTGGCGGGCAAGCAGATGGAGCACCCCTGGCATGGCTTCGTGGATATGGCAGGACCGACCAAAGGCGCCGATGGCCGCAACCGTGTCCATGCCCGCCGAGCCGAGCCCCGCGTCCAGCCAGCGGGCCAGGGCGTCGCTGGGTTGGCCGATCCCGGCGGCCGCGAGCAAGGCCTCGCGCGGGCTGGCACCCGTCAGGACGAGCCGGGCCGTGCGGGTGAAAAACACGGCCGATTCCAGGACCTGGGCATGGTTGTGGGTGAGGCGCGTCTGGGCCAGGGCAGCCGCATCCAAAGCTTGCGGGTCCCGGACCAGGGCGAACACCAACGGCGCCACCCGGCTGGCCCCGGCCAGATCGTTGGAATTGGAGCCGGAATCCTCCGGCCCCGCGCCAGCCTCGAACCGGCGCAAGGTCAGGCGCGTGGCCCCGTCCACATAGCCCCGGTAGTCGCGGAAAAGCGCCTGCCAGCGGGCGGCGAAATCGCCCAGATCAAAGGTGCCGCGCGCGGCCAGGGAGGCAAGCAGCACCAGGGTCTGATCCCCGTAATGGGTCTGCTCGCCGGCTTTTTTCCCGGCATGGTAACCGCCCGGGGGGGGATCGAGGTAGCCCGTGACCGGGCCGAACCGGTCGGCCAGGGCCTGGGGATCGTATTCCCAATGGGGCCCGAGACACAGGGCGTCACCGATCAAAGAGGCCCAAACCATGGCTGTGGCATGATCCGACATGTGACCTCCCAAAGGTAGATGCGCCCGCATACCATGGTTGCGGGAAACGCCCAAGCCCTTTGTCAACTTTTCCCGATTGGGAGCGGCCAAACCCGGTGGGCGCGGACTCCAGCTGCCGCGCCCTGCCGGCTACAGCACTCGAAAATACACGGTCGTGGACTTGATGGAAGACATGAGCGCCGTCTCGGCCAGGACGGCCTTGACCGCCCGGGTCGGAGCTTCGTGGGTGAGGAAGACGATGGGCACATGGCCCTGTTCGGGTTCGCCCTTCTGCACGGCCTGGCGGATGCTCACCCCGTGTTCGCCCATGGACTTGGCAATGGCGGCCATGACCCCGGGCTGATCCTTGACCGTGAAATGGACGTAATGGGGACAGACCGCGTCGTCCGAGGGCAGGATATCGGCCTCGGGCAAGGTCTCCTCCAAAAAGCCGGTATTGTTGGGCCGCATGCCGTCCCGGGCCAGGGCCAGGATGTCGGACAGCACGGCGCTGCCCGTGGGCAGATCGCCGGCGCCCTTGCCGTGCAGCAGGATCGGACCAGAGGCATCCCCTTCCACGCGCACGGCATTGTACGCCCCCTGGACGCTGGCCAGGAGGAAATGCTTGTGCACGAGCATGGGGAACACGCCGGCCGCCAGCCGGCCCTTGATTTCGCGGACCTGGCCGATGAGCTTGATGGTGTAGCCGAACTCGCCGGCGAACCGGATATCCTCGGGCGTGACCCGGGTAATGCCCTCCACCGGCAGTCGGTCCAGGGGAAAATCCCGGCCGTAGGCCAGCCGGATGAGCAGAATCAGCTTGTGGGCCGCGTCCATGCCCTCGATGTCGAGGGTCGGATCGGCCTCGGCATAGCCCTTGTCCTGGGCCTGGGCCAGGGCCTGGGCAAAGGGCAGGCCCTTGTCGCTCATCTGGGACAGGATGTAGTTGGCCGTGCCGTTCAAGATGCCGATGATGCTTCTGATGCGGTTGCCGGCCAGGGACTGCTTGAGGGTCTCGACAATGGGCACGGCCCCGGCGCAGCTGGCTTCGTAATAGAGGCCGAGCCCCTTTTGCGCGGCCAGGGCGAACAGTTCCGGCCCGCGCGCGGCCAGCAGGGCCTTGTTGGCCGTGACCACGTGCTTACCGGCGGAAAGCGCCTTGTGAATCAAGGAATACGCCGCCTCGATACCGCCCATGAGTTCCACGACGATATCGATATCCGGATCGTTCACCAGGGCATCGGGATCGGTGACGAGGGCCGTTCCCGGGTCAAGGGCCACGGCCCTGGGTTTGGCCGGATCACGCACGAGGACCTTGGAGACCTGGATGGTACGGCCCAAGCGACGCCGAATCCAATCGGCGTTGCGACCGAGAATGATGAGCAGGCCGGACCCGACGGTTCCGAGTCCGGCCAGCCCGATACGTACGGGACGGTCATGCATAGATTGGTTACCCGCCGGAAAGCACCTTCTTTATGCCGCGCACGGCTTGGTTGATCCGATGCCGGTTTTCCACCAGTGAAAACCGGACGTAGTCGTCGCCGAAATGGCCGAAGCCAAGGCCCGGGGACACGGCCACCCCGGCCTCGCGCAACAGCAACTTGGAGAATTCCACGGACTTCATATGAGCGAATTCATTGGGAATCTTGGCCCACACGAACATGGTCGCCTTGGGCGACGGCACTTCCCAACCGGCCCGGGACAGGCCGTCGATCAGGGCATCGCGACGGTCCTGGTAGACTTCGCGGATTTCGCGCACGCAGTCCTGGGGACCGTTCAGGGCCACCGAGGCGGCGATCTGAATGGGCTGGAACATGCCGTAATCCAGATAGCTTTTGATGCGGGTCAAGGCATGGACCATTTCCTGGTTGCCGCAGCAGTAGCCCACGCGCCAGCCGGCCATGGAATAGCTTTTGCTCATGGAAAAGAATTCCACGCCCACGTCCTTGGCGCCCTTGGCCTGCAGGAAGCTCGGCGGCTCGTAGCCGTCCAGGCCGTAATCGGCATAGGCGAAGTCGTGGATGACCATCATATCGTGTTCCTTGGCGAAATCCACGATACGCTGGAAGAAGTCCAGATCCACGGTCGCGGTTGTGGGATTGTGGGGAAAGGAGATGATCAGCAGCTTGGGCTGGGGCCAGGTCTGGCGGGTGGCGAGCAGCAGATCCTCGAAAAAATCACGATCGCAACTGACCGGAATGCGGCGCACGTCCGCTCCGGCGATGATGCAGGAATAGGGATGGATGGGGTACGAAGGATCGGTTGCGAAGACGACATCGCCCGGGGAGAGCATGACCAGGGCCAAGTGCGCCAGGCCTTCCTTGGCGCCCAGGGTGACCACGGCCTCGGTTTCGGGGTCAATGTCGACATCGAAGCGACGCTTGTACCAACCGGAGATGGCGCTGCGCAAACCTTTGATGCCCCGCGAGGCGCTGTAGCGGTGGTTGACCGGCTTTTGGGCGGCCTCGATGAGTTTTTCGACGATGTGGGGCGGGGTGGGCAAGTCGGGGTTGCCCATACCCAGGTCGATGACGTCTTCGTTTTTCCGTCGCATCTGCATTTTGAGCTCATTGACGGTGGCGAAGACGTATGGGGGGAGACGCTCCATACGCGCGAACTTTTTCATGCCCAGGACTCCTTTTGAGGGGGGCTTGATAATGCCGAAGGGTGAGCATATCCGGGGGGCCGGGGCTCTGTAAAGGGTGAGGAGACGAAAGAGCTGTGTGTGCATCGTTTTTTTTCTTGACCGGCCCTGTCCGGTGAGTTTATGAAGCATTTTTGCGGAGAGGTGGCCGAGCTGGCCGAAGGCGCTCGCCTGCTAAGCGGGTAACGGGGCTTAAACCCTGTTCGAGGGTTCAAATCCCTCCCTCTCCGCCAGCAGACTGCATTCCCGGGCTTCGAAAGAGGCCCGGGTTTTTCTTTCATACAGCTTTTTTCGTGGGACGCGGTGTGGGGAAGACGCCCACCCGGCTCCCCCATCCCTCCTCCCCTCCCCAGGGATGCCGCGCGTCACCGGTCCGAAGTCCCGGCTCCTTCCGCAAAACCGCCTCGCCAGAACCCCAGGACGTCCGCGACCGTTTCGCGCTCGCGCAGCACCGAAAATCGCCCGTGGCGCCGGCCAAGCACCCGGGGCATCTGCCGGCTGTTGTAGCGCGACCACATGGACAGGGCGTACGCCCCCACATCCCGGATCACGACCAGATCGCCCGGTTCGACGCGGGGAAGCCGCGCCCGCCAAACCGGAAAATCCCCGGAAAAACACAACGGTCCGGCCAGATGCCACATGGCGGTCCGGCCCGTCTTCTCCCGTCCCTCCGCGTCGAGCAGACACGTCCGGTGCGGCCAGGCCTTGGGGTGGTAGCACTCGCGCACAAACGCGTCGGCGCCGAGATGCAGCACCGCCGTTTTATGCCCGGGCTGGATCTTGACATATTCCACCCGGCTGACCGCCACGGCACAGGGGGCGTGGAGCCGGCGCCCGAATTCCGTGATGCACCGGTACGCACCGGAAAAAAGCCCCGGACACCGCGCGGCCAGGGCGGTCGCGTAGGCCGTCGGACTCGGCGGGGTGTCCGTTTCCCGGTAGCGTGCCGGCAATCCGCCCCCCAGGTCGAACACCCGTACCCGGCCCCGGCCCAGTTCCCCATTGATCGCCTCGGCCAGATCGAACACGGCCCCGGTCCCAGCCACGAGCAGATCGAGCGGGCAGCCCTGGGAGCCCACATGGACATGCAAGCCCGTCAGCCATGGGTAGCGGGCGAACGCATCGCAAATCTCCCGGCACCGGGCCAAGGGCACGCCGAACTTGGAATAGGTCCCGGCCACGCTCGTGGCCCTGATGCCGCCGAGGCCCACCTGGGGATTGATGCGCAACCCGACCGACGGCACCGTGTCCAAGGTCGCGGCCAGGTCGGCTATCCGCACAAGCTCGTCCAGGTTGTCGGCATTGACGTGGATGCCGCGCGCCAGGGCAAAACGCAGTTCCTCCACGGTCTTGGCCGGGGAGTCGAAGACCAGCCGCTCGGCCGGGACCCCGGCTTCCAGAGCCAGGCACAGCTCCGGCAGGGAGGCGGCCTCGGCCCCGGCGCCGTGTTCGGCCAGGAACCCGATCAGAGGTGGCAAGGGGTTGGCCTTGACCGCCACGGCAGCCAGGGTGTGCGGTGGAAACGCCCCGCGCAACGCGGCCAGGCCAGCCTCCAGAACGTCCAGATCGTGGATGATCACGGCCGTGTCTTCTTCCCGAAAAAAGCCCGTGGACAGGGCCTCGCGCACCGATTCCATGGCAAGCTCCTTTTCCGCGCTCCCGCCAGCCTACGCGCTGACGGACTGTCCGGGGAAAAAAGAAAGCGGCCCGAAATCGGGCCGCCCCCCCAAAAATCCCGTGAACCACAACCTATTTGGCAAGCAGCATCTTTTGGGAAGGATGCTCGCCGGACCACCAGACCGCGCCGGAATCCACATCGTACAAAGCGCCGATCACCTTGATCTTGCCCTCGGCCGCGAGCTCCTTGATGACCGGGCTTTTGGCGAACATGTCGGCGATGGCCTGCCACATGTTGGCCTCGATGGACTTGGAAATGATCTCGTCCGTGTCGCTCGTGGAAAAACGCGCCTTGACGCCCTTGACCGCCAGCACGATGGGCGCCACCAGCTTGGCGATGTTCGGCGTGAGGTGTTCGTCTTTAACCACGGCGGTCACAGCGCCGCACTTGGTGTGGGCCAGGACCACCACCAGGGGCGTACCCAGATGGTCGGCGCCGTACTCGATGCTGCCGATCTCGTCGGTCGAGGCCACGTTCCCGGCCACCCGGACCACGAACACGTCGCCGATGCCCTGGTCGAACAGGACTTCGGGCGGCACGCGCGAATCCGAGCACGTAAGCACCGTGGCAAAAGGATGCTGCCCGTTCTGGCCGGTTTCCGACCGACGGGCCGCCTCCTGACGCGGATGCACCGAAGCGCCAGCCACAAAACGGGTGTTGCCCTCCCGCAATTTCGTCAAGGCGTCGTCAGGGGTGAGTCCCGGTCCCGCCGAGGACGCCATGGCCACCGTCCAGGCAGCCACTATCCATACCGCCACTGCTGTTGCCGCAAAAATCCGTTTCATCGGGCCCCTCCATGAAAGCGCGTGGAAATTATCCTCCATATGTATAGTACAATCCGGGCGCCGGTCAAAACAATCCTGCCCCGGTCGCAACGTCTGCGGCCCGGGCAGGACGTGCTCAGGCACAGTCCAGTTCCAGGCCCACCGGGCAATGGTCCGAACCGAAAACCGTATTGTCAATCCAGGCCCGGCGCACCTTGGGCGTAAGCTCCGCGGACACGAAAAAATAGTCGATACGCCAGCCCACGTTGCGATCCCGGGCCTTGAACCGGTAATCCCACCACGTGTAATGGCCGCCTTCCTTTTCGAACAGGCGGAAGGTGTCCACATAGCCGGCGGCCACGAACCGATCGAGCCAGGCACGCTCCTCGGGCAGGAAACCGGAATTTTTCTCATTGGCCTTGGCGTTTTTGAGGTCCAGGGCGGTGTGGGCGGTGTTGAAATCCCCGCAGACCACGATGGGCTTGGTTCGGCGCAGGGCTTCGGCCTGGGCCAGAAAGGCGTCGTAATAGGCGAGCTTGTAGGCGAGGCGCTCCGGGCCCTGGCCGCCGTTGGGGAAGTAGACGTTAAAAAAGTAGAAGTCGGCAAATTCAAGCTGCAACAACCGGCCTTCGCCGCCAAAGGCCGGATCGGGCAGTTCGGCCACGACACCGAGAGGCTCGACCCGGTGCAGGCAGCCCACTCCCGAATATCCCTTCTTTTTGGTGGAACTTTGCCAGATCGCCCGGTAGCGGTCCGTACCGCCGAAATCGGCTTCGTGGCCCGGCTGCAACTTGGTCTCCTGCAAGCCGACCACATCGGCGCCGCAGCCGTCCAGCCATTCCCAAAAGCCCTTCTGCACCACGGCGCGCAGGCCGTTGACGTTCCAACTGACGAGTTTCATGGGCGTGTTCCTGTCTCTCCGGCTTGGCTGGTTTCGGCGCTATCGGCTTCCATCATCTGTAAAAATGCCCGGGCGCATTGGGGGCAGAACTGGCAACCGGCCTCCTCGCCGATGATGCCCAAGGCCGTGGCGGCATCCATGCCCCGCCGGTAGGGCCTATTCGAGGTCATGGCGTCGAAGGCGTCGGCAATGGCGATGATCCGGGCGCCCAGGGGGATGTCCTCGCCCATGATGGCCGTGGGATAGCCCCGGCCGTCCCAACGTTCGTGGTGCAGTAAAATAAGCGGGATGACCGAGGCCAGGGAGGTCAGCGGACGCAGGATCTCGGCGCCGATGACGGCGTGTTCCTGGATCTTGGCGTACTCCTCGGCCGTGAGCTTGCCGGGCTTGAGCAGGACCGCGTCGCGTACGCCGATCTTGCCGATGTCATGCAGCTTGGCCGCGATATCGAGATCGCGCAAGGTCTGGTCATCAAGGCCCATGAACCGGCCCAGGGACATGGCCATGCGCGACACCCGGGCCGTATGGCCCTTGGTATAGCCGTCCCGGGCCTCCAGAGCCGTAATGAGCGCGGTCATGCTGGCCAGGAGGTGCTCGTGCTCGTTTTTCAGATGGCGGTAGCTTTCGTTCAGGAGCTGTTCCACCACGAGCTGCATTTTTTCCACGTCAAAGGGCTTGCGGAAAAATCGCGACACGCCCAGGCGCTCGCACCGCTTGAGATCGCTTTGCCGGTTGCGTCCGCTCATGGCGACCACCAGGATATGGCGCAAATCCGGATGCTCGCGCAGGCTCTCGCACAGGCCATAGCCGTCCAGGACCGGCATTTCGATATCCGTGACCACCACATCCGGCCGGTGGGCCCCGGCGATATCCAGGGCTTCCCGGCCATTGGCGGCCGTGAGCACCTGCAAGCCGGATTTGATGAAGCTGTGGCGCAGCATCTCCCGGATGAGCTTGTTGTCGTCCACCACCAGGATTTTGTTGTGGCGCTTGCGTTCGGCCACATCGAGGTGCTGGGACATTTTGTCAGCCAGCATGCCCGGGGTGAAAGCCTTGACCAGATAGTCGTCCGCCCCGCAGTTGAAGGCCGTTTCCACATCCAGGGGATCGTTGCTGCTCGACAGGATAATGACCGGCAGATAACGGCCGGTATTTTCCTCCTTGAGGCGGCGGCACAGTTCAAGCCCCGACCGTCCGGGCAGCTGCACGCTGGTCAGTACCAGCTCGAAATCGCGCTCCCGGCACATGGCCAGGGCCGCATCCGCGCTACGGGCGGACACGACCACGAAACGGGCCGGGTCCAGGGCGGCCCGGACCACGTGGATCAGGGTTTTTCCGGCATCGACGAACAGGATTCCCCGCATCCTGGCGGCGGGCTGGGCCGCGGCCTGACTTTCCCGCAACGAACGCAAAACGTCCGCCAGATTTTGCCGGTTGACCGGGTACAGATCCGAGCCGTCGGGGATGCCCATGGACGGGGTCAGGGAGGTGTCGGCGTCGTAGGGCAACAGGCACAAAATGGGGATCGTGCGCCCCAAGGAGGCGCCGACCTCACGGATGCGGGCGGCCAGCATCCCGCTCGTCAGGCTCATGTAGGAATCCTGGATGAGCACGGCATCCGGTACCGGCCCCGAAAGCCAGCAGGACGGATCCGCCTCTTCGGGCGTGACGAAGTCGTACTCCACCCCGGCCGTACAAAAAATTTTGGCCAGCAGGGAGCGGTAAAACACAATGTCGATGACGCTCAAAACGCGCATCCGGCCTCCCCGCCACAGCGCACGAACCGGTGCATCCCCCTACAAGGATTGCACCAGGGCCGTCAGGCCCGCCGCCGGGTCCAGCTCGATGCGGGCGTAGTGGCCGTCGCTCAAGGCGCCGGGATTGACGATGTGGGTGCGGCCGATCACATCCACGCCCCGTGCTTCATGGATGTGGCCGGTCAGACAGACGTCCGGCTGGACCCGCTCGATGAAATCCCGCACGGCCCGGCTCCCCACGTGCATCCCGGACCGGACCATGTCCACGGCCGTGTCGAGGGGCGGCGTGTGGCACACCAGAAGCAGCCGCTCGCAACCGGCCACGGCGGCATGGGCGGTGTCCAGCCAGACGGCGATGCGGTCCTCACCGGCTTCGCTGGGGGTGCCGAACGGGGTGGGCGTGGACCAGCCCACCCCGAAAATACCCACGCCCTGGGGCGTGACCAAACCGGTTGCGTGGAGGTTGACACCCTCGGCGCTCAGAAAAGTGTCCACATCGGCCCGATCCATGTTGCCGATCTGGGCCCCGAGCACGGGCCCCAGGCGCCGGGCGGCCTCCAGGACCCGCCTGGCCTTGGCCGCGTCACCCAGCACGGTCAGATCGCCGCTGATGAGGATTCCGGCCGCGGCAGCCAGGTCCGCGATGCCGGACAACCGGCCAAGCGCGGCCAAATCGTCATGGATGTCCCCGATACCAATCCAAAAAGTCTTCGCGGCCATGCAACCTCCCTTTCGCGAGCCGGTCCCCGGTCATCCCCTTCCCCTGGCGGACACCTCCTGCTACTATGGTTCGGTTGTGAAAACATTGCAACCAGTGCAACCCGCCCCCGGCGACAAAGCCGCCCTGCGCGCGACCATGCTCACCCGACGCCAAGCCTTGTCGGCCGAGGCCGTGGCCGCGGCCAGCGCCGCCGTGACCGCCCGAGTCCTGGCCCTGCCGCAATGGGGTTCGGCCCGGGAAATCCTGGCCTATCTGCCCGTACGCGGCGAAGTGGACACCCGGGAACTTGTCACGCGCGCCATTCGGGAAGGCCGACGCCTGCTTGCCCCCCGTTGCCGGGAAAACGCACCCGGCCTGGTCGATCTCGGTTGCCTGACCTGCCTGGAGGATGCCTTCCCAGGCCGTTTCGGCATTCCAGAACCTGCGGCCGACCGTTGCCAGCCGCCCGAGGCCTTTGCCCCGGACCTCATCCTCGTGCCCGGCGTGGCCTTTGATCCGGCCGGCACGCGCCTGGGATTCGGCGGCGGCTATTACGACCGGCTGCTCGCCCTGCCCATGGCGGCCGGAGCCACGGTCGTCGGCCTGTGCCACGCCTTTCAGTTCGTGGACCACCTCCCGGCCGCAGCCTGGGACAAACCCATGCACATCGTCATCACCGAACGCACAACCCACTGGTGTCACTCATGATATATATTCCATTCGCCTTTCCCGGCCTGCCCCAGGTGGGCTGCGTTTTCACCACCGGCAGCCTCACGCCCGGCGCACCCGCCGATCCGGCCGCCAGCCTGGCCTTTACCGGCGCGGCCGACCCGACCCGAGTGATCGCCAACCGGCAAGATATCAAGGAACGCTTGAAGTTTTCCATCTGGCATTCCCTTAGGCAGGTGCACGGTGTGGATATGATCTTCGAGCCGGAATTCGACACCCTCACCCGGCCGAGCATCGAAGCGGGCGACGGCATGGCCGAATCGCGCCCCGGACGGGCCCTGGCCATCAAGACGGCCGATTGCCAGCCGGTGCTGCTGGCTCACGAATCCGGCCAGTTCATTGCCGCATTGCATGTGGGCTGGCGGGGCAACGCGGCCGATTTCATCGGCCGGGCCCTGCGCACCATCTGCGTGCGCTACGGCCTGGCACCGGAGGAATTTTTGGCCGTGCGCGGTCCCAGTCTCGGGCCCGGCGCGGCCCAATTCATCCGCTTCGAGGAAGAGTTCGGCGAATCTTTCCGGCCCTATTTCGACTACCGGACCCAACGGCTGGACCTCTGGCGCCTGACCCGCGACCAGCTCACCAAGGCCGGACTGTGCCAGGACCGGATCTACGGCCTCGATCTGTGCACCCACGATCTGCCGGAGTTTTTCTCCTACCGCCGGGACAAGTCCACGGGCCGTCAGGCCAGTCTGATCTGGATCAAGGAATCCTGAGCGATGCCGGAAAAAGAACGATTCAGAGCGGAAGGCTGCCCGTAGCACACAAACGCAGGCAGGCGTCCACCACCGCAGGATCATAGAGATTTCCACGGCCGCCACGCAGTTCCACGAGGGTTCGCTCCAAGCCATGGGCGGCGCGATAGGGACGATGGGCGGTCATGGCTTCGAGCACGTCGGCCACGGCCAGAATGCGCGATTCCGGGAGCATGGCCTCGCCGGACAGCCCGGCCGGGTAGCCCGAACCGTCCAGACGCTCGTGGTGTTCCAGGACCATGCGGGCCACGGGCCAGGAAAATGGCACCTCCTTGAGGATTTCATAGCCCACTTCGCAGTGTCCCTGGACAATGCCCATCTCCAGGGCGGACAAAGCCTCGGGCTTGGCCAGGATTTCCGAAGGCACGTGGATCTTGCCGATGTCGTGGACCAGCCCGGCCAGACGCACGCCTTCCTGGGCGTCCTCGGACAGACCCAAGTCACGGGCGATGGCCACGGCCAGGCGGGACACGCGTTCCTGGTGGCCGGCGGTGAAAGGATCGCGCTTTTCCGAGGTCACGGTCAGGGCGATGACGGTCTGCTCCAGGGCCCGACGCTGGTTTTCCAGGGACTGGCGCAAGGCCTGCTCACTGCGCCGGCGCCAACCGATGTCGCGGAAAACCACCATGGTGCCGAGCCGCTCGCCCTCGGGATCGCGGATGGGGCTTATGGTTTGCTCCACAAACAGCGTCTGGCCATCGGTGCGGGCAAGCTCTCCTTCATGCCGCCCCATGTTCCGATCGGCCAAAGCGGCCGTGTTCATGTCCGGGTCGCAAAACAGGCGGTACACGGAGTCCAAGGGTCGGCCCAAGGTCGCATCCAGGCCCAGGCCGAGCAGATTCCGGGCCGCGGGATTGATGCGGCGCACGCGTCCGGCACCATCGGCCACGATCAACCCTTCGTTGAGGCTGTCCAAGGTCAGCGTCATGCACTGCCGGCTGGCCCGGTAGCGGCGTTCGCGCCGGGCCGTGTGCCAGGCCATTTCCAGGGTTGCCAGGCAGTCGCGGTCCCGGGAGGACGGTGACAGGCAGGCGAGCGCGCCCACCCGGCCCATGCGGGCAATGCTCTCCCGATCCGGCTGGTCCGCCACCATCACCACCGCCACGCCAAGGCTTTCCCGCAACAGCCGGGCCGTTTCCAACTCTTCCGCCTCATCGGGAAGCTCGGCGTCCACCAAGGCCAAATCCGCGACCAGACGCGTGGCCATGTCCAACGCCTGGGCGCAACAGCCCGCGACCCCGAGCAGTGCGTAGCCAAGCCCCTCCAGACGGTGCCCCAGTGCCTCGGCCCGGACCGCGTCGGCCATCACGAGAAGCAGTCGCGGCCCCACGCGCTCCGAACGCGGCATCACGCGTCCCCCCGCTTGGCGCAAAGGTCCCGGAGCGCACCGACCAGATTGGGGAAATGGAATCCAAAGCCCAGATCGAGCAGCTTTCGCGGCACCACCCGGGCACCGGACAGAAAAAGTTCCTGACCCATCGCGCCAAGGGCCAATCGCAAAAGCGTCGCCGGCAGGGGCAACCAGGCCGGACGGCCAACGGCCCTGCCCAAGGCCCTGGCCCAATCCCGCTGGGTCACGGTTTCCGGCGCGGCCAGATTGAAAACACCCGAGGCGCCGGGTTGTGCCATCAGGAACCGAATGGCGCCGACCTCGTCGGCCAAGTGAATCCAGGGGAAATACTGGCGCCCCGAGCCCAGGGGACCGCCCAGGCCCAGGCGAAACGCCGGCAACATGCGGGGCAAGGCACCCCCCTTTCGGGCCAGCACCACGGCCGTACGCACCACCACCCGGCGCACGCCCATGTTTTCGGCCTCGGCCGTGGAGGCTTCCCAGCGGCTGGCCACATCGGCCAAAAAGCCTCGGCCGGGCGCGGCGTCTTCCGTAAGGGCGGTCTCGCCCCGGTCGCCGTAGTACCCCACGGCCGAAGCCTGAATCAGGGAGGCGGGCCGGCGCTCGACCCGGGAAATGGCTTCCAGGCAGGCTTGCCCGGCGGCCAGGCGGCTGTCCAGGATGCGGGCCTTGCGTGAACGGGTCCACAGGCCCGAAGCGATATTTTCCCCGGCCAGATTGACCAGGGAATCCGCTCCATCGAGAGCCGAAACCCAGCCCTTGCCCGTGCGGCCGTCCCAAGGGACCAGGGTCGCCCCGGAATCGGCCATCCGGCCGGTTGGCCGACGGGTCAGCACGGCCACCGCGTGGCCGTCACGGATCAGGGCGCGAGTCAGGGCCCGACCGATCAGGCCGGTGCCGCCGGCGATCACCACCCGCATGCCGTCCTCCTTACGCCCAGTCTGCCTCTTCCCGAAAGACTACACACAAAAACGGGAAGTTGGCAATCAGAACGGACGGTGCTCAGTAGGTGAAGTCGAGCTGGTAGGAAACAGGCGGGGCGGCGTCGAAGGACAGGAAAAAAAGGCTGCGGCTGACCCACGGCGAGACATCGGGTCGCACCAGGGCCAGTTGCAGGGACAAGACATAGGTCTTGCCGCGCTCCAACCGATCCCAAGGACCAAGATCGATGAGGATTTCACTCCAGGCCTTATGAAAGAGGATGCCGAGGTCCTTGTCGACCATGGGGCCTTGTCCAGGGAGGGTGACGGCGAAATCCCCGCCGCGCAGGCGGCGCAGGTCGCTTTCAAAGGTGGCGGCGGCGAGTTCCCGGTTCCAGAGATAGTCGCGCTTGGCCGAAAGACTCGCCCGGCAGCGCAGGGCCAGACGATCACCCCCGTCCAGGATCTGGCGGATCTGATCCGGACTTGTCGGCTCCACCCCGAAACGCACGCGAATCTTGCCCTCGAAGTTGTTGAGCACAAGGTTTGCCAGATGCAGTTCCTGGGCCTGGGCCATGGAAACCAACAAGCCCACCGCGAAAAACGCCAGGACGAGCCTCCGTGTAAGGCGCCAAGTCGCGCGGATGGGGGCGCTTGCAGACGACATGCCTCTCCCGGAATCAAAATTACAAGACGCGACAAAGGGCCTAATCCAAGCCGCGCGCTTTGACAACAGCCGCCCCCCTCCGCTACCAACCGCCAAGCGCCCCCCCTGACCCGGGCGTCAGCCCAACATGAAAACCATCCGTCTGCTCGTTGTCGGCGCCGCCAAGGCCCCCTGGTTTCGCGAGGCCGCGTCCCACTACCTCACGGCCCTGCGCCGGCACGTTCCGGTGGAGGAGGTGGTCCTGCGCGACGGCAAGGCCTCCGACCGCGAACGCCGCATGGCCGAGGAAGGACGGGCCATCCTGGCCAAGCTTGGCCCCCGGGACCTTTTGGTCGTGCTCGACGAAAACGGACGCTCCCTTGCCTCCCGGGAGTTGGCCTCACGCCTGGGGCAATTGCTGGAAGACCCGGGACGCCGGCCCTGTTTCGTGGTGGGCGGGGCGTTCGGCCTGCCCCCCGAGGTCCTGGCCCGGGCCGACCTCACGTTGGCCCTGGGACCTGGGACCCTGCCCCACGAGCTGGCCCGGGTGGTCCTGTACGAACAGCTTTACCGGGCGTCGTCGATCCTGGCCGGCGCGCCCTACCACCATTAATCAAATCGGAGACCCGCCCATGCCCCTGCCGCTCATCGATACCGCTTACCTCGAAAAACTGCGCGTCTACATGGAATCCGGCGACCTGGCCTTCGATTTCGACAACGCTTGCGAAGAGGACAAGGGCGCGATCCTGGACTTTCTGGAAACCCTCATGGACCTGTCCGACCTGGCCGATGCCACGGCCACCCGGGTCATCTTCAAAAAGGATTACCTGGATGCGGCCTTGGGGGTAAACAGCGAGAAATAGCGCTGTCCGCCCGGGGCCGGATAGTTGGCCTCGGCCGCCAGGGCAAAGTCCGGAGGCACGGCCGCAGCCTCCGGGGCTTGGCCGGTCATGGCCAGTACGGCCATGGGCGCGGGCACGAGCGTACGACACAGTTCCAAAAATTGCGGCCAGGGCGCGAAGGCCCGGCCGAGGCAGAGCGTGAACACGCCGGGCCGCGCGGCCATGATCGGCGGCACCGTGACCTCGACCCGGCCCTCGGCCACGAAGGTGGCGGGAAGCTCGAGCCGGTCCACGGCCTCGCCGAGAAAAATGGCCCGTTTGACCCGGGACTCCAGCAGCACGTATTCGCCCCCGGGATAAAAGGCCCGCAGCGGAATGCCGGGCAGTCCCGCCCCGGCTCCGAAATCGAGCAGACACAAGGGCGCGCCAGGGGGCGGCAGCACGGCCCCGGCCTTGGGGCCGGCCAAAAAATCGGCCAGATGCCAGGAGTCGGCCACCAGGCCGGACAGCATGGTGGGCCAGTCCGTGGGCCCGACCAGATTGATCTTGCGCCGCCAGCGGCACAGCAGATCGAGGTAGCCGGTCAAAACCACCGCCTGCGGCGGTGAAAGCTCCCGGCCCAGGGCCGCCGCCGCCCGGATGACCGCCGCCGTGTCAAGGGCCGTGCCTGTTTGCTGCATGGACTTTCCCACCGAAATTGAACGTTGCACATTTGCGGCCGTTGCTCTACCAATCGCGGCCGACAAGACGTGAAAAGCTCTAAGGAGACGCGAACGTGAGCGCAACCCAAAACAGACTGGCCGTGCTCTTTCCCGGGCAGGGCTCCCAGGAACGCGGCATGGGCCGGTCCCTGGCCGAATCCTCGGCCGAGGCGGCCGAACTGTGGCGGCTGGCCGAAAAAGCCTCGGGACTGGCCCTGCGCGAAATCTACTGGGAGGGCGACGAAGCGGCCATGGCCGACACCCGCGCCCTGCAGCCGGCCATGACCGCGGTGACGCTCGGCCTGTGGTTCGCCTGCAAGGCCAGGCTTTCGGGCATCGTGGGCTTTGCCGGCCACAGCCTCGGCGAATACGCCGCCCTGACCGCCTCGGGCATGCTGTCCGTGCCGGCGGTCTTCGAACTGACCAGCCTGCGCGGCCGGCTCATGGCCGAAGCCACCGGCAACGACGGCGCCATGGCCGCCGTGCTCAAGCTTTCCCTTACTGACATCGAGGACGTGGTCAAGGAAGCCGGGAACGCCACGGGCAAGATCCTCGTCATCGCCAACTACAATTCCCCGGCCCAGTACGTGATTTCGGGCGAAGCCGCCGCCGTGGCCGCGGCCGGCGATCTGGTCAAGGCCCGCAAGGGCCGGGCCATCCCCCTGGCCGTGTCCGGCGCCTTCCACAGTCCGCTCATGGCCGAACCGGCCGCCGCCCTGGAAAAGGTGCTGCGCAAGGCCGGTCTCGGCGCCGCCGCCGTCGCCCCGGTCTATTTCAATGTCACGGGCACGCCCGAGGCCGATCCGGACAAGGGGCTCGGCCTCATGGCCCGGCAGATGACCTCGCAAGTGCGCTGGATCGACACCATGGCCGCCCTGTACCGCGACGGCGCCCGGACCTTTGTGGAACTCGGGCCCAAGGGCGTGCTGACCAAACTCGTTTCCGCCAATCTCAAGGACGTGCCCGAAGCTCCCACCGCCCTTTCCGTCGCCGATCCGGCGGGCGTGGCCGGGCTGGAGGCATAGGCATCATGTACGCGACCGAACAGCTGCGCCGGCTTCTGACGACCGCTCTCGGGGAACTGGGCCTCCCCTGGCCCGAAAAAACCACCATCGAGCCCCCCCGCGACAAGAAATTCGGCGACCTGGCCACCAACGTGGCCATGGTCGCGGCCAAGTCCGCCGGCACCAAGCCCCGGGACCTGGCCGAACGCCTGCGCACCGCCCTGCTCGCCGCCGACGGCAGCCTGTCCGCCGTGGATGTGGCCGGGCCGGGCTTTTTGAACGTCACCTTCGCCCCGGCCTTCTGGCAGCGCACGGTGCTGGCCGTGGCCGAGGCCGGCCCGGCCTACGGCACCGGCACCAGCGGCGCCGGCACCAAGATCCAGGTGGAATTCGTCTCGGCCAACCCCACCGGCCCCCTGCACATCGGCCATGGCCGGGGCGCGGCCGTGGGCGATAGCCTGGCCCGGGTCCTGCGCGCGGCCGGGTTTGCCGTGGAGACCGAATACTACATCAACGACGCCGGCCGCCAGATGCGCATCCTCGGCCAGTCCATCCTCTACCGCTGCCGGGAACTGCGCGGGCTGCCGGTCGACGAGCCCGAGGACTACTACCGCGGCGATTACGTCAAGGATCTGGCCCGGGAACTGCTCGAAAAGGAAGGACCGGGCCTCGTGAACCTGCCCGAGGACGAGGCCGTGACCGTTTGCCGGCTCTACGGCGAACAGGAAATCCTGGCCGGCATCAAAAAGGATCTGGAGGATTTCCGGGTCCACCACGACGTCTGGTTCCCGGAATCGACCCTGCTGGCCGCCGGGGCCGTGGACAAGACCTTCGCCGATCTGCGGGCCAAGAACCTGGCCTACGACAAGGACGGCGCCTTCTGGTTTGCCACCACCACCTTCGGCGACGACAAGGACCGGGTGCTGGTCAAATCCGGCGGCGAACTCACCTACTTCGCCTCGGACATCGCCTACCACGACGACAAGTTCAAACGGGGCTTCGACGTGGTGGTGGACATCTGGGGCGCGGACCATCACGGCTACGTGCCGCGCATGAAGGCCTGCGTGTCAGCCCTCGGCCGCGAGCCCGAAACGAGCCTCAAGGTCATCCTGGTCCAGCTCGTGAACCTGCTCAAGGGCGGCGAACAAATCGCCATGTCCACCCGGGCCGGCAAGTTCGAGACGCTCGCCGACGTGGTGGCCGAAGTGGGCGCCGACGCGGCCCGGTTCATGTTCCTGTCGCGCAAGTCCGATAGCCACCTGGACTTCGACCTGGACGCGGTCAAGGAAAAGTCCATGGACAACCCGGTCTACTACGTCCAGTATGCCCATGCCCGGGTCTGTTCCCTGTGGGCCAAGGCGGCCGAACGGGGTGTTGTCCCGGCTGCGGCCACACCCGAACTCCTGGCCCGCCTCGACACGGACGAGGACCTGGAACTCTTGAAACTCCTTGAACAATACCCGGATACCGTGGCCACGGCGGCCCGGACCTTTGCCCCGCACCTGGTCAGCTTCTATCTGCGCGAACTGGCCGGCCGGCTTCACCGCTACTATACCGTCAATCCGGTGCTCGGTGCGGACGACCCGGCCGTGACCGACGCCCGGCTCCACCTGCTGGCGGCCGTGGCCACGGTGGTCAAAAACGGCCTGGACCTGCTGGGCGTTGCCGCGCCGGAAAAAATGTGACGGCTTGACAGCCGGCCGCAGTTTGGAAGTATAGTCGGCCGAGGATATCTCGTTCATGAAAATACTCAATAAAGTCAACGTATCACGGGACAATAACGGGCCCCGCAAATTCTCCCTGGAGCTGACCACCTCCGGGGTCATTTCCATTGCCATCGTGGCATTGCTCGGCATGTGCTGGGCATTTATCCTCGGCATCCTGCTCGGACGCGGCTACCGGCCGGAAAATGCCGTGCCGCCCCTGGCCAACATCATGCCGACCACCGAAGCCAAGGCCCCGGATGAAACCGTGGGGGCCCCGCCCAAGGTCCTCAAGCCCGAGGAACTCCAGTTCATGGAAGGACTCCAGGACAAGGACAAGGACGGCGCGGTCGTGGCCGATTCCGCCCCCAAGGGCTCGACCGAACCCAAAAAACTGCCCGGCGGCGCGGCGCTCAAATCCCATGACCTGGCCGATGCCAAACCGGGCGCGGCGGCAGCGGTCCCGGCCAAGCCTCGCCCCACCCCGGAACCAGTCAAAAACCAGGCCAAGGTCGATCCGAAAAAGCCGTTCGACAAACAAGGCGAAAAGCAGGCTGGCGGAAAATTCCGCGCCACCTACCAAATCGCCTCCTTCCCGGCCAAGGACCAGGCCGAGACCATGGCCAAACGCTTGTCCGCCAAGGGACTGTCCGCTTCGGTTCACGAAGCGAAATCCAATAATCGCAAGATGTTCCGTGTCCATATCCAACTGCGAGGAACAGCGGAGGAGATCACCGAGGGCCTCAAAAAAAGCGGCGAAAAAGGACCTATACTTCTCGATAAAAAACCCTTATGAGGATTCCCCCGCTTTCGCGGAAAACCCTGATGCATAAAGAGGACCGCCCATGTTTCCAGGCTCTTTCGTCCCCACCAAGGCGTTTTTCACCAAGGGTGTCGGTCGCCACAAGAACAAGCTTCAGTCTTTCGAGTTGGCCCTGCGCGAAGCCGGCATCGAGAAGCTCAACCTGGTCTATGTGTCGAGTATCTATCCACCCCACTGCCAGCTGATCACCTTGGATGAGGGCGTCAAGCAGCTCAGCCCTGGCCAAATCACCTTCTGTGTCATGGCCCGTAACGCCACCGACGAAAAAAATCGCCTGGTGGGTTCGGCCGTGGGGATGGCCTTCCCGGCCGACAAGTCGAACTACGGCTATATCTCCGAGCACACCGCCTTCGGGGCCGAGGAGCAGGAGATCGGCGACTTCGCCGAGGATCTGGCCTCCACCATGCTGGCCACCACCCTCGGCATCGACTTCGATCCCGAAACGGCCTACGACGAACGTCGACAGACCTATCTCATGAGCGGCAAGATCATCGATTCCGCTTCCATGCCCTGTGTCACCACGGGCGAATCCGGGATGTGGACCACGACCATTTCGGCGGTAGTGTTCATTCCCTAGACCCCATGGTGTTTACCGGGAAACGCGCATTCGGGCGGCAGGCCGTGTCCGACCGGGAGACCGGATGATGGACACGGCCGCTCGCGCCAGTCAAATCCTGACCCGGTTGCGGGTGGTTTTTCCCAACCCCGTACCGGCGCTGGCCTTTACTTCCGCCTACGAGTTGTTGGTCGCCACGGTCCTGGCTGCCCAGTGCACCGATCTGCGGGTAAATCTGGTGACGCCGGAATTCTTCCGCCGCTGGTCGGACCCGGCCTCCCTGTCCCGGGCCGCGGTGTCCGAGGTGGAGGAGGTCGTCCATTCCACGGGATTTTTCCGCCAGAAGGCCAAGAATCTGGTGGCGGCAGCCCAACGCATGGTCGAGTGCCACGGCGGCGCCGTGCCAGACACCATGGAAGCCCTGACCGCCTTGCCGGGGGTGGCGCGCAAGACCGCCAACATCGTCTTGTCCAACGCCCTGGGCAAACACGAAGGCATTGCCGTGGACACCCACGTGCGGCGGCTGTCCTTCCGCCTGGGCCTGACCACTTCGGACAATCCGGGCGTGATCGAAAAGGATCTCATGCCGCTTTTCCCACGCCAGGCCTGGGGGGAGATCAACCACCTCCTGGTCATGTTCGGTCGCGAAACCTGCCAGGCGCGTAAGCCCCGTTGCGGCGACTGTGTTCTCGGCGATATCTGCCCCCGACTGGGCCTCCGGCCCTGATACGATCCAGGGCCGCCGTCCCTGACGCTTGGGCGCGGGGCGGGGTCTGATCCGAGGCGCGCCATGCCAGCCGTGTTCCCATCCGCCGTCCCCCCCGCCTCACGCGGCGACCGTCTGGTTCTGGCCGCCGTGTTCCTGGTTTCGGGGGCCTCGGCCTTGCTGTTCGAGACCTTGTGGTTCCGCTTGGCCGGCCTGGTTTTCGGCGTGAGCGCCCAGGCCAGCGCCCTGGTCCTGTCGAGTTTCATGGGCGGACTGGCCCTGGGCAACGCGCTCATCGCCCGCTTCGGCCGGGACGTGACCAACCCCGTGCGCTTTTATGCCATCATGGAGCTGCTGGTCGGAATCTGGGGGGCCCTGCTCGTCCTGGGCTTTCCCCTGCTTTCGGTCTGGCTCGGCGCCATGCTCCAGCCGGTCCTGGCCAAGCCAATTCTGCTCAACAGCCTGCGTTTTTCCTTTTCCTTTCTGTTGTTTCTTCTGCCGGCCACGGCCATGGGCGTAACGTTGCCCCTGCTCGTCAAGGCCCTGGCCCGTCGCCCCGGGGAATTCGGACGTGCCCTGGGGGGCCTTTACGGCAGCAACACCCTGGGGGCGTGTCTCGGCGCCCTGGCCGGCGAAACCCTGTGCATCGCCCCCCTGGGCCTGGCCGGCACCGGACTGTTGGCCGCCGGACTCAACCTCGCGGCCGCGGCCGGGGCCTTGTTTCTTGCGCCGCGTTTTCGCGACCTCCCCTCCGGGACCGAGCCCCCGACGCCGCCAAAGGCGCAATCGGCCCTGACCGGACGGGCCAGACGGCTGCTCGGTGCCGGATTCCTGGCCGGCGGCGCCTTCCTGGCCCTGGAAGTGGTCTGGACGCGATTTCTGCAACTTTTCGTGCGCTCGACGAACTTGGCCTTTGCCGTGATGCTGGCCGTGATCCTGGCCGGCATCGGATTGGGCGGCCTTTTGGCCGGCTGGTGGCTTGCGCGCGAGGCCGACGGCCGTAAACTGACCGCGCCGCTTTCCCTGGCCGTGGCCGTGGCCGGATTGGCCTCCTTCACCGTCCTTGGGCCCATGGCCAACCTGTCGGTGGACGCGTACCAGAGCCTGGATTGGCGCTATGTCGCCCTGCTGTCGCTGACCCTCATGTTTCCGGCCGCCCTGGCCTCGGGACTGCTTTTCACCGCCCTGGGCGAGGCCATCCACCGCGAAATCGGCGACCGGACCCGGTCCGCCGGCCTGTTGACCATGGCCAACACCCTGGGCGCCATGGTCGGGCCGCTCGTGGCCGGATTCCTCTTGCTGCCGGCCCTGGGCATGGAAAAGAGCCTCTACGGCCTGTGCGCCCTGTATCTGGTGCCGGCCGCCCTGTGCACCGGACGCGCCCGGCCCTGGCCGTCCCTGCGCAGCCCCTTCCTGCTCGCTACCCTGATCGCCTTTGCCGCCTGCCTGATCTTTTTCCCCTTTGGCGCCACCCGCGACTTCCTCGACCGGGCCGTGGCCGACTACCGCAAGCAGGGCGAGGTCGTGGAAGCCACCATCGAAGGCGTCACCGGTACCCTGCAGTACCTGCGCCGGGATTACCTGGGCCAGCCGTATTCCCACCGCCTGGTCACGGACGGCTATTCCATGGCCGCGACCGAGCCGGCCAACCGGCGCTACATGAAGCTGTTCGCCTATTTTCCAGAAGCGGTGCTGCCCAACCCCAAAACCGCCCTGCTCATCTGCTACGGCACCGGCACAACGGCCAGCGCCCTGGTGGAGGACAAACGGCTCACCGCCATCGACGTGGTCGACATCTCCCGGGACATCCTGACCGGCAGCCACATCATCCATCCCCAGCCCGGCACGAATCCCCTGGACGACCCGCGCGTGAAGACCCATGTGGAGGACGGACGGTTTTTCCTGCTGGCGTCGCGCCGCAAGTTTGACATCATCACGGCCGAACCGCCGCCGCCCATGATGGCCGGAGTGGTCAATCTCTACACCCGGGAATATTTCTCCCTCATGCGCGACAGGTTGACCGACGGCGGCATGGTCACCTATTGGCTACCGGTGTTCGAGCTGTCCGAGGCCGACACCAAGGCCATTCTCAAGGCCTTTTGCGAGGTCTTTGACCACGCCTCCCTGTGGACCGGGTTCAATTACAACTGGATGCTGGTCGGGGTGAAAAAAACCAAGACGCCCAAGTCCGGGGCCGATTTCGCCTCGTTGTGGAACGATCCGGTGCTGGGGCGGGGACTGCGCGACATCGCCGTGGAAGAGCCTGGTCAGCTCACGGCCCTGTTCATGGCCGACCGCCAAGCCATGCTCAGCGCGTGCGGCGAGGCCAAACCACTCACGGACAACTTTCCCAAGCGCCTGACCGGCTATCCGGACAGCCCCGAAAGCCAGCAGCGCGCCATTGCCGCTCACACCAAATTCATGGACGCCCTGGCCGCCCGGGACCGGTTCATGGCCTCGCCCGAGGCGGCGGCCCTCTTCCCTTTGGCGGTCCGCGAAGCCGCCCGCCCCTGGTTTGAGACCCAGCACATCATCAATGTTTTCCTCAATAACCGCATCCCGCCACCGCCCCCTCTCCAAGGCCTCAACTATGTGCTCGGCGCCACCGAGTTGCAGGTGCTGCCCCTGTGGCTCATGCACTCGGACACGGACAAGCAGGCCCTGGTGGACAAGGCCCTGGCCTCCGGCCTGCCGCCTTCGGGCGAGACCGAGTTCCAACTCGGGGTGGGGGCCCTGGCCGCGCGCAACTACCGTCTGGCCGAGGCCAAGTTCGCCCGGGCCCAGGCACTCGGCTATCCGGGCAACCTGACCCTGGCCCGAATCTACATCCTGTGCCTGGCCGGGGAGATGCCGGCCGCCGAAGATCTGGCCAAGCAAGCCTTTCGCGGCGCCGGCAACAACCCGAGCGCCCGGGCCTACGCGAACTGGCTGTCGCGGACCTTCGGCCTGGCCAGCCCGTTTTAGCAATTTCCCCCCTCCGTGATAACCGAACAACGGGCCTTCCCTTCCCGGGATTCCAAAGGGCGCAGCCCGTTGGCCTCCGAAGGCTTCTCTTCCCCATACGCCATACGCCACAGGCCACGCTCCAGCCCCACACCTCCCCGCGCTTTCGGGTTGCCCCGGTCGCCGGGTTCGGGTAGCCACTGCCCCATGCACACACCCGGCACCTTTCTTCCCGGGCCCGGCGACGGCCGCGCCCGCACCGGTACCCTGGCCACCGCCCACGGCATCATCGAAACCCCGGTCTTTATGCCCGTCGGCACCCAGGGCACGGTCAAAAGCCTGGCCCCCACCGACCTGACCGACATGGGCGCCCAAATTATCCTGGGCAACACCTACCACCTCTATCTGCGCCCGGGCGACGAGCTGGTCGCGCGGCTTGGCGGCCTGCACCGCTTCATGGCCTGGGACGGCCCCATTCTCACCGACTCGGGCGGGTTCCAGGTCTTCAGCCTGGCCGGACTGCGCCACATCGAGGAGGAAGGCGTGACCTTCGCCTCCCACATCGACGGTTCCCGCCACCTGTTTTCCCCGGAAAAGGTCGTCGCCATCCAGCAGAACCTGGGCTCGGACATCATGATGGTGCTCGACGAGTGCGTACCCTATGGCGCTGACCGGGCCTACACGGAAAAGTCCCTGGGGCTGACCAGCCGCTGGGCCAAACGCTGCCGGGACGTCCATCCGGCCGGCCACAACGGCCAGCTCCTGTTCGGCATTGTCCAGGGCGGGTTTTATCCGGACCTGCGCGCCCGAAGCGCGGCGGAAATCGTCGAAATCGGGTTTGACGGCTATGCCTTGGGCGGCCTGTCCGTGGGCGAAAGCCGGCCCGAGATGTACGACATTCTGGAGGCCACGGCGCCGCTGTTGCCGGCCGACCATCCCCGCTACCTCATGGGCGTGGGCGCGGTGCGCGACCTGCTGGCCGGCATGGCCGCCGGCATCGACATGTTCGACTGCGTGCTGCCCACGCGAAATGCCCGCAATGGCACGCTTTTTACGAGCCTGGGCAAGGTCAACATCAAGCGGAACGAATACCGCGAGGACCCCTCCCCCCTGGACCCGGACTGTCCCTGCTACGCCTGCCGCACCTTTTCCAAGGCCTACCTGCGCCATCTCTACATCGCCCGGGAGCTTTTGGCCTATCGTCTCAATACATTGCACAACCTCACCTTTTTTTTGCGCATGATGGAGGGAGCCCGCCAGGCCATCCGCCAGGGCAGGTTCGCCGCTTTCCGGGCGGCCCTGGAAGACCTCTACCCGGCCACCGAATCCCCAGAGGACGCGGAGGCCCAATGAGGTGCCCCGGACCCGCCTTTACCGCCGCACCATCATGCATTATCCTTCTACCAGCATGAAATTTCACATCAGTATCATGGGTTGCCAGATGAACGTCGCCGATGGCGACTGGCTGCGCCGCTCGCTTCTCGCTTTGGGATTCACCGAGGCCCCGACTCATGAGGCCGATATTTTTATCGTTTTGACCTGTTCGGTACGCGAAAAGCCCGAGCTCAAGGTGGCCAGCGAACTCGGGCGCCTCGCCGAATTCCAGCGCCACAAGCCCTCCGCCTTCGTGGCCGTGGGCGGCTGCGTGGCCCAGCAGTGCGGCACGGGCTTATGGCAACGTTTTCCCATGGTCCGCCTCGTATTCGGGGCCGACGGCATCGAGACCGCGCCCCAGGCCATTGCCCGGCTGGTGACCGAACCCGGCCTGCGCCTGTCCCTGCTCGATTTCACCGCCAGCTATCCCGAACGCGACCAGGCCTGGCCCGAAGCCACGGTCCCGCCCCGGGCCTTTGTCACCATCATGCAGGGTTGCGACAACTTCTGCGCCTACTGCATCGTGCCGTTCGTGCGCGGCCGCCAGAAGTCCCGAGCCAAGGACGCCATCCTGGCCGAATGCCGGAGCCTGGCCGACCGGGGCGCCCGGGAGATCACGCTCCTTGGCCAAAACGTCAACAGTTACGGCCAGGACACCTCGGGTGACGGCACCTCCTTCGCGGAGCTGCTCGACGCCGTGGCCGCCGTGCCCGGCATCGCCCGGGTGCGGTTCACCACCTCCCATCCCAAGGATTTGAGCGACGCCGTCATTGCGCGCTTCGCCGACCTGCCCGAGCTATGCCCGTCCCTGCACCTGCCCGTGCAGTCCGGCTCGGACGCGGTGCTTGCCCGCATGGGCCGGCGCTACACCGTGGCCGGCTACCGGACCCTGGTCGACAAGCTGCGCCGGGCCCGGCCGGACATCGCCCTGTCCACGGACCTCATCGTCGGTTTTCCGGGCGAGACCGAGGCCGATTTCCGTCAGACCCTGGACCTCGTGCGCGAGGTTGGATTTGAAAGCGGCTTCTCCTTCATGTACGGTGACAGGCCTGGAACCGCCTCCGAGTCCATGGAGCCCAAACTCGACCGGGAGGTCAAAGCAGCCCGGCTGGCCGAGTTGCAGACCCTGCTGGATGCGCAGCTCACCCGGGCCCTGGCCGCCCAGGTCGGCGCGCGGTCCGCGGTGCTCATCGAGGGGCCGAGCAAACGCTCCCCGGCCCAACCGACCTGGAAGGGGCGGGACCCGAGCGGGCGCATCGTCAACCTGACCGTTCCCAAACCCGGGGACCACACCGGGCGCATCCTGACGGCGCGCATCCTCCAAGCCAAGAAGCACTCCCTGATCGGGGAGGCGGAGGCCGACCATGATTGAAATGAAGGTATTCGGGCTGGCCCTGGACGAAGAATCACAGGTACCGGTCCTGATCCTCAAGGATCAGTCCGAAAAGGCGGTCCTGCCCATCTGGATCGGCGCCATGGAAGCCATGGCCATCTCCCTGGCCTTAAATGACGTCAAACTGCCCCGGCCCATGACCCATGACCTGCTGTTGCGCATAATCGAGTCCCTGGACGCCCATGTGGTGGCCATCCATGTGACCAGTCTCAGCGAAGGCACGTACTACGCAGAGATCGAGGTGGAGGTGGAGGGCGGCATTCGCCGTGTGGACAGTCGGCCCTCGGATGCCATTGCCCTGGCCTTGCGGGCCACGGCACCCATCCTGGTGGCCGAATCGGTCCTGGCCCAGGTGGCCAACGAGTCCAAGGAGGCCACGGTGGTGGCCTTTGCCAGCGACGATGCCGAAAAGTGGACCGAAATCCTCGAAAAATTCGACCTGGACGACACAAAATACAAGATGTAGCCCTCATGATCGACCTGCACACCCACACCACCTTCTCCGACGGCGAACTCATTCCGGCGGAACTGGCCCGGCGGGCGGCCAAGGCCGGCTACCGCGCCATGGCCATGACCGATCACGCCGACTTCTCCAACCTGGAACTCATCCTCACCAACATCGGCCGCTTCGTAGCCAACACGGGCGCGTTTCTCAGCGTGGACGTGCTGTGCGGGGTGGAAATCACCCATGTGCCGCCGCCCCTGATCGCGGACATGGTCCGCCAAGCCCGCAATGCCGGGGCCGCCCTGGTGCTGGTCCACGGCGAGACCATCGTCGAACCCGTGGAGCGCGGCACCAATCTGGCCGCCATCGAGGCCGGGGTGGACATCCTGGCCCATCCCGGGCTCATCACCCCGGAAGAGACGGAACTGGCCGCCGAACGAGGCGTGGCCCTGGAGATCACCACACGCAAGGGCCACAGCCTGACCAACGGCCATGTGGCCGCCCTGGCCCGGCGGTTCGGAGCCAAGCTCGTCATCAACAACGACGCCCATGCCCCGGAGGACCTTGTCGGCCAGGAACGCCGCAAGAAAGTGGCCCTGGGCGCCGGGCTCACCCACGAGGAATATCTGCTCGCCGAGGCCAATTCCCGGGACATCGTCTCCCGGCTGATCGGGGCCGGCCGGATCGGTTAGGAAGGCTTTGCTGTGATGGGGCGGGGGGGGGGAAGCCTCCGGCGGGGGGGGGGGGGGGGGGGGGGGGGGGGGGGGGGGGGGGGGGGGGGGGGGGGGGGGGGGGGGGGGGGGGGGGG
>JAWRKJ010000346.1:0-10767 GCA_040307025.1 Desulfovibrionaceae bacterium | reverse complement strand
GGTCTTGGGCCTGACGGTGGAGGAGACGGAGGCCAAGGCCAGAAAGTGGCTGGGGCCGGATGCCCTGAAGCCGCGCGACGACATCAGCTTGGTGAACTGAGGGTGGACGCATGAACCTTCCCCACACTTCCCCCGATCCCGAGGCCGCCGTCGAGGCCCAGGCTGTCGCCTACCTGGAATCCCTCGACCGTAGGTTGCACGCCAAGAAAAGCCAAAAGTCGGCTGTAGTGCCTGATAATGCAGGGCAAATGCAGGCAGGCCGCCCCGTCGCCTTTCTCGGGATCGACCCCGGCGCTACCGGCTGCGCTGCCCTCATTCATGACGGTGGCCACGATCTGTTCGACTGGCCCGGTGACCCGGCGCTTGTGGTGCCCAGGCTGGCCGACTGGCTGGCCCGGTTCGAGATCAAGCTCGCCGCGTTTGAGAAGGTCCACGCCATGCCCGGCCAAGGTGTGGTCAGCATGTTCACCTTCGGCCAGAACGTCGGCGCATGGCATGGCATCCTCGCCGCCATGGCCATCCCCTTCATCACGCCCAGGCCCCAGGAGTGGCAGAAGGGGATTGTGGATCGCAAGGCCGGGAAGGACACCAAAGCCGCAGCTCTGGCCACGGCGCGGCGGCTGTTCCCCGACGCGGACCTCGGTAGGAAGAAAGATCACGGCCGTGCGGATGCTCTCTTGCTGGCGTGGTGGGCACGGCGCCAGGGAATTGGAAGTGGATAGCCCCCCCCCCACCCGGGTCAATGTCTGGATATGGGACGGGGATAACCCCCACCCCCATGCCCTCCCAGCGAGCCCATGGGACCCCGGTCATGTAGTACCTACCGCGAGAATTTTTTCGATTTCCACATGGAGCAAGATAAATGGACAACGTGAAGCAATTCCCGTTTCTGCGGCAACAGGCCAAGCGAGATATGGACAGGCTGAAGCAGTGGGCCGCCAACTATGACCGGCAACCCATCAAGGACGAAGACGACTTGTTTAACCGTATGCAAAACCTGCTGGCCTTTATCCGTCTTGGGATGATTGATTACATCTTCACCGAAACCGACATTCCCCCGGAACTGAAGGCGACACAAGGCGTCATCCTTGACACAATGGACTACTTGCCCGGCCGGCTGGCCCGAGCCTTTGCCCTGGACCGCTATTACCCGGAGGTGGCCGCCAGCATCCCCGACACCTTCAGCATGGAGGGCGACGAATGAAGACCAAACCCGCCGTCCCCGGCTTCGACGGTCCCCGGAAGACCGCCTTGGAATCCATCCGCCTGTTCTGCATCGGCTGCATGGGCGGATCGTTTGCCCTGGTGGCGGAGTGCCCGTCTGTGGACTGCATCTTCTACCCGTACAGGTCCGGTGCCATCGAGCCGGGCGCATCCCGGCGGTTGCTCAAAGTCATCCGAAGTCACTGTGACATCTGCGCCCCTGGTGGGGATGTGGCTGGCTGCACGGCTGGGAAAATATATCTGGACCTGGCCCCATGTCCGGTCTGGCCCTATCGGATGGGCCGGTCACCGTACTATTCCGCCGAGGCCCGGGAGCAGCGACGCGCGCGGGCTATTTCCTTGTTCGGGAGCGCCACACAGGAAGCGGATTCCACCCCCAGGATGGACGCAACCAGGACGGGTGGAACATCTGGCCAGCCTGCCGTCATCGGGCGATAAAAAGGAGTCATCGCCATGGATAAAATGAAGGTTGTGAAGATCGGGCGGCCGAGCGGCTACTCGGTGGATGTGGCGGACACAATCTGTCAGGAGATCATGACCGGCAAGAGCCTTCGGGAGATATGCGCTCGTGAGGATATGCCGGGGGCCTCGACGGTCTACTCGTGGTTGCGGGAGCATCCCGAGTTCCAGGAAGCCTACGTCCAGGCCAGGGAGGTTCAGGCGGATGTGCTGGCCGATGAGATCATCGAGATTGCCGACACGGAACCGGACCCGAACAGAGCACGGGTGATGATCGATGCCCGAAAGTGGCTGGCCAGCAAGCTACGGCCGAAAAAGTACGGCGACCGGGTGGAGCTTGACCACAGGGGGGGCGGGGGCCTGCCGATGCAAGTCACGGTAAGCGTGGTGCCTTGCGGGAGCCCCGAGTCCGCCATCGAGGCCGAGGTCGTCAAGCCGGCGCTGCCATCATGAACGCGACCGAACGCCGCGAACTTGCCCAGGCCGTGCTGGCCCTGGAAGTCCTCGAAGGCCAGCTATCCACCATGGCGGAAGGCAACAGGCCGGTGCCGGCGCTGAACGTCCAGGGTGTGGCGTATCTGCTGGGGCTGACCGTCGAGCGCCTGGGGCGTGTGGCGGGGAATCGGGAAGAGATGCCAGCGTAGGCGCCGCCGATCTGGGAGCGGTACGCGCGCGTGCGCGAGGGAGTGGTGGCAACTTCCTGGTTCTTTAATGGTTCGGGTGCAGCAAATGCACGGGTCGAGCCAGCAAGCTGGTCACGAAAACTCACGTTGGCGGGCGTGACCTCCTTCAGAAAAGTTCAGTTGCCGGCCATGGTGTCGGACCTCACCAAACCTCACATTGGCCGCGTCTGTGGCGGGTGCGACTGCTAGGGGAAACTAAGGTTGGCAGGCATGGTGCCGAACCTGAAAAAACCTGAGATCGTCGCTTGTGGCTGGACCTGCTACTTGGGAAAACTTGTGCCCGGTGCTGGCGTCGTATTGAGAAATATTGATATAGTCACGCCGCCTGTGCCCCCCCTGCGGCGGTCAGTAATAGTCAGTTCTCCCCGGCTGGCCGCGTCGCTTGCGGAACTGTCAAAACCTGTCATCCCGAGGCGTGGCGGCTTCCCCCTGGTTCGCGGTATGCACCCTAGTTCGCACAAATTCCCTCGCCCGTGCCCGCGCGAGGATTTATCCCGAACAACGAACTGAACATGCCCATTGTCCGCACCATGTCCGCACAGGTTCCCACGCGCGAGGCTGCGGACATCCCGGCTAGGTTGCCAGTGATTCTTCACGCGAGGGGTGGCAATTCGACGGCTTGCCGGAAATCTAAAGTAGAGCGGGATAGAAATAGGCCAAGGCCCCAGCGGTCTACCTGGGGACAGGAGTGGACACCTGAAAAATGGGCCAGGAGTTTACACCAAGGTTACACCTAAAAAAAGGACGGCTGCTGACAATCGACTTACACCTGAAAAAGGACGGCGCCATGGGCGTGGTGGGCAGATGCCGGTTGACGAAATATCGGCAGCCCGTGGGGCGGGTCTGGATCAAGGCGAAAATTTTTTTGGAGCCAGACAAGGGCGCCCGATGTGGGGGAGAAGAAAAACGTCCCCCATTTTTTGCTGCCTATGTGGGGGATAGTGTGGGGGAAGAAAAAAGGGTTTACAGCATTTTTGCCGTAAACCCTTGATTTTCTTTGGCGTCCCCAAGGGGATTTGAACCCCTGTTACCGGCGTGAAAGGCCGATGTCCTGGACCAGGCTAGACGATGGGGACGTAATTCTATCGTGTTCTGCTGGCTGGGGGACTAGGATTCGAACCTAGGTTGATGGAGTCAGAGTCCATAGTCCTGCCGCTAGACGATCCCCCAGCAGGTGCAACGCTCAAGAGCAGATATTATTATCGCACAGACTCAAACCTGTCAACAAAATTCTGACAACTTTTTCGGCTAGACAGCCTTGGCCAGACGGCGCGTCCGCTTCTTCAGCTTGTTGATCTGGCGACGCAGAATTTCCTTCTGCTTGCGCGAACCGTCACCCGACACCTCAGTGCGCTTGGCACGCAGGTCACGCATCTTGCCCTTCATCGACAAAATCTTTGTCTTGTACGGCGAAACCGTCGGGCCTTCCGCACCGCCGATGCCCAGCACTTCCTTGATCTGCACCAGCAGATCTTCCTTGCCAAGCCCGGAAGCGCCCGTAATCTGCGGAATCTGCTTCAAACACAGTTCACGCAGCTCCTTGGCCGTCATCTTGTCCAACGGCTTCTTCAGATCCAGCTGCAATCCTTCGCTCATTATCGCCTCCACGGAAATTTTTTTCGTGCCGTCATGCGCCGCCCGCCATCCTGCGCTTGCGACCGCCCCGGCCTGCCCTGCCGGACGGCTGCGGCCCGGCCTCGAAATACGCAACATATTTTGTGTAGCAACGCGCCACAGGCGAAGACGCATCAAGTTTTCCCAAAAGTCCCCCCAGGCGCGCCGGGCGCGTGGGCAGGGGGGTGAAAAAACGTGGGGCCTCGGCCCGGTGCACGTCCAACGAAACTCGGTCTCCTATCAAGTCGAACCGCACTCTGTCAAAGGCATCCTGCCCTAAAGCACCGTTGACCAGGGACACGATCTCCGGAGCCGCGAAAACCATCTCCTGCATGGCCACCGGATCCTCGGTCCCAAGCAGCAGTTCCCGCCGGCGATGGCCAAGAGGGCGCACGAGTTCGGCCGTTTCCACGCCGACAATGGTTTCCCAACGCCGGCACACCTCCACGAACAGCCGCCGCGAGGCCGCTTCCCCGCCTCCGACATAGGGGCCCAACACTTCGGAGAGGCGTCGCAACATGGGCATTCCGAGCGGCCGGTACCGAAAACGCATCCCGGCACCAGCCGCCAAAACTTCCCGCTACAGCTTGAGCGCCGTCTTGATGTCGGCCACGGCGTCGGTCTTTTCCCAGGTGAATTCCGGACGTTCCCGGCCGAAATGCCCGTAGCAAGACGTCGGCTTGTAAATGGGCCGCTTGAGGTCCAGGCGCTTGGAAATGAAATACGGCCGCAGATCAAAGACCTCGCGCACGGCCTCGGTCAATGCCTCGTCCGGGATATCGCTCGAACCCATGGAGGTCACGAGCACGGACAGGGGCTCGGCCACGCCGATGCAGTAGGCGATCTGGACTTCGCATTTGTTGACCGCACCGCTGGCCACCAGATTTTTCGCCACGTAGCGGGCCATGTAGGCGCCCGAGCGGTCCACCTTGGACGGGTCCTTGCCGGAAAACGCGCCGCCGCCATGGTTGCCCATGCCGCCGTAGGTGTCCTGGATGATCTTGCGCCCGGTCAGACCGCAGTCGCCCATGGGACCGCCGATGACGAACCGGCCGGTGGTGTTGATGTAGATCTTGGTGTTCTTGTCCACCAGATTCTCGGGCAGGGTGCGGTAGATGACTTCCTGACGCACCGCCTCGACCAGATCGTGGTAGGCGATGTTCTCGTCGTGCTGGCAGGCCACCACCACGTTGTCGATGCGCACCGGCTTGCCGTCGACATATTCCACGGCCACTTGCGTCTTGCCGTCGGGCCGCAGGAAATCGAGGATCTTGTTCTTGCGCACGTAGGTCAAACGCCGCGACAGCTTGTGGGCCCAGTAGATCGGCGCCGGCATCAACGTCTCGGTCTCGTCGCAGGCAAAGCCGAACATCATGCCCTGGTCGCCCGCGCCTTGTTCCTCGGGCTTTTCCCGGGTCACACCCTGGGCGATGTCCACCGACTGTTTGTCCACTGACGAAATAACGGCGCAGGTCCGCCAGTCAAAACCCATTTCGGAGCTGTTATAGCCGATCTCCTTGACCGTCTCCCGAACGATGGCGGGAAAGTCGGCATAGGCCTTGGTGGTGATCTCCCCGGCGATGAAGGCAAGGCCGGTGGTGACCAAGGTTTCGCAAGCCACGTGGGCGTTCGGGTCCTGGGCCAGGATGGCATCCAGGATGCCGTCGGAAATCTGGTCGGCGACCTTGTCCGGATGTCCCTCGGTCACGGATTCGGAACTGAAGAGATACCGGCCCTTGGCGTTGATCATACATGTCCTCCCTTTTACAGCCGCGCTGGTCGGGACTGCTGCCATGCGCGTGGCGTGTTCTTCTTGACGTAAAATAATATCTTATAGCCGTAACACCTTAAAAAAGCAAGATACGCGCCAGCTTGGTTTCCCAAACTTTTTCAAATAAATAGAAATATACTCCAAGGCCAAGGGCACGACCGGCCGGCGCCTTCAAAAAAACGCGGCAACACCCGTCGCAATGGAGCAAAGCGTTCACTCAGGCCGATAAAACGCGTCCTAAGCCCCGCCCACCAGCCGATTATCAATAAGACGCGCCCGGGAAAAACGCACCGCCGCGGCGAACAGAGCCGGAGTATCGAGACTGCCTACGGCTTCCAAACGATCCGGGTGCACGCATTCCAGATACTCCACCTGGGCGTTCGGCATGTGGGCGGCAAAATACTCCTGAACCGCCGCCAGCACCACGGCCGCGTCGCGCTCCCCGTCCCGGGCCAGGGCCTCGGCCAGGGCCAAGCCTTTATTGATATGCACGGCCTGGGCCCGTTCGGACTCGGTCAGGTAGACATTGCGTGACGACAGGGCCAGGCCGTCGGTTTCGCGCACGATGGGCCGGGCCTCGATGCGCGTGGGCAGACCCAGATCGGCGGTCATGCGCTTGATGATGGCCACCTGCTGCCAGTCCTTCTGGCCGAAGGTGGCAAAGGTCGGCAGGGTCAGGAGCAAAAGCTTGGTCACCACCGTGCACACGCCCCGGAAATGGATCGGACGCGACAGGCCGCACAGGTGGTTGGCCAGGGTCGGCACTTCCACCCAGGTGGCGGCTTCGGGCGCGTACATGGCCTCGGGCGTCGGCGCGAACAGCACATCCACCCCGGCCGCCCGGGCAATGGCCGCGTCGCGGTCCAGATCCCGGGGATAGGCCGCCAGGTCCTCGCTCGGCCCGAACTGGGTCGGATTGACGAACAGGCTCGTCACCACGATATCGGCATGTTCCCGGGCATAGCGCATGAGGCTTTCGTGTCCGGCGTGGAAATAACCCATGGTGGGCACGAGGGCGACAACGGTTTTCCGACGAAACCAGTCATGGCAGCGCTCGCGCACGGGCGCCGGATCAACAAAAATATCCAAGGCGGTCCTCCTTGCGGTTTCGCGGCCTCTAGCCCAAGGCGGCCCGGGTGTAAAGGCGGCCCGTCCCGAACGGTCAGGACTTTTCCCGCGCCGCCTCCCTGGCCGGAGCGTCGTCGTAGGCCACCCGCACGAGACACAGACCCGAAGCCGGGGCCGTGGCCGGGGCCAGGCGGCGCTCGCCCGACGCCACCAGCCGCCCCACCGCCTCGGGCGTCAGCCGCCCCCGCCCCACCGCCACCAAGGTGCCGATCAGATTGCGCACCATCTGCTTGAGAAAGCCCGAACCCTCGAACCGCCAGGCCGTTTCCTGGGGGCAGGTGCCCGCCTCCCGGGTCACGGCGTACAGCCGGCGCACGGTGGTGGCCACGGACGAACCGGCATTCTGGAAGACGGCGAAATCGTGTTCGCCCACCAGTTCCCGGGCCGCCGCCTCCATGGCCGCCATGTCCAGGGGGCCAAATCGGCCCACATCCCAGACATAGGCCCGCCGCCAGGGCAAAATATAGTTCGGCTCGGTCCACAGGGTATAGACGTAGGTCTTGCCCCGGGCGGAAAACCGGGCGTGGAAGTCCGGCGGGGCCGACGCCACCGCGACCACGGACACATCCCGGGGCAGCAAGGCGTTCAAGGCCTTTTGCCAGGGGAGGTCCGCCCGGGCGTCGGGGACGTCGGCATGGGCGGTCTGGGCCAGGGCATGGACCCCGGCATCGGTGCGGCCGGCGCCGATCACCCGCACAGGCCTGCCGCACAGCCGCGCCAAGGCCTCTTCCAGACAGCCCTGGACCGTGCGGCCCAGGCCCGGGGCCTGGAGTTGCCAGCCGTTGAGCGCCGTGCCGTCGTAGGCCACGGTCAGACGCAGCCGGGCCATGTTCCGCTCCGCGAAAAGGCCGGGAGGCGCCAATGCGCTTCTCCCGGCCGCTGCGCCCCTGGCATCGCGCCCCTACTGCCCATCGGCACCGTTCGGCACGCCCTGGGGCGGCAGTTGCATCTTGGTGAGCATTTCGGTGAGACCCGCCGCCTTCTTGGCCTCCATGTTGTTGAGCACGTCGCCGGCTTGCCGGCCGCGCATGCCGGCCAGGATGCGCACGGCGATGTTGTTGTCCAGGGTCTCCAGGACCCGGGCCGCCTGCTTGGCGTTCATATTCGAATAGACATCGATCAGGTGCTTGAGCTTCTGGTCCTTGATGCTCTTCGCTTCGTCCAGCATGGCCTTGAGATTCGTTTCCATCTCCTTGAGCTTGGCCACCCGGGTGTTGAGGTCGGCTTCCAGGGACTTGAGCGCGGCCTCGCGCTGGTCGAGTTCCTCCTGGCGCTTGAGCAGGGCCTGGGCATCGGGCGGTGCGGCCGCCGGAGCCGTCGCGGCCGGAGCATTGGCCGGAGCGGCCGGTTGCTGGGCCAGGGCCGGCGCCACCCCGGGCAACACCGACGAGGGCAGGGCCAGGACAGGCCGCGCCGCCACGGCCACCTGGCGCACCGGAGGTTCGGGCAACAGCAGGTCGAGGCTCAAAAAGAGCAGGATGCCGAGCTTGACCGCCGCGATCAGGACAAAGACGGCCAGGACCTTGGTGGCCCGGGGAGCGATGCCGCCGGCCAGACGCTCCAGGCGGTCGAGCAGGCCCAGGGCAAGCTCAGACAGTCGGCGGCCGATACCGAACCGAGGCCATTTCGTCGTTTTCCTTTTGCTCGGCGAGGCTTTCTTGCTGGGCATGGTGCTTGGCCTTGTTGGATTTGAGTTTGTCGAGCAGTTTGCGGTCCTTGGACCGGACCACGGCCGTGCGGCGGCAGCGCTCGCGCTCCTCGACGAGCTGGCCGAGTTTCACCCGGGCCGCGGCGATATCCTGGACGAGCCGTTCGCGGTAGGTGCGCCAGAGCCAGAGTTCGGCCGGCGTCACGGTCTGCTTCTGGGCGGCCGAGGCGTCCCGGGCGACCAGCTCGCGCTCGATCGTGGCCACGGCCTTTTCCTGGACCAGGACGGCGTTTATGGCCTTGGCCAGCTCCATCCGGGCCCGTTCCTCGAGCTGCTCCCGCAGGTCGAGGATGCGTTCCAGGTTGAAGCGAAACGGTTTGGGCACGGGCGCGCTCCTTGGGGCGCCACCGGGCGCCGGAAATCCGTCGTCTGGGACGAGAAAAGCAAAAGACGGGCCAGAGTCACAGCAAACCGGCCAGGCAGGAAGCAAGTTCCACCGCCACCACGGCCGCGCCGATAAAATCGCCGTTGATGGCCCCGTTGGTCCGGGCCAGCCGGGTAAGGCTCCAAACAATGCCCGCCCCAAGCAGGCAGGCCCAGGCCATGGCGGCCGGCCCGACCAGCACCAAACCCAAGGCCACGGCCAGTCCCAGGGACGCCAGCACGGCCCGGGTCGTGGCCCCGGAAAGAAAAAGCGCCCCCAGTCCCGGCCGGGAAATGTCCCGGCACCGGTGCATGAGCACCACGGCAAAGCCCCTCCCCAGGGCCGGGGCCACGGCCAGCATCCAGACCCGGCCCGCACCGAGCAGTTCGGCCCCGAGCGCCACCTGGCCGGTGACGGCCACCACCAGCGCCATGCCCCCGAACGCGCCGACCCGGCTGTCCTTCATGATGGCGAAAAACCGCTCCCCCCGGGCAAGCGAGCCCCAGGCATCGGCCACGTCGGCAAAGCCGTCCAGATGGAGCCCCCGGGTCAGGGCGATGTTGGCCACGGCATAGAGAAAAGCCGCGGCCAGGGGACGACCGGCCAGCAAGCCCAAAGCCAGGGGCACGGTCAGCACGAAGCCAAGGGTGGCGCCCACGGCCCCGAACCAGGCCGGACAGGCGGTCATGTCCGGATCGGACCGGGCCGGGCCCAGGCGGGTCAGAAACCCCAGGGCAGTCAGATAGCCGTCGCCTAGACCCACGGCGCGATATCCTCGGACACGTCGAGCACGATGCGGTCGCCGGCGGCCAGTCCGAGGGCGACCGCAGCCGAGGCGCACGGCGCGGCCAGCTCCAGATAGCCCTGGCTGCCGGCCAGAAGGCCGATGGCACCCGGCGGAATGGCGGCATAAGTGGTGGCGGCGACCAGAGGCAGGGGCCGAGGTTCGACCAGGGCCGGATGGCGCGGCAGACGGCCGTAGGTAACGATGTCGCAGCTCGTGACCACGTTGCCGAACCGGTCCACGGACAGCACGCAGGCCATGACCCGCCGTCCCTGGCGCCGGGCGACCAGCCCGCCCAGACGTTCCAATCCGGACAGGGCCACTTCCGGTCCCAGGTCTTCCCCGGTCTCGCCCATGGCCAAGCGGGCGGCCAGGGGCGCGATGATGTCGCGGCCGTGAAAGGTGGCGCACGCCGGCGGCATGGCCGGGGTGGCGTCAAAAGCCCGCAAGGGCTCGGTGCCGGCCAGGACAAGCGTCAAAATTCCGTTATCCGGGGCCAGGAGGCTGTGGCTGCCGCGCGTGAGCACCAACAGCCGGCGTTCGGTGCCGACACCCGGGTCCACCACCACCGCCACCACCGACCCGGGCGGCAGCCAGGGCAGGCTGGCGGCCAGGTAAAAGGCGGCCTGGCGCACGTCGTGGGGCGCGATGCTGTGGCAGAGGTCGAGCACCGGGATAGGGGGCGCGGCCGTGGCCAGCACGGCCTTCATCTGGCCGACGTACGGATCAGTCAAACCGAAATCCGTCAGCAAGGCAACAAGCGGCGCCGGCGCACCGGGCTGTCCCATGAGCGATCCCTTGACCACGGCCCGGGCCGGACCGCGTGTTTCAAAAAGTAAAAATTTCTTTCTCCTGCCTGTTACAAAACAAACAGGTGCCCGCGTCCCAAATGGTGGATCACCCCTCACCATCCCCTTTCGGGATTCCAAAGGGCGCAGCCCGTTGGCCGCCGGAGGCGTCACCCTCCCCAACTTCCCCCCCGCTAGCGGCTGGAGGCCACTCGGGGGGAACGGCCGAAGGCTTCGTGCAGGG
>JAWRKJ010000345.1:0-15241 GCA_040307025.1 Desulfovibrionaceae bacterium | reverse complement strand
CGACACCGGCCGGTTCATGACCCTGTTCTACCTGGCCATCGATACGGAAAAAAAACGCCTGCACTGGGTGCGGGCCGGCCACGATCCGATCATCCTCTACGACGCGGCCACGGGCGTGGTCACGGACATCCCGGATCATGGAGGACCGCCTCTCGGCATTGTGGCCGGAGCCCGCTACAACGAAAACAGCGCCGCCGGTTTCGCCCCGGGCCAGGTGGCCCTGCTCGCCACGGACGGACTGTGGGAATCGCGCAACGCCGCCGGGGAAATGTACGGCAAGGACCGGGTGCGGGAGTCCCTGCGCCGCCATGCCGGCAAACCGGCCGAGGCCATCGTGACGGCCGTGCTCGGAGAGCTCCAGGAATTTCTCGGCCCGGACCAGCCTGACGACGATGTAACCCTGGTGGCCATCAAGGTGCTGGGGGACGACCAAGCCCAGACGTCCTGACACGACGGCCAGGGGGGCAAGTCAGCGGGCTTGCGCCTGCTCCCCGGGCCGCTTCTCCACCCACTCCAGGACCTTTTCGAGCAGCAGGGCATCGCTGTCCTCGGCGGCCAGCCTGGCGGCCAGGTCCTGACATGCCCGGGCAACGTCCGGCGCGGCCAACGCGGCCTCCATGTCCCGGGTCAACCGGTCCGGCGTAAAAAGCCCCACCGGCACGATCCGGCCCACGCCCAGGCGCAGCAACCGGGTCGCGTTGTCCGGCTGGTCGTAGGTGAAGGGCACGAGGATCTGGGGAATGCCGGCGCGCAAGGCGTCGGCGCAGGTGCCGATGCCGGCGTGATGCACGACCAGGGACGCCCGGCGCAACAGATATGGCAGGGGTTCGAACCGGGCATGCAGCACCTGCGGTGGCAAGTCGTTGGGGATGTCCTGGTCCGATTGGGTGAGAAAAACCGCCCGCTGCCCGGTCGTCCTGATCGCGGTAAGCGCGGTTGCGAACAGGCCGGCACTGCGGCGCTTGTGGGAACCGAAGGTAAACACGACCGGCGGCGATCCGGCCGCGAGAAACGCCTCGAGCGTTGGGGATGGCGGGCGACGCGCCTGTCCCAGCTCAGGGAAGGTGGAGAGCACCACGTTTTGGGGCCAATCGGGTTGTGGGGGCGCGAACCAATCCGGAAACAGCCCCAGGGTCATCTCCGGCGAAAACGCGTACCGGGCGAAGAGGCGCCGTCCGGGCAGGCGGCAATCCAACCGTCCCAGGCTGGCCAAAAAAGGCCGCAAGAGCGCATCCACGACCCGGTTGCTGGTGTATTGGGCCAACCATTTTTTCCAGGAGGCCGCGTTTTTGGAAAAGACGATCCTGGGATTGCGCGCAGCCGATCCCAACAAGCGGTTGACCAAGGCGTCGCCCAAGGCTTCGAGCCTGGAGGGGGCCTGCCTTTTGGCGATGTTGTGCAGGGTGCAGCGCGGCAGCACCGGCGGGCGGCGCAGGCTTTGAAAAAAAACCGGATAGGGATTGACGGTCAGCAATCGAAACGGACGGACGTCATGGGCAACCCGGGCGCCCAGGGCCAACAGCGAGGCGATGACATACGTGCGCGGATCTTTTTGGACGACGTCCGAGACAAGCCGATACACCGGTCCCACCATGGGCCCGATGACCCGGTGCAAATAGCATTGCAGGCCGTACACCGTGTCCCAGGCCCGGGGATCGCGGCAAAACCCCGCCCATATCCCGGGCCCGCCCAAGGGCACATACGGTATGCCCAGACGCTCCACCACGGCCTCGAACTCTGGATTGGCGGCGAAAGACACGGGAAAGCCCTCCCGCGCCAAAAGCTGGGCCAGGCACAGGCAGGGCAGCACGTCGCCGTAGGAACCGAACGCGACCAGCAAAAAAGGCTGCTTGTCTGTCACCGCCACCCGCTCGTTGCCGCATCCGCCCACGGCACATCCCGCCGTACCGCTGCCATTGCTTGTGTGGGACAATCACACACGTTTTGCCTCCCGGCACCCAGGTCTGCAATCACAACGACCAGAAATCACCCTCGGGTTCAAGCACTTTCCCCACTTGACCACAGGGGACGCACGCAGCGATACGGTTGCGCCACCGTCTCCCCCGCCCAAAAAGGGGCCTTCCGGCCCCTTTTCCAATCCATCTGGCACCAACGCGCCTAGACTTCGAACAGCGACTCCAGGTCCGTGCGCGTGAGCGACTTGAACGCGTCCTGACCCGGTATGATGGCTTCGGCCACGTCCTTTTTCTGTTCCTGCAACTTGAGGATCTTTTCCTCGACCGTATTCTGGCAGATCATCTTGTAGGAGAACACCTGGCGCAGCTGGCCGATGCGGTGCGTGCGGTCGGTGGCCTGATTCTCCACGGCCGGGTTCCACCACGGGTCGTAGTGGATGACGTAGTCGGCGCTGGTCAGGTTGAGGCCCGTGCCGCCGGCCTTGAGGGAAATCAAAAACACCTTGATGGAGGTATCATCGTTGAACCGATCCACCTGGACGAACCGGTCCTTGCTCGAACCGTCCAGATAGGCGAAGGGCATCTCGCTGATGGTCATCCAGGACCGGATGATATGGAGCATCTGCACGAACTGCGAGAACACGAGGACCTTGTGGCCTTCCTCGATGCAGTCCGTGATGAGATCCTTGAAAGCGTCGAACTTGCCAGACGGCAGGTTGGTGTTGACCCCGGGCAGGTCGAGCTTGAGCAGGCGCGGATGGCAGCAAATCTGCCGCAGCTTGAGCAAGGCGTCGAGAATGGACATCTGGGACTTGGCCATGCCCTTCTCGTCCACCGTGGCGAGCACCTGTTCCTTGAGCTTTTTGGCCAGGGCCGCGTAGAGTTCGAGCTGCTCGTCGAGCAGGTTGCAGTAGTAGACGTTTTCGACCTTGGGCGGCAGGTCCTTGGCCACCTCGGACTTGGTGCGCCGCAAAATGAACGGCCGCACCCGGCCGCGCAGGTAGTCGAGCGTCTCCTCGTCGCCGTCCTTGATCGGCTTGACGATGCCGCGCTGGAACGAATTCTGGCCGCCCAGAAATCCGGGCATGAGGAATTCGAACAGGGACCACAGCTCGAAGAGGTTGTTCTCGATGGGCGTGCCGGACAGGCAAAGCCGGGTCTTGCCGGACAGGCGCCGCACGGACCGGGCCGTGATCGTATTGGGGTTTTTGATGTTCTGGGCTTCGTCCAGGATGATGGTGGCGAACTCGTATTTGAGCAGCTCGTCGAGATCGCGGCGCAGCAGGGCGTAGGTGGTGATGACCAGATCGGACTCGCCGATGTGCTTGAACATGTTCTCGCGCCGGGCACCGTAGATCACGAGCTGCTTGAGGTGGGGCACGAACTTGGTGGCTTCGCGCTCCCAGTTGGGCAACACCGAGGTCGGCACGATGATGAGGTTGGGGCCCGAGACCCCGCGCTCCACGTTGTGCTGGATAAAGGACAAGGTCTGGACCGTCTTGCCGAGGCCCATCTCGTCGGCCAGGATGCCGCCGAAGCCGTATTCCCGCAAAAAGTTGAGGTAGGACAGGCCCTGGACCTGGTACGGCCGCAGATCGGCTTGCAGGCCCTTGGGCGGCCGCACGGGCATGATCTCCCGGAAGCTGTGGATCTTCTGGCGCAGGTTGTTCCAGAACGAATCCGTGCGCGCCTCGGGCAGGTCCTCCAGGATCTTGTCGAGGACGGGCGCCTCGAACTGCTTGAACTTGGCCTGGGGCGGCTTGTCCGTGTCATAGCCGAGCGCCCGCAGTTTGTGGGCCAGCTTTTCGAGCCACGATTCGGGCAGGCTCGTGTACGAGCCGTCCTTGAGCTGCACGTAGCGCTTGCCCTGGGTCCAGGCCTTCCAGATCTTCTCGATGGGCACGCGCTGGTCGTCGTACTGGACCTGCAAATCGAGGTTGAACCACTTCTCCTCTTCCTTGGATTCCACCTCGGCCACGATCACCGGGGTCGACAGACGCACCTTGTAGCGGGTCAGGTTCTTTTCGCCGTAGACCCGGTATTTTTCCACCAGCTTGGGATAGGCGTCGAGGAGGAAGACGATGGCCTCCTCGGTCTCCAGAAACCAGTTGGCGTTGTTGCGCGGCTGGAAACGCATGTCCGTGAGCATGGTGATGAGCGTCTGCTCATGGTCGCAATCCCGGGCGATGAGATAGGACTTGCCCTCGTGCAGGTACGAGGCGGTCATGAGGTCGGGGTTGGGGCCCGGTACCGTGATCTCGCCGTGCTCGGTCTGGTAGACGTTCTGGATTTGCAGGGTGAGCAGGCTCCCCTCCTCGTCCAGGAAGATCTTGGGGTCGAAATTGGCCGGCACGAAAAACGGCTGCATCTTGACCAGGAATTCCTCCTGGCCGTGCAAATCGGCCATGGGCAGATGGGTCCAGACCCGGTCCAGGAATTCCGAGACATCGGCCGTGGGAATAAAGGGCGGGTTCTGGACGATGTCCGACACGAGTTGGGGCGGCAACCCCGTCTGCACCGGGTAGAAGCCGTTTTTCCAGCAGACCCAGATCGGCATCTGGCCGTAGAAATAGACTTCCTTGCCAAGGATGGAAAAGGGCGACTTGCCGGGGCTGCCGAGCAGGATGTCGAACGACAGGCCGTCCTCGGCGAGCCTCGGCGAGAGTTGCAGGCGCATGGTCTTGGACTCGATGCGCACGGGCTGCTCGGTATCGCGCCAGTAAAGGTAATATTCCTTGCCGATGGCCCAAAAAAACCAGGCCAGAAGTCCGGGCGGGATCTCCACCCGGTGCCCGGCGTAGTCGAGATGGTGGAAAAGCATCTCGGCCACCACCGGCAAGGTGGGGGACAGTTCGGACCAGTCCGGATTCTTGATGATCTGTTCGAGGGTGATCTCGGAATGGACCTGGGAGATGCCGGACTTGTTTTGTCGGGCCCGGAAAAAAGCCACCTGCAACCGGCCGGGTTCGGGATGGAACCGGAAGATGAGGTAATGGCGGCCGGGTTCGGGCTCGGGCTCGGAGGAAAAATAGGTGCGAAAGGTTTGGCGCCATTCGCTGCGCACCGGTGCCGGAGCCTCGTCACCCGCCTCGGACTTGTCCAGGGAGCGGATGCATTGCAGGGCCGTGGCACCGACGTGGCGGCAGACCCCGGAGAAGGAATCCGGGCAGTTGCAGAAAAAATTGACGCCGCCTTCCTTGAGGTTGACCGAAAGCTCCGAAGCATAGACCTGGAAGTCGTCGCCCTGAACCTGGCCTTCCACATCGAAAAAGTCGCCGTGGTGGTTGATGGTGAGCTTTTGGATGCCGTCGCTGGCGACGATGGCATGGGATCCGTCCAAAATATAGTCGGGGATCGTTTCCCGGACGAATTCCGAAAGCAGGGACTTGATTTTTGTTTCTTCGTTTCCATTGGCCATGGACCAGGGACTCCTTGCACAACAGTAGTTCACCGCCAAGGGGACGGTGGGTCGTGGCCGGCCGTATCGCGCAGGCGCGCGGATCGATCAGGGCCACATAACGGACTTCGAACGAATTTGGAACGGAAATTGTTCCCGGCGCGCCTCGGCAACCGGATCGCGTCCGCGGACACGACCCGCCGCCGACCAGAAAAAGGGGCTTTTATTTTTGGAACGCCCCGTATATGTCATACCGGCACAAGGCTCTGCGCATCCGCTCTATTATGTCGAACCGGCCGGATGTTGCAAGCGGAAAGGAGAACTATGCGTCCGTCGCGCGCGGTCATCCTCTGCCTTCTCGCCCTCACGGCCTGTCTGACCTGGGCCTGCCAGGGGCCGGACAAGGAACCCGAAAAAAACAAGGCCACCACATCCACACCGGCCGTGTCCCCGGGCCCGCCCGTCACGGGCGGTCGCATTGTCATGGCCACCATCGGCGAGCCGTCCAACCTCATTCCGCCCCTGTCCACCGACGCCCCGTCCCACGAGGTGGCCAATCTGCTCTATGTTTCGCCGTTGCGCTACGACAAAAACATCCAGCTCGAATGCATGGCCGCCGAGCGCTACGAGGTGCTGGAAGACGGCAAGCTCCTCAAGTTCTGGCTACGCCCCGGCATCCACTGGACCGACGGCGCGGAGCTCACGGCCGAAGACGTGGAATTCACCTACAAGCTCATGATCGACCCCAAAACGCCCACGGCCTATGCCGAGGACTACAAGCAGATCCAGAGCTTCACGGTGACGGGCAAGTATTCCTTCGAGGTGCGCTACGCCGAGCCCTTTGCCCGGTCCCTGGTCACTTGGGCCGGGTCCATCCTGCCCAAGCACATCCTGGCCGGCCAGGACCTCATGAACACCAGATACGCCCGGGAACCGGTGGGCGCGGGGCCGTACAAGCTCGTGTCCTGGGAACCGGGTCGCCGGGTGGTGCTCGCGGCCAACCCCGACTATTTCGAAGGCCGGCCGTATATCGACCAAGTGGTCTTCCGGATCATCCCGGACACCTCGACCATGTTCCTGGAACTCAAGGCCGGGGGCCTGGACCTCATGGACCTGACCCCCCAGCAGTACCTGTACCAGACCAAAGGGCCAACCTGGGAAGCCGACTGGCAGAAGTTCAAGTACCTCGATTTCGCCTACACCTATCTGGCCTACAACCTCGGGCGGCCGCTTTTCGCCGATGTCCGGGTGCGCCAGGCCCTGGCCCGGGCCATCAACAAGCAGGACATCATCAAGGGGGCGCTTTTAGGCCTCGGCATGCCCACCACCGGCCCCTACAAGCCCGGCACCTGGGTCTACGACACGACCATCAAGGACTATGCCTACGACCCGGCCGCGGCCAAGGCCGAGCTCGCCGCCGCCGGCTGGGCCGACCGCAACGGCGACGGCATCCTGGAGGATGCCTCGGGCCGGCCGTTTGTCTTCACCATCCTGACCAACCAAGGCAACGAGCAGCGGGTCAAGGCCGCCACCATCATCCAGAGCGAGCTCGCGGCCATCGGCATCAAGGTGGACATCCGCACCGTGGAATGGGCATCTTTTATCAAGGAATTCGTGGAAAAAGGGAATTTCGACGCGCTTATTCTCGGCTGGACCATCACCCAGGACCCGGACGCCTACGACGTGTGGCATTCGAGCCGGGCCGTGCCAGGCGGGCTCAATTTCATCGGCTATAAGAATCCCGAAGTGGACGCCCTGCTCGAACGCGGCCGCCACACCGTGGACCAGGCCGCACGCAAGAAGATCTACGACGCCTTCCAGCAGATCCTGCACCGGGATCAGCCGTATCTCTTCCTGTACGCGCCCTACGCCCTGCCCATCCTCAGCGCGCGCATCCAGAACGTGGTTCCGGCCCCGGCCGGCATCAGCTACAATTTCACCAAGTGGTGGATTCCCCGCGACAGGCAAGCCCTGCACACGGAGCCCTGATCGGCCGGAACACGCCCTTTTGCCCTCCCCGGAACAACGAGGCCGGGACGGTCATGATTCGCATCAACGAAATCCTGGACAAGACCGCCGTCTACCTGTCCGAACAGGAACAGGCGCTCATCACCAAGGCCTATGTGTTCTCGGCCACGGCCCATGCCGGACAGGTGCGCCTTTCGGGCGAACCCTACCTGTCCCATCCCTTGGAAGCGGCCAACATCCTGGCCGACATGCGTCTGGACGCGGCCAGCATCGCCGCCGGGCTGCTGCACGACACCGTGGAGGACACCAAGGCCACGGTGGACGAGATCGAGGAACTCTTCGGCGAGGACGTGGCCGACATCGTCGACGGCGTCACCAAGATCAGCCTCATCCCCTTCGAGACCAAGGAAGAAGCGCAAGCCGAAAACATCCGCAAGATGATCCTGGCTATGGCCGAGGACATCCGGGTGGTCCTGGTCAAGCTGGCCGACCGCCTCCACAACATGCGCACCCTGGAATTCCAGAAGCCGGTCAAGCAGGGGCTCATTGCCCAGGAAACCATGGACATCTACGCCCCGCTGGCCAACCGGCTGGGCCTGCACCGCATCAAGACCGAACTGGAGGATTTGAGCTTCAAGTACCTGAAGCCCGACGTCTACAACCAGATCAAGGCCGGGGTGGACCGCCACCACACCCTGGACGAATCCTACATCGACAACGTCATCACCCGCATCCGCGAACTGCTCAGCCCCAACCACATCCGGGCCCGCATATTCGGCCGGCGCAAGCACCTGTGGAGCGTGTTCAACAAGATGCGCGTCCAGGGCCTGACCCTGGACCAGGTCCATGATCTGGTCGCCTTCCGGGTCATCGTCGGCACCATTCGCGAATGCTACGCCGTACTCGGACTCGTGCACTCCATCTGGAAGCCCGTGCCCGGGCGGTTCAAGGACTACATCTCCCTGCCCAAGGCCAACATGTACCAGAGCCTGCACACCACCGTGGTCGGGCCTGGCGGCGAGCGCATCGAGATCCAGATCCGCACCGTGGAGATGAACCGGCTGGCCGAGGAAGGCGTGGCCGCCCACTGGAAGTACAAGGAGCGGGAAAAGGGCAAGTTCAACCCCAAGGACGTGGAGCGCTTCACGTGGCTGCGCCAGATCATGGACTGGCAGCGGGAGCTCAAGGATTCCCGGGAATTCGTGGCCAACCTGCGCTTCGACCTGTTCCAGGACGAAGTGTACGTGTTCACGCCCAAGGGCGAGGTCAAGGAGCTGCCCGAGGGCGCCACGTCCGTGGACCTGGCTTTTCTCATCCACACGGCCGTGGGCGAGCACTGCGCCGGGGCCAAGGTCAACGGCAGGCTCGTGCCGCTCGAAACGCCGCTCAAAAACGGCGACACGATCGAGATCATCACGGACAAGAACCGGCATCCCAACCGGGACTGGCTCAAGTTCGTCAAGACCGCCAAGGCCCGCACCCGCATCAAGCATTTCATCCGCACCGAGGAGCGGGAGCACTCCATCGCCCTGGGCCGGGAGATGCTCGAAAAGCAAGGCCGCAAGGACGGGGTCAACATCCAGAAGGCCATCAAGGACGGGAGCATGCTCACCGTGGCCCGGGACCTGTCCCTGGCCGGAGTGGAGGACGTGCTGTCGGCCGTGGGCTATTCGCGCATCACCCCGCGCAAGATCATCGGCCGGCTGCTGCCCAAGCGTGAAGCCGATGAAACCGAACAGCGCCTCAAGCTCGATGCCCCGGTCAGCCCGGGCGAGGGCCTGTCCCAGCCCGGCAAGACCAAGACCATCGACGCCGTGCGCATCCAGGGCGTGGACGACGCGCTCATGCGTTTCGCCCAGTGCTGCAACCCGGTGCCCGGCGACCCCATCGTGGGCTACGTCTCCCACGGCCGGGGCGTGATCATCCACACCCACAACTGCCCCAACATCCCCAACCTGGAGCCCGAACGCCTCATCCCGGTGAGCTGGGGCGACGAGGAACACCGGCCCTATCCGGCCGGCCTGTCCATCCTGGCCAAAAACAAGCGTGGCGTGCTCGGCAAGATCTCCCAGCTTTTGGCCGACCAGGGCGTGAACATCGATTCCGGCGCCATCCACTCCAATGTGGACGGCAACACGGAACTCGTGTTCCGGGTGGAAGTGCGCGACGCCAGCCACCTCTACCAGACCATCGACCGGCTGACGAAGCTCGAACACGTCCTGCAGGTCACGCGGCAGGCCGTGCCCGAGGAACTCGGCGTGGAGCCCGGTATTTCGGATTGAGGACAGGCGGAAGGAGGGGCAGGCGGCCTGACGCTTACGGCGACCAACCAGGGAGGCCCTTGCCCTGCGGCCGGTTGGGTGTCCCGTCAACCCCAAAACCCGCCCACAGCACAAAACGCCGTCCCCGGGCAAGCGCCCGTGGCAGCTCTGGCGTGGCGAAGGCCCACGGATTTACGGAATCAGCGGACAGAACGACCCGGGCGGTACGGAGCCCCCGATAGTGGGTTTCTCCTCACTCCCCGAGCCTCCCGCGCCGTCCCGTAGCTGGGCGCGCAGGACCCCGGCATTGGAGCGGGCGATCCCCTGGGCCGTCATCATATCTTCCAGGCCATGCCGCCTGGAAAACCCGAGCCTGACATTGCCCCCGCCGTCCAGGTAAACCCGGCAGCAGAGCCTATCCACCAGAAAATGCAACGGATCGACGCAAACATCCGGCATGCTGGCATCATTCCTTTGGCTATCGTTACAGGAATCGAAGGAACCGTTGTCACGTCCTATATGATAAATGACACCGTGAGGCAACTGAAACTTTGGTCAAGCGGCCGGCGTGTCCGGGTCCTGGGCGGCCCGCCGGGCCACTGCGGCCAACAACGTGTCGGTATCCCGAAAAATCCGCGCGCATGAGCACTCGATCATGCAATTGACCAGGGAATGGGCCGTATCGCCGGCCCGGCGGAAATCCGTGCGCAACCCCCAGGCCGGCAACCCCAAGGCATGGGCATGGCCGAGTTCCCAGGCCGTGCCGTCGTCCACTTGGGTGCCGTCGAGCCACGCGACCACCAGGTCGCAGCCGGCAAGCCCGGTCACGCAGCCTTGAAAGATATGTGTCTTGGCCCCTTCGCCCAGGGCCTCCAGGTCATCGTCGACGAAAAGATCGCCGGGCCACAGGGCGCGCACCCCGGGCAAGGCATTCAGCTCGTCGCGCAAGGCGGCGAGAAAACGCCGCTCGGCCACGTTAAAAAGCGGACCGGCCAGATACACGCGCATGCAAGCCCCCCCGAGGCGGTTGTGCTGCGTCCGCGCCCCGTGCCGCTTCCTACGCACAAACCCGGGCCGGGACAACTCCCACCCTGCCCGTGCGCACTGCCGGCTTGACCCCTGGCGCCGGATGGTCTACCCAAGAGGCCTTCCGTGTTCGTTTTGACCTCCACGACCACTTGGCGGCCGCGTCCGATCCGGGCGAGGCCGCTTTATTGGTCCACCCGACAATCCAACCGTTTTTTAAGGTACGACGATGGACAGCATCCCTATCAGCGTTGAGGGCTTCAGACAGTTGGAACGCGAACTGGAGCGGCTCAAGAAGGAACGGCCCGCCGTCATCTTGGCCATCAAAGAAGCGCGCGAGGAAGGCGATCTGCGGGAAAACGCCGGCTACGATGCCGCCCGGGAACGGCAAGGCATGCTCGAGGCCCGCATCAATTTCATTGAATCCCGCATGCCACGCTTCAATGTCATCGACTTGGCCACCCTGGGCGGCGACCAAGTCACGTTTGGCGCCACGGTGGAAATCGAGGATGTGGATACGGGCGACGTCAAAAAATACACCCTGCTCGGCCCGGACGAAGCCGAACCGAGCAAGGGCTCCATCTCCCTGCTCTCGCCCGTGGGCCAAGCCCTGCTTGGCAAGTATGAAGGGGATGAGATCGTGGTCGACGCCCCCCGGGGCAAGATCAATTACGAGATCGTCTCCATCGCCTTCAACGGTATCCCGAACCGTTCCTAAGCCTTCACCCGGACCATATCAGGGCCCTGCCCGTCCGGCGGGGCCCTGGCCGCGAACACGATCGGCCTTCGGGTCCTTGCGCGGCGTGCTTGAAAACGCCAGACAGGTTTTCAAGGGCCGGATGGCCTGCCGCGTCTAGCTGGACGCGGCCGCGCCGCGCACAACGGCCACGATGCGCCCGAGCACCGCGTCCTCGGTCAGGTCCGAGGTGTCGATGACCACGGCGTCCGCTGCCGGGCGCAAGGGCGCCACGGCCCGTTCCCGGTCCTGCTTGTCGCGGGTGAGGATGGATTCGAGAATGGCGGCGTAGTCGGCCGGCTTGCCCAGGCCCATGAGCTGGAGTTCCCGGCGTTTGGCCCGGACTTCGGGGGCGGCGTCGAGAAAAAACTTGAACGGCGCTTCCGGGAACACCACGGTGCCCATGTCCCGGCCTTCGGCCAGCAGGGACGTTTCCCGACCCAGGTCGCGCTGGGCGGCCAGCAGTCGCGCGCGCACCACCGGCCGCACGGCCAGCTGGGACGCCCAGCCGCCCACCTTTTCGGTGCGGGCCTCGGCCGGCAGGGGCTGCCCGTCCACGAGCAGCCGTGTGGCCTCGCCGCTGCCGGTGAGCCCAAAGCGCATGGCGGCCAGACGGGCGTCGAGCTCGGCTTCGGGCAGCAGATGGCCGCCCTCGCCCAAGCGCAGGGCCAGGGCCCGGAACATGGCGCCCGTATCCAGGTAGGCCAGGCCCAAGGCGCCGGCGGCCCGGCGCGAGATGGTCGTCTTGCCCGCCCCGGCCGGTCCGTCGAGGGTCACCACCAGCCGCGCCCCCGGCCCGGCACTAGCGGCCATGGCCGAGGATCTCCGCCACGGCGGCGAGAAAGAGCGCGTTTTCCTCGTCATTGCCGATGGACACCCGCAAAAGCTCCGGCAGACCGTAGCTTTTGAGCGCCCGGATGATGATGCCCCGGGCAAGCAGTGCCTCGAACAGCTCCGCCGCCGCAATCGTCGGCTTGAACATAAGGAAATTGGCCTGGGACGGATACACCGTGCAGCCAAGGGCGGTGAGCTTGTCCCGGACGAACGCCCGGCCCCGCAGCACGGTGTCCCGGCTGGCGGTCAGAAAGGCCTTGTCCTCCAGGGCGGCAAGCCCGGCGGCCTCGGCCAGCAGGTTCACGCTGAAGGGCAGCCGCACCCGCAGCAGATAGTCGGCCAGCCAGTCGGGCATCACGCCCAAACCCAACCGCAACCCGGCCAGACCGTAAAGCTTGGAAAAGGTGCGCAGCACCACGAGCCGGTCGCACTCCGCGAACCGGGGCATAACGGAATAGACGGCCTCGGACTCGGCAAAATCGGCGTAAGCCTCATCCACCACGAGCAAGGCCCGTTCGGGCAGGTCCTTGGCCAGGCGCAGCAGATCGTCGGCCGGCACGGCATGGCCCGAGGGATTGTCGGGGTTGGTGACGAAAACCAGGGCGGTGTGTTCATCGGCGGCCCGGGCCAGGGCCGGCAGGTCAAAGGCGAAATCCGCCTTGAGCGGCACTTGCCGCAGCTCCACGCCGCACAGGCGCGTCTGCTGCACGTAGATGGAAAAACACGGATCAAAGGCCACGATGTTGTCGCGGCCCGGGGTGGCCGTGACCCGGGCGAGCAAATCGATGATCTCGTCCGAGCCGTTGCCGGCCACCACGCACCCGGCCGGCACGCCGTGGGCTGCGGCCAACGCGGCCACCAGGGCCGGATTGCCGGCCCGGGGATAGCGGAAGACCGTATCGGCCTTGCGGGCCAGGACCCGTTTGACCAGCGGCGAGGCGCCGAGGGGATTTTCGTTGCTGGCCAGCTTGATCACCTGGGTCAGGCCGTACCGTTCCTTGATCTCGTCCATGGACAGCCCGGGAGCATACGGCGTGAAATCCCGTACCGCCTCCCGGACACGTTCGATCGGCTGCATGATGCGTTCTCCAGAGAAATGTCGAGGCTGGCGGGACGGTCCCCCCAGCGGCAAAGGGGCCTAGGACGCGGCCGGCCCCGGCTTGACGGTGAGCACCGGACAGGGCGCGGCCGTGACCACCTTTTCGGCCACCGAGCCGAAAATGATGCGGTCAATGCCGGTGCGGCCATGGGTGCCCATGACAATGAGGTCGGCGTGGTGCTTGTCGGCGGCGCGCAGGATTTCCTCGGCCGGATAGCCGGCCAGGACCAGACCCCGCACGGGGATGTCCTTGAAATAGGCGGCCGTGAATTCGGTCATGGACTGCTCGGCCGAGGTCACCACGTCGTCGACAAAGCTGTCCAGGGAGGCCTGGGGCACGTTGAATCCCACGTACTCGGCCAGGGACGGGGCCACGTAGAGGCAGACGACCTCGGCCTTGGTGGCCGCGGCCAGGGCGGCGGCATAATCAGCCACCCGGGGTGAGGATTCGGAAAAATCCACCGCGCACAAAAGCGTTTTCAAAGTGGGCATGGCGGATGCTCCTTGGCTTGACGGGCGCGTGCGAGTACGCGCTCAAGTTTTGGCCGAAACGTCCGAAAAGAACCGCGACGGCCCGGAAATACGGAGAATGCCAAAGTGAAACGCAATAGACAAGGCGTTTCCCGTGTCCTATGTATCACACAGGCAAAGTCCGACAGGGAAAATTCTTCCGGGGGCCATCTGGTTTTATACGGAATGGCGGCAGGTTGGAAAGAAAGTGAGCCTTGGCAGGCTCCTTGCATAACGAAGGGAAACGTCAACGCGGGGTGAGGCCGATGAAAATCCAGACCGATCAACTGACCACCCAGTGGACAACCAAGGAGAGCTCGTCGGAGACCCAGCCGTCCTCCGACGCCTTCGCCTCCCTGCTGGCCAAGGAGGTTGGCGCCCAGGCGTCCCAGGAGTCGGGACTGGCGGCCCCGCCGCTGTCAGGTCTGGGGGCCATGGCCGGCCTTCAAAATGTCGAGGACGCAAGCGCCACCGCACCGACAACCGAGGATGCATCCGCCGCCATGGACACCATGGACAGCCTGCTCGATCAATGGGACGACTATACCGAACAGCTCGCCTCGGGCACCCAGGGCGATTCCCTGAAAAAGGCTTACGGTGTGCTCGAAAATATCGCCAGCGGCGTGCAGGAACTCAAAAACAGCCTGCCGGTCGGCGCGAACTCCACCCTCAGTTCCATGGTCAACGAGATGGATGTCCTGGCCACGACCGAACAGATCAAGTTCAACCGGGGCGATTACCTCTAACCCCGGCCGCCGACCGCCCAACGATTGCTTCCAAAGCCGCCCTCCGGGGCGGCTTTTTTTTAGGCCAGGCTGCCGTCAAAGCCCGTCTCCGGCCGCCGGCACCGTATCGAGCACCGTATAACGCGGGCCACCCGGACCGAGTTCCGAACGCCACAACGTGAAGTCCGTCACGGTCACGGCCGGCAGCGCCATGGCCCCGAGTTCGCGCTCCAGCACGGCCATGTCGCCGGCCCGTCCCGGATCGCGCACCCGGGCCACGGTCAGATGGGCGGCAAACGGCCGGTCCCCGGCCGGATAGCCCAGGGGAGCCATGACCTCCTCCACGGCCCCGGCCAGACGTGTACACGCCTCCCGTCCCTGGCCGAGCCCGATCCAGGCCACCCGGGGACGCCGCGCATGGGGGAAAAATCCACCGCCCTGCCCGGCCAGGACAAAGGGGAAAAAAACCACTCCGGCCAGGGCCTCTCGTACCTGATCCAAGCCGCCCGGACCGCCAAGCGGCACATCGCCCAGGAATTTGAGGGTCAAGTGCCAGTTGCCGGGCCGGGTCCAGCCCCATCCGCCCCCGAGCCGGGCGGACACGCGCTCGCGCAACGCAGCCAAGGCCGTCTGGTAGGTCTCGGGCAGGGCAAGGCCCACGAAGGCCCGATAGTGTTCCGTATGGCCTCCTGAGGGTAAGGGTGGGCGTGAGGCGAACAAGAATGCCTCCGGCGGGGGGGGGGGGGGGGGGGGGGGGGGGGGGGGGGGG
>JAWRKJ010000344.1:0-10091 GCA_040307025.1 Desulfovibrionaceae bacterium | reverse complement strand
ACGGGCCACGTCCTGGCCCGGCGCAACCTGCCCCGGGAGATTTTCGGCGAAGGTCTGGCCCTGGTCGGCGACCGGCTCTACCAGCTCAGCTGGAAGGAAGGCCGGGTGCTCGTGTGGCGGGTCATGGATTTCGCGCCGTTGGGGGAATTTCCCCTGGAGGGCGAGGGCTGGGGCGTGTGCGTCCTTTCCGGCCGGCTGGTGGTCAGCGACGGTTCGGACCGGCTCTGCTTCTACACTCCCGAAAAATTTGCCAAGGAACGCTGTCTGACCGTAACCGACGACGGCCGGCCGGTGACCCTTTTAAACGAACTGGAAACCGTTTCCGGCACCATCTGGGCCAATGTCTGGGGCTCGGATCGCATCGCGATCATCGATCCGGCCACGGGTCGGGTGCTGGCCTGGGTGGATTGCGCGGCTCTGGTCGCCGAGGCGGCCGGGGACAATCGGGAAAACGTGCTCAACGGCATTGCCTGGGATCCGGTTACGGGCCGGATCTGGGTTACGGGCAAGCGTTGGCCAAAACTCTTTGCCATCAAGGTTCCGGGGCTGCCTGCGGGCGGCACCCGGTAGCGAGGCTTCCGTGAAGCAGAAATGCAGGATGTGCCGGTTTTGGAAAGGCCCTATTCCGCCGGAAGGCCGGTATTGTCCGCCCGAGGAAATGCTGACCGGGGAGTGGGGCACGTGCAGGCGCCACGCGCCGTCGCCGGCCACGGCCCCGGTGGAGCAGGCCCGGGGCAAGACCTATGTGGCCGTGTGGCCGGAAACCCAGGCCGAGGATGTGTGCGGGGATTTCGTGCTCATTCCCCTGCACAAGGAGTAGGGGCTCAGCGCCCGGCCGGGGCCGTCGGCTGGTCCGTGGGCCGGGCCGTCAGCAGCAGCCACACGCCGAGCAGGGCCAAGGGCAGGCTCAGGATTTGCCCCATGGTCAGCCAGCCGAAGGCCAAGTAGCCGAGTTGGGGGTCGGGCATCCGGACGAATTCCACCAGAAAGCGGAAGGCTGCGTAACACAGACAAAACACGCCCGAAACCGCCCCATCGGGCCGGCGTTTGGACGAGTAGAGCCAGATGATCGTGAAAAGGGCCAGCCCTTCGAGCCCGGCTTCGTAGAGCTGGGAGGGATGGCGCGGGACGAGTCCGGCCCGGGGATCGGGAAAGACCATGCCCCAGGGCGCGTCCGTGGGTTTACCCCAGAGTTCGCCGTTGATGAAATTGCCGATGCGGCCGGCGAGCAGGCCGAGGGGCGCCAGGGGCGCCACGAAATCGGCCACCTGGCGAAACGTTTTCCCGGTTTTGCGGCAGTAAAGCCACACCGCCCCGACCACGCCCAGAAAGCCGCCGTGGAAGGACATGCCGCCCTGCCAGACCTTGAACAGGGACAAGGGATCGGCCACAAGGCCCGGCAAGTCGTAGAACAGGACATAACCGAGCCGTCCGCCCACCACCACGCCGAGCACCAGATAGGTGAGGCAATCGTCCACCTGGAGCCCGGTCCAGCCCGAACCGGGGCGTTTGGCGCGGTACCGGCCGAGCAGCCAGCCGGCGCTGAAACCGATCAAATACATGAGACCATACCAGCGCACGGCCAGCGGTCCCAGATGCACGGCCACGGGATCGAATTCAGGATAGTGCAGCATGCGGGGGGTGTTCAGGCAGGGTTGCCGGTGATTTCGGCCAGCAAGGCCTTGGCTTTGGCGGAATCGGGATTGATTTCAAGGGCCTTGTGCAGATATTCCACGGCTTGGTCCTTTTTGCCGTACCGGCGGAACACTGTGGCGATGTTGCAGCAGATGGCCTCGCCCGAACGCCACAGGTCCGGATTGAGGGTCAGGGCCCGGTCCAGGTACTGGTAGGCCTCGATATACTGCCGGCCCTCGGTGAAGGCCATGGAAATGTTGTACATGAGCCCGGCGTCTTCGGGGGAAATCTTGAGTGCCCGGCGGTACTCGGTGATGGCCTCGGACCACTTGCCCTGCCGGCGCAGCATGAGCCCGAGCCGGTTGAAGGTCTCGATGTCCGAGCGGTCGAGCATGTTCTTGCGGGCGTTCAGGGCCTGGCGCAGGTACTGTTCGGACAGCTCCGGGGCGGATTCCATGCACCGGGCGGCGATGGCCTGGGTGACGCGGCTGACCGCGTCCAGGGCTTCCTTGGTGGCGATGCGCACGGCTTGGTCAAAGCAGATTTTGGCCTTTTCGGGGTCGCCGAGCTTGATGTAACCGGTGCCGATATCCACCTTGCGGTCCACATTGAGCGGGGAAAGCTTGTCCAGGCGTTCCAGAAAGTGGAGTTCCTCGCTGGTGTTGCCCTCGTCATGGTGCAGGGCGGCGATCTTTTTGAGCGGCTCCAGAAAGAGCCTCGCCCCTTTCTCGGCCTGGGTATAGGCCATCAAGGCATCGTCCCGCCGGCCCAGGCCACGCAAGGCGTCGCCAAGCAGGAGCAGGCCCGAGGGACTGTTGGGCTTCATGTTGAGGACCTGCTTGGCCATCTTGGCCGCTTCCAAGGGGTTGCCCGCGTCCAGGAGCTGGCGGCCGTGGTCCATGAATTCACCGATCTGCCCCCGGGGTTTGACCGTGAAGGCGATCTTTTCGATGAGGGTATCGGGCGAGATGGGCTTGGTGATGATGTTGTCGGCCCCAAGCTCGTGGAGGAGCACGAGCTTGTCGCGTTCCACCTCGGTGGTCAGGACGACCACGAACAGATCACTGGTGTGGTCAACCTTGAGAAAGCGGATGAGCTCGGTGGTGTTGCGGCCGTTGAGTTCCCGCTCGATAAAGACCAGGATCTTGTGCCCCTTGGAGCGCAGGGCCTTGATTTCCCGGGGCAGGGTGTCGGTCGTGCCGATATTGTGGACGCATTCGTCCTTGATGGTGAGATGGCGAAGCAAGGTGCCGCGCAGGTTCTTGTTGAACAGCGAATCGGTGCTGACGACCAGAAAGACGCCATTGTGCAGGGCGACGAATTCGCGGACGTCATCGTCATATTGCTTATTCTTCATGCAGGCTCACGATCCGGCCACTGCGCGGCACCGCAGTGGGTTGTCAGGAGGAATGCCTGTCCCGATGGTCGCAAGCTGCGGGAACATCCTGGACGATACGGCTTTGAAAGTCGGCCAGGGCCTTGGGGTCCATGGTGAAGACATGTTCGGGGCCCGGGAAAACGTTGCGTTTAACCTCATCAACATACTGCGTCAACGCCTCTTGGGCGGCTTTCCCCAACTCTGCATAACGTTTGACGAATTTCGGAACGAACCGGTCGTAAAGGCCGAGAACGTCGTGGAAGACCAGGACCTGTCCGTCGCAGGCCGGTCCGGCGCCGATGCCGATGGTTGGGATGGGCACGGCTTCGGTTACGACCGCCGCCACTTCGCTTGGGATGCATTCGAGCACCACGGCAAAGCAGCCGGCCTCGGCCAGGATGCGGGCATCGGCGAGCAGGGTGGCCGCGGCTTCGGCCGTCTTGGACTGCACCTTGAACCCGCCGAACGCGGCCACATGCTGGGGCGTGAGCCCCAGGTGGCCGATGACCGGAATGCCGGCCGCCACCATGGCCCGGACCTGGGGAGCCACTTCCCGGCCGCCTTCCAGCTTGACCGCGCCGGCCCGGCCTTCCTTGAGAAAACGGCCGGCATTGGCCACGGCTTCGGCCACGGAAACCTGGTAGGATAGAAACGGCATGTCGGCCACGACCAGGGAGCGTTTGGCTCCCCGGGCCACGGCCCGGACATGGTGGAGCATCTCGTCCATGGTCACGGACAACGTATCCTCGTGGCCAAGCACCACCATGGCCAGGGAATCCCCGACCAGCAGCATGTCCACCCCGGCTTCCTCGGCCATGCGCGCGGCGGCATAGTCGTAGGCCGTCAGCATGGTCAGCCTGCGCACACCCTTGGCCGCCAGCATCTCCGGGGCAGTAACTCGTGGCATGGTCAATCCTCCTTGGGTCTTGCGTCCGGCCGGGCTTTCCCCTAATCCCCTCGGCCATGCGAGACATTACCGAACGCCGGGCCCAGCGTATCCGGGACGTCTTGTCCCGACGCCAGGCCGATCTGACCCTGGTCATAAACAACATTCACGATCCACACAACGTGTCGGCCATATTGCGCAGTTGCGACGCCTTCGGCGTGCACCGGGTCCATCTGCTCTATACCGATACGGCTTTCCCGGCCCTGGGCAAGAAATCCTCCGGGTCGGCCAAGAAATGGGTGGAGAGCGTACGCCATCCCGATGCCGCCACACTGGCCGCCAACCTCAAGAACGCCGGATTTCGCCTGATCGCCACCGGTTTTTCCGAGACGGCCAAGCCGTTGCCCCAGTGGGATATGACCGGCAGGATCGCCATCATCCTCGGCAACGAGCACCGGGGCGTGGACGAAGAGCTGGCCCCCCACGTGGACGGCACCCTCTATATTCCCATGCAGGGCATGGTGCAAAGCCTCAATGTCTCGGTGGCGGCCGCCGTGATCCTGTATGAGGCCTTTCGCCAGCGTCAGCTCGCCGGCTGCTACGACCAGCCAAGTCTGCCGCCGAACGAATTGGAACGGCTGGCCGGCCTCTGGTGCGACAAATAAAGGTCCGTATCGCCGCCCACCCAGGTCCCATCTGTCTGTCTGCCTTTCCGGAAGGGATTCCAAAGGGCTCCGCCCTTTGGCCGCCGGAGGCGTTTCGCCCGCCTGCCCCCGAGAGCACTAGTCCTCGGGAGTCAGCGCCACGGCGGCCAGCGGGGGCAGGGTCAGGGACAGGTAGTGGGGCCAGCCGCCGACCGTGGCCGGCCGGGCCATGACCCCGCCGTTGTTGCCGGTGTTGGTCCCGCCGAACATGGCCGCGTCGGAATTGAAGATCTCGCGCCAGAATCCCGGCACCCGGCAGCCCACGGTGTAGTTCTCCCGGGCAATGGGCGTGAAGTTGAAGGCCCACAGGATCTGGGAGCCGTCGGGCGCCTTGCGCAGGAAGGTGATGACCGAGGACGCGTAATCGGAAAGGTCCACCCATTCGAAGCCGGTCCAGTCGTTGTCCCGGGCGGAGAGGGCCGGATAGGCCTTGTGCAGGCCGTTTAGGGCGCGCACCAGGGCCATGGCGCCCTGATGCGGCGCAAAATCGAGCAGCGCCCAGTCCAGGGGCCCCCGGGCATTCCATTCCTGCCATTGGCCGAATTCACAGCCCATAAACAGCAGCTTTTTCCCCGGATGTGCCCACATATAGGACAGAAACAGGCGCAGGTTGGCCATCTGCTGCCACTGATCCCCGGGCATCTTGCCGATCAGCGACCCTTTGCCGTGGGTGACCTCGTCATGGGACAGCGGCAAAATGAAGTTTTCGTGAAAGGCGTAGAGCATGGAAAAGGTGAGCTGGTTCTGGTGGTAGGAGCGGTGGATGGGGTTCTTGGCAAAATAATCCAGGGTGTCGTTCATCCAGCCCATGTTCCACTTGAAGGTGAAACCGAGCCCGCCGGTGTAGACCGGCCGCGACACGCCGGCCCAGGAGGTCGATTCCTCGGCGATCATGGCCGCGCCGGGGAAATGCTCGTGGACCAGGATGTTGAGGTCGCGCAGGAACTCGATGGCGTCCAGGTTCTCCTTGCCACCGTAGCGGTTGGGAATCCACTCCCCGTCCTTTCGCGAATAATCGAGATAGAGCATGCTGGCCACGGCATCGATCCGCAGCCCGTCGATGTGGAATTCCTTGAGCCAGTACAGGGCGTTGGCCATGAGGTAGTTGCGGACCTCGTGGCGGCCGTAGTTGAAGATATAGGTGCCCCAGTCGGGATGCTCGCCCTGGCGCGGGTCCTCGTGTTCGAACAGGCCGGTGCCGTCGAAGCGTCCCAGACACCAGTCGTCCTTGGGAAAATGCCCTGGCACCCAGTCGAGGATCACGCCGATCCCTTGCTCGTGACAGACGTCGATCAAATAGCGCAGGTCCTCGGGCGTGCCGAAACGCGAAGTGGGCGCGTAGGCATGGCCGATCTGATAGCCCCAGGATTCGTCCAGGGGATGTTCGGCCAGGGGCATGAATTCGATGTGGGTGAAGCCCAGGTCGCGCACATACGGGACGAGTTCCTCGGCCAGCTCGCGATACGTGTAAAACGAGCCGTAGTCCTTACTGTGCCAGCGCCAGGAACCGGCATGGACCTCGTAGACGGCGATGGCGTCATTGAGCGGCGGGCCTTTTTTGCGCCGGGCGGCCATCCAGCCGGTATCGTTCCAGGTGTAGTCGTCCAGGCTCCAGGCCCGTGAAGCCACGCCGGGGCGCATCTCGGCCAAAAAGGCGAAGGGGTCGGTCTTCAGGACCAGATTGCCGTCCTTTTGGATGACGGCGAACTTGTAGAGCCAGCCTTTTTGAAAACCGGGAATGTATCCGGCCCAAATGCCCGAAGCGGCCACGGGATAGAGGGTATGGACGGCAGGCCCCCAGTCGTTGCAATCGCCGACCACGGACACGGCCTGGGCATTGGGCGCCCAGACCGCGAACCGGTAGCCCGGGCCCTGGGGACCGTCATGGGGATGGGCGCCGAGAATCCGGTAGAGATCCCAATGCTGGCCTTGGCCGAAGAGATAGATGTCGAGTTCGCCGATGTCTACGGGCAGGCACGGGGAGATGGATGAAGCGGTCTTTTTCAAGGGAAGCCTCCTTTCAGGTCGTCGGCTGGGCTCTTGACGGGATACGGGCGACACTACCGGGCCGATACGGCTGCGTTGGCGTGACAAAAAACGGCCATCCCTGACCGGCCAGGGCATGACGGCAGCGGAGACCACGACGGTCCGCGCGGTTCAGGAGTCCGATTCGCCGCCCGGCACTCCAACACCCGGCCCGGCTCAGATATCGGCCCCGAGTTCCCGGTACAGGTTGATGTAGTTCTTGGCCGCCTTTTCCCAGGAATAGTCGGCGCGCATGGCCCGGGTCACGATGCCCCGCCACTCCTCGGGCCGGGTCCAGACCTCCAGGGCATCGTGGATGGCCTGGTAAAACTGCTCCGGATCAGGGTCTCGGAAGGTGAAACCGGTGGCCTCGGTGTCGGGCCAGGGCACGATGGTGTCGCGCAGGCCGCCCACGGCCGTGGCCACGGGCGGGGTGCCGAAACGCAGGGCATACATCTGGGTCAGGCCGCAGGGCTCGTAGCGCGAGGGCATGAGGAAGATGTCCGAACCGGCCTGGATACGATGGGCCAAGTCCTCGGTATAGCCGATGCGTACGGCCAGCCGACCGGGATAACTCTCCATCATGTCGAGGAGCACGGCCTCGTAGTCGAGGCTGCCCTCGCCGAGCACCACGACCGCCACATCGCGTTCCATGAGCCGGCCCATGATGTTGATAAGCAGGTCAATACCTTTCTGGTCCCGGATGCGGCCGATAAACCCGAGGATCGGACGTTTGAGGAAACGCCGGTCAAGTCCCAGTTCGGCCACCAGGTTGCGCTTGCAGATGTCTTTGCCGATCAGATCGTCGGGGCTGTAGATACTTGGCAGATAGCGGTCGTTGATGGGGTCCCAGACCGTGTAGTCGGCCCCGTTCAGGATGCCGCGCAACTGGCCGGACCGGCTGCGCAGGATGCCCTCCAGACCGCAACCGAACTGGGGTTGCAGGATTTCGTTGGCGTAACTTGGGCTGACCGTGGTGATGATGTCGCTGTAGGCGATGCCGGCCTTGAGCAGGTTGAAATCACCCCAGAATTCGGCCCCGTTCATGTGCCAGGCTTCCTTGGGCAGGCCCGAATCCCAGAAAAGCCGCGAGGCGAACCGGCCCTGGAAAGCCAGGTTGTGGATGGTCATGATGGTGCGGGTATTGCGCCAATAGGGCGCGCCCGGCCGCAGGAAGTGCAGGTAGGCCGGCACGAGGGCGGCCTGCCAGTCGTGGGCGTGGACAATGGCCGGCGCCCCGTCCAGGCGGCTGGCCCAGGCCATGGTCGCCCGGCAAAAGAAGATAAAACGCTCGCAATTATCGAAATAATCGCCGTCGTGGGTATTGTAATAAAAACGACGGTCGAAATATTCCCCACGCTGCACGAAATAAACCGGCACGTCGTCGCAGGTGGCAGTGTAGATATCGGCGGTGATCGGCGCCCAGGGATAGCCGACCCGGCACTTGGAGTAGATGAGACGCAGCTGGTGGTCGCCGGTGTTGAGCCGGCCGTAGTACGGGGCGATCAGGGCGACGTTGACGCCCTGGCGCTTGAGTTCCTTGGGCAATGCCCCCATGACGTCGCCAAGACCGCCGGTCTTGGAAAAGGGGTACATTTCCGAAGCGATGAAAAGGACCTTATGATGAAACTGCATCGCGCTCCTCGGGTAAACCGGTTGCGAGGCTGAAAGGCGGCGCCGCACACAGGACCGCCGGGGCCGAAACGGACGACGGGACCGGAGTCATCCCGTCACGCCGGATTGAGGCGCGCAAACCGTCTGGTATAATCGTCGAGGATGCGCCGATGATCGAAAGCCATTTCCTGTGGCCAGGCGCCCACCGGGAAAACGGCCACATCCCCGGCGTCGTCTCCGGCCGCCAGGGCCGCGGGATTCACGGGCTGGGCCGTAAAAACGACACTCATGGTGTGCTGCCTGGGATCGCGATGGGGATCGGAATACACACCCAGAAGGCCGGTCAGTTCCACGGTCAGGCCGGTTTCCTCCTGGGCCTCGCGGATGGCCGCCGTTTCCACGGATTCGCCGTAATCCACGAAGCCGCCGGGTAAGGCCCAGCCGTAAGGTTCGTTCTTGCGCCGGATCAACACCACGCCGCGACCGGGAATATGAATAACGGCATCCACCGTGGGCACCGGATTGCGGTAGTGCACCACAGGCCCTCCACAATGGGGGCAGGGTTTCGTCAAGGCCATGGATCGGGCTCCCTTATCCGGCGGTCACGGTTATCGGTTCGAGGCGACCGCCGGACGCCTCGGATCGGTAAAACCACCTCAAGGCACTATAAAAAAACGTCTTTTCTTAACATACAGGATACGCGAAATGAATGGTCCTGACAAGATCGTTTTGGAACATGCCGGGGCTCTTGGTGATTTTCTTTTAGCTTGGCCGGCGCTTGCCGCCCTGGCCCAGCACTTTGCCGACCGCCCGGTCCATATGGCCGTACGCCCGGCCCATGCCCACTGGCTGGCTCCCCTGGCCACACCCTGTCCGCCCGATCTGCGCCGGGCTTTGGATGCCCGCTTTGCCGGTGACCGCTGGCCCGAAGCCCTGGACCGGGTGCTCGTGGTCCGGCCCGGACTGGCCAAGCGGCCGGATTTGCCTGAAAGCCCCAACTTCTGGTTTCTGCAGGGGATCGAGGAGGGCGGTTGCCGATCGCCCCGGCAGCTCTATGGGGAAGCCCTGGCCGCCCGGGGTATCCCTCTTCTCGACAAGCCCGAGGTACTCTTTCGGATGTTTTTCGGCGGCCATGCCCCGGACGGACGCACGGTGTTGCTTTTCCCCGGGGCCGGGCACCAGGACAAGGCCTGGCCCCTGGACCGGATGGAACGGCTGGCCGAGCATCTCGGGCAGCGTGGATTGCGCCCGTTTTTTGTCCTGGGACCGGCCGAAATGGAGCGGGGCACCGTGCCGGCGGTCGGCGACAGCGTCCGTCTCGAAAATCTGGAAGAGCTCTCCGCTTCCTTGCGCCGGGCTCGATTCGTGGTCGGCCCGGACTGCGGTCCGTTGCATCTGGCCGCCTTGCACGGGGTCCCGGGGCTTGCGCTCTTCGGCCCCACCGCGTCCCGGCAATGGGGGCCGGAGGGGATGTCCGTCCTCACGGCCGGGCTCGCCTGTGCGCCGTGTACGGTCATGACCTCCGGGGAGTTTGCCCCGGATTGCCCGCGTCCCCTGCCCTGTCTGGCCGGCATTACGGTGGAGGCGGTCATGGAGCGGCTGGCCCCCTGGCTTCCCTAGGGAAGCGGACCCGCTTTACCGCGCGAGGATGAAGCCGACCGCCGCCAAGGCCGCGTCCGCCACGGCCCCGGCGCGAAAGACTTCCAGGCGCCGGCCGCCCAGGAGTCCGGCCACGGTCGAGGCCGGACCGCCGCTTGGTTCCGGGCCTTCGGTGACCAGGGCATCGGCCGCGGCCACCACTTCCGGGTCCAGTTCCGGGGGCCGGGCTGCCGGCGGGCGTCCGCTGCGG
>JAWRKJ010000343.1:0-2586 GCA_040307025.1 Desulfovibrionaceae bacterium | reverse complement strand
CGGCCACGGCCAGGAGCTCGAAACCGAAATCTGGGCGCGCAGCCGGCGACGCCTGGAAGACGCCCTGGACGCCCGGCTGACCGAGATTGCCGCCGGATTCGCCAGCCGGGGCGCGGCGGCCCTGTCCGGGCCCATGGCCGCTTTGCTGCGTGCGGCCCAACGCGACCATGCCACGGCCCTGGCCGATCATAATCTGGACCTGACGGCCAAGCAGGCCGATCTGGCCGTGGCCGGCGACCGGGCCGCCATGGACCAGGCCTTGACCCTGGAAAACCAGGGCATCGAACTCTTCAACGCCGCCGCCAACCGGACCTTCGAAAGCGCCAAGACCCTGGCCCAGTTCGGCTACGAGGCCTTGAACGCCGAAGTGGCCGTCTATAACGCCCAGCTCGCCCGCTACCAGGCCGACGCATCCGTGTTCGAACTGCGGATCCGGGCCTGTCTGTCCGAGCTGGAAGCTTATAAGACCCGGCTGGAAGGCGCCCGGCTGGCCGGGGAAGTCCAAAAACGAGCCGCCGACCTCTATCTGGCCCAGCTTTCCGGGGTTTCGTCCCTGGTCGCGCTCTACAAGGCCCGCATGGAAGGCGCCGCCGCCAAATCCACTCTGAACAGGGACCGCATCGCCGCCTACGAGTCCCAGGTCCAGGCCTACGTGGCCGGGGTCAACGCCAATACGGCCAAGTTCAACGCCCATGCCGCGGCCATTGCCGGCCAGGAAGCCAAAGCCCGGGTTTATACCGAACAGGTCAAGGCACATGCCCAGCAGGTCAGCGCGGCCAAGACCGCTTCCGATCTGGCCCTGGCCGTGGCCAGCGAGGAAAACCGCGTCAAGCTGGACGCCTACCAGGCCGACGTGAACCGGTTTGAAGCGGCCGTGACCCAGGCCAGGCTCCGAGTCGAAAGCCTGCTCAAAGCCAAGGAACTGGACCTGCGCGCCTACGAGGCCGCCTTGTCCGCCCGGGAAAACGACGCGTCACTTGTTTCCAAGGACCATGCCGCCCGGGTCGACGCCTATCTCAAGGCCGCCGAGGTCTCCATCAAGAAAGCGGACATGCTGCTGTCCAATTCCCTGGGCGAACTGCGCCTGGAAGCGGAAAAAATCCGTTCCGGCGCCCAGGTCTCGGCCCAGATGGCGGCCAGCGCGCTGAGCAGCGTCAATGCCTCGGCCCAGATCGGCTACAGCGAATCCATCGGCCAGCGCACCAACACCTCCACCTCCGAAACCACCCAGCGCTCGGTCAATACCAGCACGACACACTCCAACGGATACCGCGAAAGTTACAACCACAACTACAACTACCGCATCATCTAAACACAAAAGCCAACATCCCCTCATTCAACCCCAACCCAGGAGTCCTCCCATGGCTGATATCGTCTACACGAGCTTCAAGCGCCGTCTCGGCGACGGCACCTTCGACATGGACGCCGACACCTTCAAATGCGCCCTGTTTTCCGCCTCCCATACCCCGAACGCGGCCAACGCCGTGTTCGCCGACCTGACCGGCGAGGTTACGGGCACAGGCTACACCGCCGGCGGTGCGACCTTGACCGATGTCACCTGGTCCACCTCCGGGACCACGGCCGTACTGGACGCCGATGACCCGTCCTGGACCTCTGCCAGTCTCACGGCCCGGTACGCGGTCATCTACAAGTCCGGCACGGCCAACGGCCTGACCAACCCCCTCGTGTGCCTGCTCGACTTCGGCTCCGACAAGGGGGTCACGGGCGGCACGTTCACCGTGAACTTCAATGACGCCGGCATCGTCATCCTGAGTTAAGCCATGGTTGTGGCCTGGAGCGACACCCTGACCGCCTGGTCCGGCGACGACACCGCCTGGCAACCCACTGCCACTGATCAAAGCGTTGACACCCAGGCGGCAGGTTTTCATGCACAATCCGGCTCGGGGGCGACAAACACAACCGCTGCCCCCAACCCGGGTGCGGCCCAAGCGGACTGCACGGTCCGCAGTGCCACGGTCACGGGCCATTGCCCCGCCACGCCCGATGCGCTAGAGGTCCCCTGCTCGACCAGGGACGGCACGGCCACCGCCCAGGCGGGCAGCGGTGTCAAGCCCCTGGAAGCGCGGATGGACATCCCTGCGGCTGCGGTCGTCACGCAAACAGTCGTGTCACCAGGGGGGGCTCCGTGCGCCCTGGTCACGGGCCACGGCCTTGGCGAACCCCGGGCCGACGCCGCAGTCGCTGTTCACGACATGGTCCTGGACGGCCAAACAGCCTCGCCAACGGTCACCGGCGAAGCCTCTCCCCAGACCGCTGTCCTGGGTCTGCGGGTCGCAAGCCTAGCCAACGCGACGCAAACGGCTTGGCAGTTCCCGTCCGGGCTGACCACAGCATTGCGGCTGTACGCACCGACCGTGACATCCTTGTCCCTCGCTTCCGGCATGGCCCTGGCCTGCCCCCGGCACATGCCGCTCGCGGCCCAAGGGACCTGGCGGACGCCCGTCACAACAACGCTCCGGATCGACTCCCCTCTCGAGATCCGGGCAGCATGAGGCGCAAACAATGAACACGGACATCCACGTCGGCGATACCGGTTTGGAAATTCTGGCGGATTGCCAGCAGGAT
>JAWRKJ010000342.1:0-3359 GCA_040307025.1 Desulfovibrionaceae bacterium | reverse complement strand
GGCCGGACGCAACGCCGAACCGACTAGAATTTGTACCAGGCAAGCAGGTTGAAGGACTTGTAGCCGTTGTCCGGATCCTCGGCGTAACGGCAACCCAAATGATTCTCGTCGTCCTTGTTGACGATATCCTTGTTGGAGCTGCGGAAATACGGACATTCCATGCTGTTGCAAACAAGGATCTCGCCCCAGCCGGATTCCGGCGGACCGAGCCAGGGTTCCAGTTTCGACCCGCAATGGGGGCAGAAACGCTCTTCAGGCATGATGGGCTCCTTTCCCTGGGACGACCGTGACGGGTCGATCCCGGCATGGGGCAAAGGTAGCCATGATCCGGCGGCCGTCAAGCCTACCGCCGGGCCTGACGGCCCCCCGGGCGCCCCTGTGTTCTCCAAGCCTCCCGCCCCGAAGCCGCCGGAATCCGGCGGCCGACCGGACGGCTAGACGTCGTCGCGCGCCCAGTACAGCAAGGTGTGGTTGGCCTTGAGGCGCTCGACAATCGCCTTGGCCCGGGCTTCGTCCACGGGCTGGATGCGAATGTAAACATAGCGCTTGCCGGGCTTGGCGTCGTCGTAGTTGGTCAGGATGCTCAAAATTCGGGTGTCGTTGGCCTTGAGGTCGTCGAGGACGTTTTTGAGACTGCCGGCTTCGTCGGACAGCTCAAGGCCGAACTGGAGACCGCCGCTCAGCACGCCGGTGATGGTCACGAGCACCTTGAAGATGTCGCTGTCGGTGATGACGCCGACCACATGGTTGTCCGCGTCGATGACCGGCAGGCCGCCCACGTTTTGCCGCATCATGATGACGGCGGCCTTCTCCACGGTGTCCTCGTTGGTGACGGAAAAAACCGTCTTGGTCATGATGTCGGCCACCTTGATCTCGGACAGCAGATAGTACAGCTCGTGCATGTCGAGGGTCGTGGCCTTGGACGGCGAAGCCTCCTTGATGTCCCGGTCGGAGACGATGCCGACGAGGCGGCCGTCGTCGTCCACCACGGGCAGCCGCTTGAAGCCGTTCTCCTTCATGAGCTTGGCCGCCTTCATGATGGAGGTGGCGGGCTTGGCCGTGATCGGGGTCTTGCTCATCCAATCCTTGATCAGCATGGGCATCTCCTCCACAAGGTCCCTTGAGGACAGGGCCTGTCATGGTATAAGGCCCGGACCGGAACGCGGATCGACCGTGCCGGCCAGGGTGCCCAAGATATACGCGTTTACGGTATCATTTCAAGCTATTCCACGTTCAACGGCAAGGAAGTTCCCATGAAAGCCCTCGTCTACCGACGCAGCATCCCGCGTTACCTGGCCTGTGCCGCCGCCTCCCGGCTCTTTCCCCGACGTTTTTTCCCCTCCCTGGCCCCGTTGGAACTGGTCACGGTGCCCTTTGATCCGCCCAAGGACTGGGTGGCCTTGACGCCGCGACTGTGCGGCATCTGCGGTTCGGACCTCGGCCTGCTCAAGGGATTGGAGTCCCCGCTCCTCGAACCCTACGCCAGCCTGCCCTTCATTTTGGGCCACGAGATGGTGGCCACGGTGGCCGAGGACACGCCGGGCTGCGACTTGCCGGCCGGCACCCGGGTGGTGGTGGAACCGGGCCTGCCCTGTGAGGTCCGGGGCCTGCCCCCTTGCCGGGCCTGCCGGGAAGGGCATTACAACCGTTGCGAGCGGTTTCTGGACGGGGACCTGCCTGCGGGTTCGTTCCTCGGCTATACCCACCGGGCCGGCGGAGCCATGGCCGAACGCACGGCCGCCCATCCCTCGCGCCTGGTGCCCATTCCGGACACCCTTTCCGACGAGGACGCAGTGCTGACCGATTCCCTGGCCTCGGCCCTGCAACCCGTGCTCGAGCATTTCCCGGCCGACGATGCGCTGGTACTCGTGACCGGGGCCGGGATTCTCGGCCAGCACGTGGTGCGCTGCCTGCGAGGCCTCGGCAGCCGGGCCCGGATTCTGGTCACGGCCCGGCACGGCAGCCAAGCCGACCTGGCCACGGCCGGCGGGGCCGACGGCATCGTCAAGGCCCGCTCCCGGGCCGAGCTGGCCGAAGCCCTGGGGGCGCGCTTCGTGCCGACGAGCCTTGGCGGGGGCAACATCGAGGGCGGAGCGGACATCGTGTTCGACTGCGTGGGCAGCAGCCGGACCTTCGAGGACGGGTTGCTGAGCCTTCGGGCCGGAGGCACCTACGTCATGGTCGGCGCCGGAGCGCGGCTCCGTGACGTGGACATTTCCAGCCTGTGGTTCCGGGAACTGACCGTGGCCGGTTCGTCGGGCTGCGCCACCGGGCCCGATCCGCGCCATCCCGGCCAGCGCGTGCGCACCTACGACCTGGCCGTATCCCTGCTCGCCTCGGACGCCTATCCGACGTCCGGGCTCCTCACCCACCTGTTCCGGCTGGAGGCCTACGCCGAGGCTTTCCGCACCGCCTTTGACAAGCGCGCCACCGGCAGCGTCAAGGTGGCCTTCGACCTGCGCGGCTGATCCGGGACTTCAGATTTCGATAAGGATCACGGCCGCCACCTCGTTGGGAGAGACCCCGTCGCGCTTGTACTCCCGATACCCCTGGGACATGGCCCGGCCGGCCAGATAGCGCCGCCCGTCGCGGTCGATCACCGAAAAGGTCTGTTTGCCGCCAGCCAGGGCGAGCCGGCCATCCTCCACGGGCAAACCGTCGCCCACGTGCCAGTCCGGGTTGGTCGTGGCGATGATGACCCGGCTTTTTTGGTGCAGATTGCGGTAGATGCCTGCCATTTCCCCGGCGAAATCGAAGCACAGGCACAAAACGCCGCCAAGCAATCGTGCCCGATTGACTTGGCGGCGCGACTGCCTTCCTTTTCCGAAGACCCGTGGCTTTCCGAACGCACCCGCCTCGCGGTGGGGTTGGCTTGGCAAGTTTTACAAAAAGGACATCGCGCAAAAACGGTTTTCCGTTACCGCGTCTTGCTTGAAAAAAAGGGGGGCTCTGGGAGAGCCCCCGCGCAGGAGATGAAGGAGAGGTCAGAACAATAGGGAGGTATTGTCTGCTCTATCGTCTCTATATATCAAAAAATGTGCCGCTTCGGGCGAGACCAGTCTCTCATATTTTACAATATAATTCTAGCTAGTTAACAAAAAGCTCACTATCGATCACGCCGAAATTTTTCGTCACCTATCCTGATTTACGGTAAAACAGGATAAAATTACGGTAAAAGTATTCAAATTTCCTCCCCAACACCCGCACACCGCAAGGGGTCACCGCGGGTATTGAGCGGCAACAGGGCGTTCTCTTTTGTGATTTCCGAAGCGGGGAGGTGCGGTGCAGCGGTTGCTTGCAACGCGAAATCCAATAGGGGCATCAAGCACAACCCATGCCAATTCCCGGGCTACGCTTTT
>JAWRKJ010000341.1:0-9601 GCA_040307025.1 Desulfovibrionaceae bacterium | reverse complement strand
CCCCCCCCCCCCCCCCGCCGGAGGCATTCTTTACCACCACACCAATTCACCAAAGGTCGATTATGCCCGCCATCAGCCAGAGCGTGACGCTCCTCGCTTCTACGCCGGAGCCATTGTCCCTTATTTATGCCGCGTTTCGCCAGTGTTACCATCCGGGCTTTGTGGCCGACATGTGGCCGCGTCTGCTCGCCGGCGAGGTCAGCCGTGAGAAACAGGCCGATTTCGTGGCCCGCATTCTGGACTCGGGCCATGAATCGCCCATTGAGCATGTGTCGTTCACCTTTGCGGTGGCCGGCATTTCCCGGGCCTTGTCCCATCAGCTGGTCCGGCACCGTCTCGCGAGCTATTCCCAGCAGTCCCAGCGCTATGTGGACGCGGCCGGCTTCGATTACGTGCTGCCGCCCCAGGTAGCCGCCGTCCCCGAGGCCCGGGAGCGCTTCGAGGCGGCCATGGCCGAGGCCGGGGCGGCCTATGCCGCTATCCAGGCGATCCTCAACGCCCACGGCCGGGGCGCCAAGGCCAATGAGGACGCCCGGTTCGTGCTGCCCAATGCCTGCGAGACGAAAATCGTCGTGACCATGAATTGCCGCAGCCTGCTCCATTTTTTCGAGCTGCGCTGCTGCATGCGGGCGCAGTGGGAGATCCGGGCCCTGGCCGAGTCCATGCTCGCCCGGTGCCGCGAGGTGTTGCCGGTGGTGTTTGCCGGGGCCGGGGCGCGTTGCGAGCGCCTGGGCTATTGCCCCGAGGCCGAACGGTTCAGCTGTGGCCGCTATCCGGTAAAGCCCGATCTTTCGTAAATCTCCTCCTAATCTCTGATTTTCGTCCCTGATGTCACTTCAAAAAGCCTATCGGTTCGCCGGTGGGCTTTTTTTGTTCCTTTGTTCCCAAACCGCAACAAATACGGGATATAAAATTTTTATGAATAAAATTGGGCAATTGTTCGTGTCTTGTTCGTGACGCAATGGGGGGTGAGGGCGGCTAAAGGCAAGGGCCAAGCGGGTTTGGGGACTGGTCAACCAAAAAGATGCTTGTTGGAACACGAAAAAATTAAATTAAGATTGAGGAAAATAGAGAAAAATTCAGATTGTCCTGTGGAAAGAAGGTCCACAGATGTGCATAAAAATTTGAGGCTCCGGGGAAGCCTTGTCTGGTGCGGCTTCCCGGTTACGCCGGTCAGGCCCCGAAACGCCTGGGTTGACGAGAAAACACATTTGAAACAGCTAGTTATATTGTAGAGAACCAAATCGCCCCGGCCCGAAATCCGGTCCCTAATCGTCCTTTGCCCCAGCCGGGACCGTCCTTAGTGTGCGCTGCATGGAAACGATCTGGCCCAAAACCAAAGCAGTGCTCGAAAAGACGCTCACACCCGGCCTTTATAATCTTTGGATTAAACCGCTCGCCGCGAGGGCCCGCGACGGCGTTCTCGAACTGACCGCTCCCAACGCCTTCGTGGCGGCCTGGGTGCGGGAACGGTTGAGCAGCCAGGTGGCCGAAGCCGCCGCCGTGGTCATGGGTTCCCGCCCGACCGTGGTGGTGACCGAAGGCCCTGTCCGGCCGCAAGCGTCGGCAGAACCGGCAAAGCCCGCCACCTCCCGGGCGCGGGGTGAAACCCGATCCGCTCCGGTGGTCACGGCCCGGTCCCTGACCTTGCCGGCCGCGCCCCAGGCGCCGGATACGGCGGGTGCGCGTTTTCGCTTCAGCTACGACGAATTCGTGGTCGGACCGAGCAACGAGCTGGCGTATGTCGCTTCCAAGGGCATCTGCGAACGTTCCCTGCCTGCCGACCAGCTGTTTATCAGCTCGGCCCCGGGCCTGGGCAAGACCCATCTCATCCAGTCCATGGGGCGGTATCTGTCCGGCCAGGCCGGCCAGGGGTTGCGTGTGGCCTACCTGTCGGCCGAGGAATTCGCCAACCGGCTGGTCATGGCGCTCAAGACCAAGCAGGTGGAGCGGTTCAAGGCCGCGTTTCGCGAGAACGTGGACGTGCTGTTGCTGGAGGACATCCACTTTTTCCGGGACAAACCCCGCATTCAGGACGAGCTGCTCAATACCCTCAAGGCCCTCAATACCCGGGGTTGCCGGCTCGTTTTCACGAGCTCGTTTTTGCCCAAGGATTTGTCCGGCCTTGACAGCCAGCTCGTCTCGCGGTTCGGCTCGGGTTTTTTGGCCGTTATCGACAAGCCCGACCTGGCGACGCGCAAACGTATCCTGGAAAGCAAGGCCGCCGTGCATCAGGTCCTGTTGCCGGACGCGGTTTCCACGCTTCTGGCCGACCGGCTTCATACCGACATCCGCCAGCTCGAAAGTTGTCTCCAGAACCTGGCGCTCAAGGCCAAGCTGCTCCATTGCGGCATTTCCGTGGACCTGGCCTGGGAAATCCTCCAGCACTACGATGTGGAGGCTCGGCCGCTCACCCTGGAGGACATCGTATCCTATGTTTGTGATGTCTATCGGCTTTCGCCCGATCAGCTAGCCTCCAAATCCCGCAAGCGCCAGCTCGTTTTGGCGCGCAACACCGCTTTTTTGTTGGCGCGACAGCATACAGAACTGTCGTTGGCCGACATCGGCAACCGATTCAACCGCCGCCATTCCACCGTGGTCAAGGGCATTACCTCCTTGGAGCGCCATCTCGCCTTGCGCACGCCCCTTGGCCGGGAACTGGAGCGGACCATCGAAAGCATCAGGGCCTGACCCCACGGCCCGGAAAAATTGGTTGCTAGGGGGAGGCCGCCATTGGCCGAACGAATGCCGGACACCTGCTGTCCGGCATTCGCTTTTAAGAAGGGGGGAGACGCCTCCGGCGGCGCTAGCAGGGCTGCGCCCCCTGGACTCCCGATACGAAAGACAAGTCGTTTATGCGCGAGGCGCTGTTGTTATTCCCCCTTTCCAGGGGTCCGGGGGGATGATCCCCCCGGCGGGTCCAGGGCAGCGCCCTGGCAGGGTCTGGGGCAGCGCCCCAGCCGCCGGAGGCTTCTTTTCCCCCTCAAGAACCGGCGATGGTCTTGGATTTGCCTTTGGCGGTGGTTTTGGGGAGCAGGCCAGGGTGGCTTTCCTGGAGCATGGCGTAGCGGGTGAGGATGCGCTGGACGTAGTGTTCGGTTTCCGGGATGGCCGGCACGGTGCCTGCCCGGGCCACGGTTTCGGGGCCGGCGTTGTAGGCGGCCAGGGCCAGGCGCAGGTCCTTGAAGCGCACGAGCATGGCCTTGAGGAAGCGCGTGCCCGTGGCCACATTCTGAACCGGATCGAAGGGGTTGGACACGCCGAAGGTGGCCTGGGTATCGGGCATGAGCTGCATGAGTCCGGCCGCGCCCTTGGGCGAGACGGCCTGGTTGGTGAAGCGCGATTCCTGTTCGATGACGGCGTAGACGAGTTCCGGGGCCAGGCCGTGGGCCCGGCTCTGGTTGCGCACGAGTTCGAGCAGGGGCCCGGACTCGATGACCGGCGGGAAGCCCATGGGGCCGAGCGGCGCCGAGGCCATGCGGCCGAAAGCCCGGGTTACCTCGCTGATCCAAGCGGAATTGCGCTCCTTGGACGCCCCGCCCCGGGCCTTGAGGCGCTTTTTGATCTCGAAGATGCCGAGTTTCTCCGAGGAACTGTCGTTGCTGATCAGGACGTATTCCGGGGTCTGCTGCGCCGCGCTCAGGTGGACGATGCCATAGGCGTCCTCGTAGCCGTACAAGGGCTCGGCCCGGGACGTGGTGGCGGTGAAGACGAGAAACAGGACCGCCGGGACCAGCGATCCGAACAAGCGGTGGGACATGAAGCCTCCGGCGGGTTGCGCCATCCTCACTTAGGACGGCGCGACCCGTCGGTCAAGGGGCGCTACTTGCCGAAAGGACACTTGGGATAGGTGCAGGCCCGGCAGGACAGGCACATGGCGCCTTCGGCCAGGGCGGCCAGATCCCGCCTGGTCGGCCGCAATCCGGCCAGCACCCGGGGCAGCAGCAGATCGAAGCTCGTGGTGCGGTGAAACAGCGCGCAGGCCGGCACGCCGATGACATCGGCCCCGCCGATGCGCCCCACCAGGGCCATGGCCCCGGGCAAAATCGGCATGCCGTGCACGGCCTCGGTCAGGCCGGCGTCTTCCAGGCCCAGCCGGGTCACGTCATCCGGGTCCACGGACAACCCGGCCGTGGTCACGATGAGATCGGCCCCGGCGGCCAAAAGCTTGGCTACGGCAGCGGCCACGGCCGCCCGGTCGTCCGGGGCCTTGTCCACGGCCACGACCGTCCCGCCCAGGGCCTCCACCTTGGCCCGCACCACCGGTTCGAACTTGTCCTCGATCAGGCCCGAAAACACCTCGGTGCCCGTGACCAAAATGCCCACCCGGGCCTTGCGCAGGCCCCGCACCGACACCACCGGGCCGTCTTCCAGAAATTCCAGGGCGGCGTCGAACACCTTGCGCGGCAGATACAGCGGAATCGCCCGGCAACCGGCCACGGCCTTGTCCGCCTCGACCACCAGATACGACTGGCGCGCGGCGCACATGACGCCTTCGATCAGGTTGAAGGCGATCAGTCGTTCCCGGTCCACGGTGAGCAGCCCGGGCATGGCGGCGATGAGTTCCACCTTGCCCTCGCGGGGCGGGCCCGAGGTGGTGATCCCCGGCCCGGCCAATCCCTTGGCCAGGGCCACGGCAGCCTCGTTTTCGTGCACGAAATCCCCGACCGGCTCGGAATGGTCCTCGACGTAGACCCGCCCCCGACCCATGGTCTGGAGTCGGCAGACATCCCCGGCCGTGATGGACGCCCCGGCGGAAAAGGCCACGCCCTTGGATACCCCGGGCACGATCCGCGTCATGTCATGGAGCACCCGGCGCCCGGCGGCCTCGCCCACGGGCACGGCCCGCAGCCGGGGACGCGTATCCTCCGCGGCATAGGGCGCCTCGCCGGCACAGCCCCGGCAGATGGCCCCATCGGCCTTGGGATAGGCCTCGCCGCACACCGGGCACACGCCGATGGCGCCCATGTGGGACTTGGCCAGAAACCCCGGACGCACCCGCACCGGCGCCACCCGGCACACGTCCCGGCCGGCCGTCTTGATCTCGGCGAACAGCCGTTCCCGGCTCTGTTCCTTCTTGGGCTTGGTCTTGAGATACCAGGCCCGGATCTCGGGCCAGGCTTGGAGGGTCTTGGGATCGAGCCAGGCCCGGTAGCCCTCGCCGGTCGATTTATCGTAAAACGACAAGGCATAGCGCCCGAGATTGACCACGCGCATCCAGCCGTTGCCGTAGCTCGGCGGCGTGAGCAGCTGCACCGCGTCGGGCAGGCATTTCCCGGTCTCCACCACGGCGTCGAACAGGATGCCCCCGGGCAGCCGCTCCCGGGCCGCGTCCACCATGAAGCCGCCAAGGATCAACCCAGGCGCCGGATTGCCATGGAAAGCGGCCGCCACTTCCAGAAACTCCTCGAAGGAATACGGGCCGATGGAACTGGGGGCCATGAGCGGTTCGGCTAGTTTTGGCATACTTATCGTGACGCTCCCTCAAGGCACGAATCAACGGGCCGGTTTCAGGATACGTTGGCGTACAGGCGATTCAAGAGGTCTTTGAGCTGGGCCACGTCCTGGGCTGACAGGCCCTGGCAGGCCTGTTGCAGGCAGGCGGTGCCGACATCGAGCAGGGGTTCGCGCAGGGCGGCCCCGGCCTCGGTCAGGTGGATGCGCTGGCTGCGCCGATCCTCGGGATCGGGCAACCGGTAGACCAGCCCCTTGTCTTCCAGGATCTTGAGCAGCCGGGTAACATTGGGCTTGTCCTTGTCCGCCCGCCGGGCCAGCTCCACCGGGGTCTGGCCATCGGTTTCCCACAGCAGGTTGAGGATGCCCCACTGGTCCACGGTGATGTCCCGGCCGGCTTCGATGAGCAGCGTGTTGCCGAGCAGACGCAGACGCAGGGCCGTGCGTACGAGCAAAAAAGCCAGGGAGTCGCGCAGGGGAAAGGGCCGCAAATCAACCGTGTCGGGCACTGTCACTTTCATGATTATTTACAGGATAGCAAGCGGAGGGGCAGCGGTCAACGCCCCGGCCCCTCCCAGCCCGGAATTCCCCGATTTTCCTAAACCGGACGCACGGTCACGAAATGCTCCTGCATGCACACGCCACCCCCGCTTTTATCCCAGTTGCACATCCCGTGGGGCATGAGCGTGTTGTCGGCCGCACCCTGGTCGCGCGCCCGGCTTTCCACAGGCAAGGTGTGGCCAAAGCCGTGGACCATGAACACGGTTTCCGGATGGATGCCGTCCGTGACCTTGGCCCGCAGCCGGCCGGACCGGTTGCCGTTTTGGACCTCGACCAAGGCACCGTCGGCAATGCCGCGCGCGGCTGCCGCCTCGGTATGGATCCAGAGCACGTTTTCCGGCATCTGGGCGAAAAGGAGCGGATTGTTGACCGTATGCCCCTGGGTGTGGAGGCCTGTGCGGCCGAAGCTGATGCGAAAGTGGCCTTCCGGGGGGCTTTCCGGCGCGGCGTAGGGCGCAAGCGAAGCCAGGCCGTCGGCTTCGAGCTTGGCGCTTATGATTTCGATCTTGCCCGACGGGGTCTTGAAGGTCTTCTCGTCCAGGGGACGATAGAACGCTGGGCCCAGGGAAACAAAGCCCTTGGCCGCGAAATCGGCCCGGGTCACGCCCGTGCCTTCGAGCTGGTAATCACGGATATCCTCGATGGAATCGAAGTCGAGTTCGCTTATGCCCATGTGGCGGGCCAGGTCGCGGTAGATCTCCCAGTCGGCCCGGGTGTCGAAGCGCGGCGGCACCACGCGTTCGCGCACGAAAAACTGCGGGGACAGCCCGTTTTTGGACGCGACCAGGGATTCGCGCTCGAGATAGGGGGACATGGGCAGGACCACGTCGGCGTTCCAGGCCGTGTCGGACCAGGAAAAGGTCACGGCCACGAGCAGTTCCAGGTTGTTCCACAGGGCCTTGACGTCGTCGGGATCGGGAAAGGCCATGAGCGGATCGTGGCGGTGGGCGATATAGGCCTTGATGGGATAGGGCTCGCCCGTGGCCATGGCCTCGAAAGCCAGGTTGACCAGGCCCGGCCCGGTGTCGAAATGGGTGCGCCCCTCCTGCCAGCCCACGCCGTCCACGCGCTTGGCTTCGGGCTTGGGGAAGAGATCGACCAGGGCGCGCAGGCCCTTTTTGCCCAGGTGTGCCGGCTTGTTCCCGAGCGGCAACCCGCCCTTGGCGCCGATGGCCCCGAGCAGGGCGTTGATGATGTAGGCCGTGCGGCAGACCTGGAACGAATCGCCGTAGCGGGCGGTCATCCAGCCCGGGTGCCAGATCACGGCCGGCGCGGCCGCGGCCAGCTGGGCCACGAAGGCCTCCAGGCGTTTGTGGGGCACGCCGGTCTCGGCTGCGGCAAAGGCCAGGTCATAGGGCGCGACGAACGCGCGCAACGCGTCGAGATCCTTGATCCAGGCCTCGGCAAAATCCTTGTCGTACAGGCCCTTGGCCAACAGTTCGTGGATTACGCCCAGGTTCAGGGCCAGGTCCGTGCCCGGGCGCACGAGGAAGAAGTTGTCGGCCTTGGCCGCCGTGACCGTGGTGCGCACGTCGATGCAGGTGATTTTCGCCCCGGCGTCCCTTGCGTCCAGGAGATCGTTGACTTCCTTGACGTTGATGGCCTCGAAGATGTTGCGGGTCTGGAGCACCACGTGCCTGGCATTTTTCAGGTCATAGACCACGTCCTTGCGTCCGAAGCCGAACAGGGACAAGGCGGCGTGCTGGACGTTCCGGGCGCAGGCCGCGTCGTGGTTGCAGTAGTTGGGACTGCCGAGAGCCCGCAAAAACGCCCGGTGCATGTCGCGAAAGGGTCCGCCCCGGTCGGAAAGCAGAATCGAACGGCCGCCGTGTGCTTCGCGGATACGGGAAAGCTCCGCCGCCACGTGGGTCAGGGCTTCGTCCCAGGACACCCGGCGCCACTTGCCCTCCCCCCGGGCGCCGGCCCGGATCAGGGGAAACTGGGGCCGCTCGTCGTCGGCCACCAGGGCCGGGCCGGCCGCGCCCCGGGCGCACATGGCCCCCTTGATCCCGGACGCATGGGGATTGCCCTGCACCATGACGATCCTGTCGCCTTCCACCTCGGCCATCATGGGACAGCGCACGGTACACATGCCGCACACGCTGTAGACCGTTTTCCGTTGCATAGCGCGCTCCGCGAAGACCCTGTTGCGGTTGAGGACTTTTTCGACTCTCACACGCACTAGCCAGCTTGCGTGTCGGTGGCAAGGGAAAAAAGTGTTGTGAAACAGGGAACGTGGGCGATCCCTTTTTTTGAGACGCAAAACCGTGTCACTTGTGAAGGCCGGAACGAACCCCCGGAGCGTTGACAAGCTTGTGCGAAACAGGTTTAGGCTGGCAAGACTCGCAACCCGGCGCCGCGTCCGACGCGCTCACGGACCAGGAGGCAAATCGTGTCGCTTGCCACGAAGCTCAAACAGGCCGGCCAGGGCCTTCACAGCTTGGCTGTTGGCCTTGGCATCACGGGCCGGGCCTTTTTCCGGCCCAAGGTCACGGTGTGCTATCCCCGGCAGGAGCTGCCCAATCGGGACACCTACCGGGGTCATGTGGAGCTTGTGCCCCGTGAGGGCGACCCGATGGCGCCACGGTGCGTGGCGTGCGGGGCCTGCGCCCGGGCCTGCCCGTCCCAGTGCCTGACGGTCGCCTGTCCGGTGGAACCGGACGCCCCGGCCGGCCGGCAAGCCACGGAGCTGGCCGGGACCCTCATCCCCAGGGCGGCGACCATGGCCCCGGCCCCGCGCAAGGGCTGCAAGACGCCCGGACTTTTTTCCCTCGATTTTTCCCTGTGCAGCCTGTGCGGCCAGTGCGTGACCGCCTGTCCGGCCGGGGCGCTGCGTTTTTCACGGCATGTCTACTTCGTCGCCACCCGGCGCGAGGCCTTCCGCATCGACCTGCTGGCCCGGTTGCGCGACCAGGCCGGACATCTTTCGGCCAAGGAGCCCGCATGAGCCAGTACATGATCCAGCTCGACAAGAAGCGCTGCATCGCCTGCCACGCCTGCGAGGTGCACTGCCAGACCAAAAACGGCCTGCCGGCGGCGGTCAACCTGGGCAAGCTCGTGGCCGTGGGCCCGGAGCTGGCCAAGGGCAAACCCCGGCTGCTCACGCTCTACATGCCGTGCTTCCACTGCGAACGCCCCTGGTGCGTGCCGGCCTGCCCAACCGGCGCCATGACCCGGCGCGAGTCCGACGGCGTGGTCTATGTGAAGGAAGATCTGTGCGTGGGCTGCAAGGCCTGCATCCAGGCCTGCCCCTGGCGCATCCCCCAGTTCAACCCGGTCACGGGCAAGGCGGTCAAATGCGACTACTGCCGCGACCGCCTCGACGCGGGCCTCGATCCGGCCTGCGTCACCGGTTGCACGGCCCACGCCCTGCGCTTCAATCGGCCGGGGCAAAAGGAAAAAGACGAACGCGAGGTCTATGCCACCCGAATCCTGTTGCGCCAGGGGTAAGGTGGAGAAGAGGGGGGAGACGAAGAGATGCCTCCGGCGGGGGGGGGGGGGGGGGGGGGGGGGGGGGGGGGGGGGGGGGGGGGGGGGGGGGGGGGGGGGGGGGGGGGGGGGGGGGGGGGGGGGGGGGGGGGGGGGG
>JAWRKJ010000340.1:0-11870 GCA_040307025.1 Desulfovibrionaceae bacterium | reverse complement strand
CCCCCCCCCCCCCCCCCACTGCCGCACCAGACTGGCCGGACAGACCCTGGCGCACAGGCCGCAGCCCGTACAACGGTCCGTGACGGTAAACAGTGCCATAGATTTGGGGCTCCGCCGCGTCCTAGGCAGTCTTGTCCTTTTTCTTGGCCCCGTCGAGGGTATGGCGATCCTTGGCCGAAAGCACGGCCTTGCGCAGCCGAATGGAGATCGGCGTCACTTCCACCATCTCGTCCTCGCGCACGAAGTGCAAGGCCCGCTCCAAGGTCATGGGCAGTACGGGCGAAAGAATGACATTCTCGTCCTTGCCCGAGGCACGCATGTTGGTGAGCTTTTTTTCCTTGCAAGGATTGACATTGATGTCGTTATCCCGGTTGTGCTCGCCGATGATCATGCCCTCGTAGACCGGTTCGCCCGGAACGACGAACAGACGGCCGCGCGGCTCCAGGTTGAACAGGGCATAGGGCACGGCCACGCCTTGACGGTCGCAGACGATGGACCCGGTGAAACGGCTGGGAAAATCGCCCCGGAATTCGTCATAGCCGGCAAAAGAGGAGTTCATGATGCCGGTGCCCTTGGTGTCGGTCAAAAACTCGTCACGATAGCCGATGATCCCGCGGGACGGGATGGAGAACTCCACGCGCACCCGGCCCGAGCCGTGGTTGACCAGATTCAGCATCCGGCCCTTGCGAATGGAGAGCTTTTCGGTGACCACGCCGACAAAGGCCTCGTCGCAGTCGATAAAAAGGTTTTCAACCGGCTCCTTGCGCACGCCGTCCTCGATCTTGCAAATGACCTCCGGCCGACCGACCGACAGCTCAAAGCCTTCCCGGCGCATGGTCTCGACCAGAATGGCCATCTGGAACTCGCCCCGGCCCTTGACCGTGAAGCTGTCCTTGTCGTCGGTCTCATCGACCTGGATGGCCACGTTACGCAAGGTTTCCTTGTAGAGGCGCTCGCGCAGCTTGGCCGACTGGACGAACTTGCCCTCCCGGCCGACGAACGGCGAGGTGTTGATGGCAAAGCGCATGGCCACGGTGGGTTCGTCCACATGGATGCGGGGCAGGGCCTTGGGGGTCTCGGCATTGCAGATGGTGTCGCCGATGGTGACGTCCTCGACGCCCGAAAGCACGATGATGTCACCGGGCTCGGCCGCGTCGGTCTCGTTGAGGCTCGCGCCCTGGTAGACCTGGAGCTTGGACACGCGCAGGGGCCGGGCTTGGCCGTCGATGCCGATACACACCAGGGTCTGATTGCTGCGGGCGGTGCCGGAAATGACCCGGCCCACCGCCAACCGGCCGAGAAAATCGGAATAGCCGAGATCCGAGACCAGCATGCGAAACGGCTCGGACGCATCGTGGGACGGGGCCGGAATGCGCTCGAGGATCGTTTCGAACAGCGGGGACAGATCACTGCCCTCCCCGTCCAGGGAACGCTTGGCCAGACCTTCGCGGCCGATGGCGTACAGCACCGGGAATTCGAGCTGTTCCTCGGAGGCATCGAGATCGATGAAGAGGTCGTAGATTTCGTTGAGGACTTCCTCGGTGCGGGCGTCCTTGCGGTCGATCTTGTTGACCACGACAATGACGGGCAGCCCCCGGTCCAGGGCTTTTTTGAGCACGAACCGGGTCTGGGGAAGCGGCCCTTCCGAGGAGTCGACCAGAAGCACGGCCCCGTCGACCATAGACAGGGCGCGTTCGACCTCGCCGCCGAAATCGGCGTGGCCGGGGGTGTCGATGATGTTGATCTTGACATCTTTCCAGATCACGGAACAGTTTTTCGCGGCGATGGTAATACCGCGCTCACGTTCCAGATCCATGCTGTCCATGATCCGGTCCGCCACTTCCTGGCCCTGGCGAAACAGACCGCTTTGGCGGAACATGTGGTCCACCAGGGTGGTCTTGCCGTGGTCGACGTGGGCGATAATGGCAATATTGCGCAGGGCATGGTTTCTGCTCTGATCCTTCATGGCGGGTTCCTTGCAAAATCGTTGACCGACGGCGAAAGCGCCGTCGGGGGTGGGGACATACCGTAATGGAGAGGCTTAGGCAATCGGCAGGGTGAACGTAAAAGTGCTGCCGGCTCCGGGCTTGCTGACGAAAAAGATGCGGCCTCCGTGGGACTCGACGATGTGTTTGCAGATGGCGAGGCCTAACCCGGTCCCCTTGGGTTTGCTGGTCAAACTGGTGCCGATCTGGTTGAACTTCTCGAACACCTTGTAATGCTCGGATTCCGGAATGCCAATACCGGTGTCCACCACGTCGATCACCACGAAATGGCCCTGGACCCGCGCCCGGCAGGTGACCGAGCCCTGTTCGGTGAATTTGAGCGCGTTGGACACCAGATTGACCAGAACCTGGATCAGCCGGTCCCGATCGCCCAGCACCTCGGGCAACGGACCGTCAATGACCGTCTCCAGGCGCACGGAATTCCCGGGCAGCAGCCCGGCCGAAGCGGCCATGACATGGTTGATGACTTCGGCCGGTCGCACCCGGTCCCGCTTGAAGGCCATCTTGCCGGCTTCGAGCTTGGCCAGGTCGAGCACGTCGTTGATGAGATGTTTGAGACGTTCCCCCTCTGACACGATGATCCCCAGGTTCTCGAAGATCTGTCCGGCCTGGCGCTGCTTGCGCGTATCCTCTTTCACCAGGGGATCGAGCAGCTGATGCAGCCGTTTTTCGATGATGACGGCGAAACCGAGGACCGAAGTCAAGGGCGTACGGATCTCGTGGGAGACCATGGACAAAAAATCGGATTTGGCCCGGTTGGCCGCCTCGGCCGCCTCCTCGGCCCGTTTGCGGATGGTCACCTCGTGGGTAAGACGCTCGTTGGCCCGGGTGAGTTCGGAGGTGCGTTCGTCCACCCGCTGTTCCAATTCCTCATGGTAGCGGCGCAAGGTTTCCTCGGCCCGCTTGCGGATGGTCACGTCCTGGACGGAACCTTCGATGCGTTGGGTCTTGCCCGAGGCGTCGCGAACCAGGCGGGAGCTGACCTGCCCCCAAATCTGCTTGCCATCCTTGGTGGCAAGCAGCAATTCCAGGTTCTTGAACTGCCCGTAGCGTTCGAGTTCGGTGCGGATGCGCAGGCGATCGGCGTGATGCACGATCACCTCCTCCACGACGTTTTGCACGGACTGCTTGAGTTCCCGGGGGGAAGCGTAACCGAGGATGGCGGCCACGGCCGGATTCGCACTGGTAATCCGGCCATCCGGAGCGCACTGGTAGATGCCCTCGGCCGCGTTGTGGACGATGCCACGGTATTTTTCCTCGGCCTGGCGCAGGGCCTCCTCGGACTTCTTGCGCTCGGTGATGTCCCGGGCCACAATCACCGCCATGGGACCTTCCTTGCCGCTGACCAGGCGGAAGGTCATTTCCACGGGCGGCTGGGGCGTCGTGGCGTCGCCGGGCAGGGCCAAGGTGGTCTCGATGCGTCCGGCGGCGAAATCACCACTTAACAGTCCCTGCAAACGTACGGTGGCCTCCGGGGCCAACAACTCCTCGAACAGCCGGCCGATGAGGGACTCCCGGGAGGCGTGCAGCATGACACCGGCCGCGCCAGCCGCGTCGGTGATGCGTCCGGTGTTGCCATCCACCAAAAAAATCGCGTCCCCGGTCTGGTCGAGCAGGGACCGGAACCGCTCCAGTTCGTCCAGCCGACGACGCAACTCCGGGAAGTAGCTTTTGCTGACGGAATGCTCGCCAAAGCCCAACAACCTGGACCGGCGATCCTCCGGATCAGATTCTGGACTGGCAGGCTTTTTCATAAATGGTCTCGATCTCGGCCGCGCCGCACGGCCGGGGATTAGTCAGCAGGCACGGGTCGGTCGCAGCCCGCGCCGCAAGATCGGCCAGACACTCCGGGGAAACGCCCACATCGGAAAGCCCCATGGACAGGCCCGCCGACGCCTTGAAGGCGCGCAACGTCGCGAGCACCACCGCTTTGCGTTCCGCCTCCGGCGCCTGCGCATCGATCGCGGCCCCGAGCAGCCGGCCGATGCGATCGTAGCGCTCGGCCGCGGCCTCGTAATTGAAAGCCACCACATGGTCGAGCAAAATGGCATTGCACTGGCCATGGGGCAAATCAAGCAGCCCCCCCAGACTGTGCGACATGGCATGGACCGCTCCCAGGATGGCGTTGGAAAAGGCCATGCCGGCGTAAAGACTTGCCAAGAGCATGCCACCCCGGGCCTCCAGGTCCTTGGGAGCCGCCACGGCCCGCAGCAGATGGCGATGGATGAGGCGGATTGCCTCCTCGGCCAACAGATCGGTCAGCGGTCCATGAGCATTGGACACATAGGCTTCCATGGCGTGGGTCAGGGCATCCAGACCGCTTTGGGCCGTGATATCCGACGGCAAGGAGGTGGTGACCTCGGGGTCGATCAGGGCAGCGTCGGGAATCAGGGTTTTGCTGGCGATGGACACCTTTTGCTTGCGCGCGGCATCGGTAATGGCGGCGAACTGGGAGACTTCTGCTCCGGTGCCGGCCGTGGTCGGCACACACACCAGGGGCGGGCCTGGGCGCGGCACGTTGTCCACACCTTCGAATTTCAAAATGTGCAGCCGGTTGGCACTGGCAATGCCGATGGCCTTGGCGCAGTCCATGGCCGAGCCGCCTCCCAACGCCACCAGCGCGTCGCAGGCCTGCTCGACGAAAATGCCCACGCCGGCCATGACCTCGGTGTCCCGGGGATTGCCCGAAAAGGCGGAAAAGATCCGGACATCCACTCCGGCCTGTTCCAGACTCTCCCGGACCTTGTCCGGCCAGGGGAAGGCAAAAAGACCGGGATCGACCACCACCAGGGCCCGGCGGACGCCGAGTCCGGCCGCCTGCCGGCCGGCCAGGGACAGCGCTCCCTGGCCGAACACGAATTCCGGAGCCGCGAACTTGCGCAACGTCAACACCAACTTCTCCTGCACGTTCCGTTCTCCGGGAGTCGGACAGCCAAGGCGGCCTGACCCAGCATGCTGTTATGCCCTTTCAGCAGAAAAGAGCCCGCTTACGGGTGCGTGGACAGATCGCCGGGACCGGCCACGGCAATGCCCCGGGTCGCGAGTTCCCGGCGCACAAGCGGGTCCGTCAGGACGCGGAGTTCGGACTCCCGGCCGGCGGCATAGGTACTGATCGCCTCAAGGGCGGCATCACAACGGCCGGGGTGGGTCATGACTTCCACCACCGCGCCATCGGGCAATCCGGCAAAAGCCGCGTCCACCAGGGCCAGCAGGCGCTCGGCCGACAAATTCTCGGCGAACCAGTCCGTGATGCAGCCCCCGGCATGGGGCACGCCGGCCGCATCCATATCCTGACGCATGGCCGCGGACAAGGCCCGGGCCGGAAGCCCCAGTTCCCGGGCCAGCTCCAGATAGACCGGATAGACCTCGGGACGCTTGTGGATGTGGTGGTGGCTGTCCAGATGGCTCGGTTCGATGCCGCAGGCACGAAGCCGTGACAGCTGGGCCCGCCATTCCCGGCGCACTTCGTCGGGATTGACGCTGCCCACGGCGATCTTCTTGCGGGGAAACCTTCCGTCCGGCCCGACCAGGGAAGGCACCTCCCCGGGGGGCAGGCAGGGCACGCCACCGGTCAATTGCAGGTGCAGACCGATACGACCGGCCAGCCTCCCGGCCAAGCCGGTCAGCCGTTGGGGCGCCCCTGCGGCGCAGACCATGGCCGTGGTGCCGCCCACGATCCCGGATTCCAGAGCCGCGACAATGCCCTCGGTCACACCGTCGGTCAGGGCAAAATCATCGGCATTGACAAAAAGCCGCCGCATCGCTCCCTCCCCGGTCATGACCGTCCCTCGCGTCGCCAGGCAGGTTATGCTGCTTTCCCGGGTACCCGGGCCAGGACCTCAGCCACCAACTTTTCAATGCCCTTGGCGATGTCGGCGATACCCGGTCCCAGCATATAGGCCGGAGTGGTGACGAGGTTGTGGGTCGCATCCACGCAAAGAGCGTCCACGGGCCGCACCACATGGCGGGCGCCGGTCGCCTCTATGGCCCGGATGGTGCCGGGGTTGTCGCCGATGGTCACTTCGGGATGAAAACGTCCGAGGACCAGGGCCAACACGGCCGGGGCGATGCAGATGGCGCCGATGGGCTTGCCGGCGTCGTGCAGGGCCTCGATGAGCCGGACAACTTCCGGCCGCACCGTGGCGCCTTCGCCCTTGACTGCGAAATCGCACAAATTCATGGCCGCGCCCAGACCGCCGGGCAGGATGAGACCGTCGATCGTGGACGGATCGAAGCCGGCCACGTCGGCCACGGCACCCCGCGCCAACCGGGCCGCTTCGGTGCGCATGTTGCGCGTTTCGGACATATGTTTTTTCGTGGCGTGGTCCACCGGCTCCCGGGTCATCTCCGGTGCCAGACAGACCACCTTGGCCTCGGCCCGATCGAGAAAATAGAGTGTCAGCGTGGCCTCGTGGATCTCGGAACCGTCGTAGACGCCACATCCTGACAACAAAACGCCGATGGTCGCCATTACGCCCTCCTTCACGTCCGCGCAGGCCCAGCCTGCCCGCGCGCACAACCGTTTGACGCTAACCTTTGCCCGGCTATTCGTCAAACCTCGGCCCGCCAGCCACGCCCCGACACGACCGCCGTCCACAACCATGGCCGGCGATTGCCTTTCGCCCCATTTCGGCGCACTAAGGCGCATGTCCAAATCTTCGCCGCCGCTTGTTCCCCTGACCATTTCCGACACGACCTTGCGCGATGGGGCTCAGATGCCCGGGGTCCGATTTTCCGCCGACGACAAAGTGGCCGTGGCCTCGGCCCTGGCCCAGGCCGGGGTGGATGTCATCGAGGCCGGCTTTCCGGCCGTTTCCGAACTGGAAATCGAGTCCGTACGCCGCATTGTCACGGCCGTATCCGGCCCCATGCTCATGGTCCTTTGCCGCACCGTCAGCGGCGATATCGACGCGGCCCGGCGCGCCCTGGAACACGCCGACCCCAACCGGTGCGGCGTGGGGGTCTTTATCGGCACGAGCCCCCTCCACCGCCGCTCCAAGCTCAAAAAGACCAAGGCCGAATGCCTGGACATGATCGGCCGCTCCGTCGAGTACGCCCGCGCGCATTTTCAGCGGGTGACGTTCAGTTGCGAGGACGCCAGCCGCACCGAACCGGCCTTCCTGCGTCAGGCCTACACCCTGGCCATGGACGCCGGGGCCACGGCCATCGGCTTTCCCGACACCGTGGGCGTGCTGACCCCCGAAACCGCGGCCGCGCGCACGCGCATGCTCCTCGCCCTGGCCAGGCCGCGCGGGGTGCGGCTGCGGGTGCATTTCCACAACGACCTCGGCCTGGCCACGGCCAATACCCTGGCCGCCATCAAGGCCGGAGCCGACATCGTGCACCTGACCGTGGGGGGGCTTGGCGAGCGGGCGGGCAACGCCCCCCTAGAAGAAACGGTCATGGCCCTGACCCTCTATCCCAACCGCTACCGCCGCAGCATCGGCGTGGACCCGACCCGGCTCACCGGCTTGTGCCAGCTCGTATCCCGGCTTTCGGGCATTGCCCTGCCTCCCAACAAGGCCGTCACCGGAGCCAACATCTTCGCCACCGCCGCCGGCGTGCACCAGGACGGGCTGCTCAAAAACCCGGACACCTATCTGCCCTTCCGACCGGAAATGGTAGGCGCGCCGGGCATACGGCTTCCGTTGTCGCCTCTTTCGGGCAAGGCCGCCCTGGCCAACCGGCTGGAGGAATGCGGCATCGCCCTTTCACCGCGCCAGCTGGAAGTCGCCCTGCGAATCATGAAAAACGCCGACAAGGCCGACTGGGCCGATGAGGAGACCCTCCTGCGCCGGGCTGCGGACGCGGCCAGGGAAGAACTGCCGTGAGCCGCAAGCAAACCGCCTCCGAACCCTTTTTCGGACGCCAAGCCTGGCGACTCTACACCTATCTCAAGCCGTACAAGACCACGGTCATCGTGGGGCTGCTCCTCAACGGCCTGGCCCGGGTGTGCGACCTGCTCCCCCTGGCCCTGGCCGGCAAGGTGGTGGATACGGCCACCGCCGGAGTGCGCGATCCCCACACGTACGTCCTGTTCGGCCTGGCCGTGCTGGGATCGTTTCTGTGCCTGGCCTTGTTCCAGAGCAGCTCGGACTATGCCCTGGCCGCCATGGCCCAACGGGCCCGCCACGACATCCGCCTCGACCTCTACCGCCATCTCCAGACCCTTGACTTGAGCTTTTTCGAGGAACGCCAAACCGGCGACATCATGTCCGTCATCGTCAGCGACGTGGACACATTGGAAAGCTTCCTCACCGACTCCACCACCTCGATCATCCGGCTGACAGTGACCTTTCTCGGCATTTACGGCTATCTGTTCTTTCTGGAATGGCGGCTGGCCTTGCTGCTGTTCGCGCCGCTGCCCTTTGCCCTGTTCGCCGTGCGCCACTTCGTCACCCGGGTCCAGCCCCGCTACCGGGCCACGCGCGCCGCCGTGGGCGCCATTGCCGGCATGCTCGAAAACAACGTCGCCGGCATGGGCGTCATCCAGGCCTACACGGCCGAGGACCGGTTGCTTGCCGCCGTGGGCGCCCGCTCGGCCACCTACCGGGATGAATCCGTGGCCGCCGAGGCCGAACGGGCCCGGTTCCTGCCCGCCATCTACGCCGTGGCCGGACTTTCCTTCGGCGTGGTGTTCGCCGGCGGCGGCTGGCTGGTAGCCTCCGGGCTGGGGCCAAGCGCCGGCGAGTACACGACCTTTGTCCTGTTTGCGGCGAGACTGGTGCTGCCTCTTTTTGTCTTCGGCATGCTTATCAACCAAATCCAGCGGGCCGAGGCCGCGGCCGGACGCATTGCCGGCCTGCTCGCCGTCCGCCCCAAAGTCGTGGACCGACCCGGGGCCCAGGCGCTGACCGCCCGTCCCCGGCATCTGGAATTTCGTGACGTGCGCTTTGCCTATCCCGGTCGGGCACCGGTCATAAACGGCGTCAATTTCAGCCTGGGCCAGGGCGAGGTGCTTGGCGTGGTCGGTCCGACCGGCGCGGGCAAGTCCACCCTGGTCAAGCTCATTCTGCGCTATTTCGAGCCAAGTGGCGGCGCCATCCTGGTGGACGGCCGGGCGCTTACCGACCTGACACTCAAAAGCTGGCGCGGACAGCTCGGCTACGTGTCCCAGGACGCGTTTCTCTTTCACGGCACCGTGGCCGAAAACATTCTCCTCGGCCGGCCCGACGCGGACAGGGCGGCCGTACGCCAGGCCGCGGCCGTGGCCGGCATCGACGCCCGCATCGAGGCCCTGCCCCAGGGCTACGACACGGTCATCGGCGAGCGCGGGGCCAAGCTCTCGGGCGGCGAACGCCAACGGGTGTCCCTGGCCCGGGCCATCCTGCGCGATCCGGCCGTGCTCATCCTCGACGAGGCCACCTCGGCCGTGGACACCCGCACCGAGGCCGTAATCCAGCAAAACCTCCATGACTTCCGAGAAGGCCGCCTCACCCTGGCCGTGGCCCACCGCCTGTCCACGGTGCGCCAGTGCACGGAAATCCTGGTCGTGGTGGACGGCTGCGTGGTCGAGCGCGGTGACCATGCCGCCCTGCTCGCCGCCGGCGGGGTCTATGCCGGGCTGTGGGCCGTGCAAAGCGGCGAGGAGACGCCGTGACCTTCGACCCGGACACGACGACCGTTCTCGACCTGGTGGCGGCCTATCCGGCCACCCAAGACGTTTTCCGGGCCTATGACAGCGCGGCCGGATGTTGTATCCTGTGCCAGGCGCTTTTCGAAACCGTCTCCGATCTGGCCGCGCGCTTCGACCTGGATCGAGCGGCCCTGGTGGCCGACCTCGGGCGCGCCATGGATCGGAAAACAAGCGGGAACCCATGAGCATCGAACTGGTCAAGACCGTCACCGCCGCCGGCTGAGCGGCCAAGATCGCCCCAGGGGACCTGGCGGCCGTCTTGCGGGATTTGCCCCCGGTTACCGATCCTCGTCTGCTGACGGCAGCGGCCGTCAACGAGGACGCGGCGGTCGTGCGCCTGCCAAACGGCCAGGGCCTGGTCCAGACCGTGGATTTCTTCACGCCCATCGTCAACGATCCCTATAAGTTCGGCCGCATTGCCGCCGCCAATGCCCTGTCCGACATCTACGCCATGGGCGGGACGCCCTTGGCGGCCATGAACATCGTCTGCTATCCCATGAAGACCCTCGGCAAGGACATCCTCGGCGCCATCCTGCGCGGCGGCCTGGAAACCATCCTGGAGGCCGGCGCCGTGCCGGCTGGCGGCCACAGCGTGGAAGATCCCGAGATCAAATACGGGCTGGCCGTGTCCGGCCTGGTGGAACCCGGTGCCTTTGCCACGAACACCGGCCTTGTGCCGGGCGATACGCTCCTTTTGACCAAGCCCATCGGCACCGGGGTCCTGGCCACGGCCCTCAAGGGCGGCTTCGGCGACCCGGACGTGCTGGAGAACCTGATCTACCGCCATGCCGGCCGGCTCAACGCCGCCGGTGGCCGGGTCATCCGGGAACTCGGCCTTGGCGCCGCCACGGACGTGACCGGCTTTGGCCTGGGTGGCCACATCCTGGAGATGGCCGCCGCCTCCAACGTCGCGGTGGAGCTGCGCCTGTCCGCCATCCCGTTCCTGCCCGAGGCCGTGGACCTGGCCGGCATGGGACTGCTCCCGGCCGGCAGCTTCGCCAACCGGAATTTTTGCCACAAGGACGTCTCCCGGGCCGAGGGCCTCGATCCGGTCCTGTGCGATTTGGTTTTCGACGCCCAGACTTCGGGCGGGCTGGTCCTGGCCGTGTCCGAGGACAAGCTGGGGCAAGCCCGGACGATGCTGACCGAAGCCGGCGATCTGGCCGCGGTCATCGGCCGGGTGGTGCCGGAAGCGCCCCAGGCGGCCCGGCTGCGACTGCTCGGTTGACGGGAGAAGCGATGCGGGAAAACGCCTCCGGCGGCCAAAAAGCGCAGCCCTTTGGCATCCCGACCGAGAGGAAGCGTTAGGAAAGCGGCAGTTCGAGCTGCTTGGGGCGGCGTTTTTCGTTGATGAGACGCTTGAGCTTTTTGGGCGAGACCCCGATCCGGTAGGCCCACACCGGACAGACAGCCTTTTCCGTGCACCGCCGCACGGCCACCCGATCCCCCACCGTACAGCGCAGGCAAAACCGACGCACCACCCGCACCACCCGCACGCCGAATCCCTCGGGCACGCTCTTCATGCGCAACGGATAAAACGGACAGTCCGTATCCACGCAGCCGGCCACCAGGGAACGCTGCCCGCCCATGCAGGCGTTCAGGCAGTATTTGCGAATGGCTTCGAGGGGGGAAAGCTGTTTTTGGGCGTCACCCTGGCGCATGGGACCTCGCACATGGTTGATGGCGGCCACCGCCCGCCGGGTTGGCTTTTCCATAGACCGGGCCGGCGTCCATGGCAACCGATCCCTCGCCAAGTGGTTCTCCCCTTCACCAAAGCAGCCACCCATGGAACCCAGAAGAAGACAACAGCTGGGAATTCCCTCTTTTACGAAGCCAAATCCAGCAACTCGGAAGGCTGAATAGGAAAAAGCCTGTTTTCATCGGGAGCTTGGGGCGCATTGTCACGGCCATCCTCTTATACGTGACTGTAATATAAAGCATTTACAAAGAATATTCGCCTGTGTATCATGCTTAAAAATAAAATGTGGACTTGGCCGGACGCCTGCTCGTTGCTGCATATCCGATCAAGTGTCTGTACCTTCCTGTACCCGGCAGCGCCAGGAATAGCCCCGCCGGAGATCTTGACGACCGAGAAGCGACTTCCATGCCCCAGGACCGTGCCCCCTCGCCTCCGTTCCGTCTTGGCGGATTGCGCCGCATTTTGATGGCCCTGGTCTTGCTGGCTGTCCTGCCGGCCCTGGGTCTGGCCTTGCACCACGGCCTGTCCC
>JAWRKJ010000339.1:0-6356 GCA_040307025.1 Desulfovibrionaceae bacterium | reverse complement strand
CCCCCCCCCCCCCCCCCCCCCCCCCCCCCCCCCCCCCCCCCCCCCCCCCCCCCCCCCCCCCCCCCCACGCCGGAGGCCTCCGTCCCCCGCCGCCCTTACTTGGAACGGCCGCCGGGGGTGGACATCATATACACTTCGTGGGGATCGAGGATGAGCACCACCGATCCGTCTCCCATGATGGTGGCGCCGGAGATGCCGCGCATATCGAATTCGGAGAGATAGGTCCCAAGAGGTTTGATGACGATTTCCTGGCGTTCGAGCAACCGGTCGACGATGAGACCCAGCCGACGGTCGTTGTCCTGGAGGATGACGACCGGAACGATTTCCTCGTTGGCATCGTTGGGGGGCAGGTCGAGGATTTCGGCCAGCTCGACGATGCCGAGGACTTCGCCGCGCAGGGTGACGGCCTTGCGCTTGTTGACCTCGGTCATGCGGCGTACTTCGATCTTGGTGGTCTCGGACACGGAATCGAGCGGCAGGGCGTAGGTCTGGCCGGCCACGACCACCATGAGGGCGTCGATGATGGCCAACGTCAGCGGCAAGGCCAGGGTGAACTTGGTGCCCTTGCCCACTTCGCTCGTGACGTTGACGGTGCCCTTGAGGTTTTTGATATTGGTGCGCACCACGTCCATGCCCACACCACGGCCGGAAATGTCGGTGATCTTTTCGGCCGAGGAAAATCCGGGCAGAAAAATGATGTCCACAGCATCGCGATCGTCCATGGACTTGGCTTCGTCGGCGGTCATCAAGCCCTTGCGCACGGCCACTTCGCGCATCTTGACCGGATCGATGCCCTTGCCGTCGTCCTCGATCTCGATGGCCACGGAGTTGCCGCGATGGTAGGCCCGCAGCCAAACCCGGCCCACGGGCGGCTTGCCGGCGGCCACGCGTTCGGCTTCGGTTTCGATGCCGTGGTCCACGGAATTGCGGATAAGGTGGACCAGGGGATCACCGATGACTTCCACCACCGATTTGTCGAGTTCGGTTTCCTCGCCCTCGGTGATGAGGCTGACCTCCTTGCCGGATTTGCGCGACAGATCGCGCACCAGGCGCGGGAAGCGGGAAAAGACCGTGGACACCGGCACCATGCGCACCTTCATGATGGTGTCTTGCAGGTCATCGGAGATGCGCGCCATGGCGTAGGTGGTCTCGGTGAGCTGCTGGCCGATATGGGCCACGTCGTTTTTGCCCTCTTCCAGGGAACGGGCGAGCATGGCGAAGCGGTTGCGGTTGATGATGAGCTCGCCGATCAGGTTCATGAGATGGTCGAGCTTTTCGTGGTCCACCCGAATGGTGGCCGACACCTTGGGCTTGCCGGCATCGGATGCCGCAGCGCCGTTTTCGGCCGGCCTGGCCTGGGCCGGTTTGGACGCGGCAGGGGGCGTCGGCGCAGGCTTGGGAGCCGGTTGCGGAGCCGGAGCCGGTTTCGGGGCCGCGGCAGGTTGCGGCGTCGGTACCGGCTGCGGGGCGGGCTCGGGCTTGGGTTCCGCTTTTGGCTCAGGGACAGGGGCCGGTTCCGGCTTCGGTGCGGGAGCCGACGCGGCCGGAGCGGCCGACGGCAAGGACGCGGCCGGGGCCTCGGCCGGGGCCGGACCACCGGAGCGCAGCCGGGTCAGGGCCGCCTTGATCATATCGACCAGGATCGCGCATTCCTGGCCCAAAATATCGAGCATGGCATCGAAGGACAGGCCGGCCTTGCGGGCCTGATCCACCAGGCCGGCGGTGCGCTCAGCATGGCCCTTGAGCTCGCTTAGGCCCATATAGCCCGAGGAATTCTGGATGGTGACCAGGGCCCGGTACAGGCCGTCGATCATATCCTTCGAATCCGGGTCCTCGGCCAGACGCGACAGCGCCACGTGCATGTGCTCGATCTGCTGGCCGATGGTGGACTCGAAAATGGCCACGTCCTCGGGATCATAACCGCTCGCGGTCTTGTCCTGATCGCCCTCGGCCTCGGCGGCGGCTTCCGGCGCCGGTTTCGGTTCGGGCGCCGGCGCGGGTTCGGATTCCGGTTCTGGTTCAGGGGCCGGCTGCGGCGTGGCGGCCGTCTCGGGGGTCTCGAACACGCCACCTTCCTCGGTGGCTTTTTTGAGTCTGGCGACCAGGGGCCGGATGTCCTGGGGGGTGGCGATGCTCGTGGAGGGCTCGATATGGCTGACCAGAGCCTCGACCTGATCGACCACGGCCAAAAGCAGGTCCACCATGGCCGGATTGGTCTGGATTTCGCCCTTGCGCACGCGGTTGAGCAGGGTTTCGGCCTCGTGGGTGAGGCCGTTGAGCTCCTTGTGCCCGATGATGCCGCTGTTGCCCTTGAGATTATGAAAATAGCGGAAGATATCGTTGATGCGATCGGTCTGGACCCCGCCCGGGGATTCGAGCTCCACCAACGCGGCGTTGAGACGCTCGATAATTTCCCGGGCCTCCTCCAGAAAGTCGGCCATATGGCCTTCGCCGATGGAGGTGAGATGATAGGGCTCGGCCACGAAGGGTGGCAGTTCCTCGACAGGCGGTGCGGGCTGAGGAGCGGGTTCGGGTTCCGGGGCGGAAGCGGCGGCCGGTGGCGCCACCTCCTCGGCCGGGAAGTCGGCGGTGCCCGGGTCCTCGGCCGGGATCGGCGGCGCCGGCGGAGTCCCGCCTTCGAGCTGGGCGGCGATGCGGGCAATGACCTGGGTCGTGTCCACGCTGCCCTCGGCACCGGTCTGTTCCAGGTTCTCGATCATGGTCCGCAGCAAATCCGTGGCGGCCAGGATCACGTCCATGATCTCGGGATTGACCGCGAGATTGCCCTTGCGCAGCTCGTCCAGGATGTTCTCGGCCTTGTGGGCCAGACCGTTGATGGCGTTTAAGCCCAAAAAGCCCGATGCCCCCTTGAGGGAATGCATGGGCCGGAAAATGTCGTTCAACAGACTGAGATTTCCCGGATTGCGTTCGAGTTCGAGCAGGTTGGGCTCGATGGTTTCGAGATGTTCCCGCGCCTCGACAATAAAGTCGGCGAACAGTTCCGGGTCCAAGAAATCCTGGCTCATCGAGATACCTCGCGGCGGATGGTGCCGGGCCGCCCCGGCCTATCCAAGCAACATCTTGACGTTGCGCACCATGACTTCGGGTTGGGCGGGCTTGACCATATAGAGGTTGGCTCCGATGGACAGGCCGGCGTGGATATCGCGCTCCTCGCCTTCGGTGGACAGAACCACGATGGGGATATCGCGGTAGCTGTCCTGCTCGCGCACCGTCTTTATAAAGGTGATGCCGTCCATGCGCGGCATATTGATATCGGTGATGATGAGATCCACCTGGGGGTCGGTGTAGAGCTTCTCCAAACCGTCCAGGCCATCCTCGGCCGCAGTCACCTTGAAGCCTTCCTTGCGCATGATAAAGGCCACAAGGTTGCGCACGGTCTTGGAATCATCCACGATAAGGATATGCTTGGGCATTTATCCACCTCCTCAACTCTTCAAAACCTTTTGGAAAAGACTGTCAACGGAGAGGATTTTGACCAGGAGATCGCCCACCTTGAGCAGGCCGGCGATCAGATCCGCAGACACGCCCACCCTGGCTTCCACGCCCCATTCGACATCGTCGCCCCTGGCCTGGTGCATGGCTGCGATGGCGCCCACCACGAGACCGAGCAACATGTCGTGCCGCCGGCACACGATGATGAACCGGTCCTCGCCCTCCCGGTCGGGCAGTCCGAGCAGACTGGCCATGGACAAAAGGGGCACCACCCGACCCCGCAGATTCACGATGCCCAGGATATGGGCCGACGCGGCGGGCAGCTTGGTCGCGGACAGGCTGCGGATGACTTCCTGGACCTGGGCGATGGGCACGGCCAGTTCCTGGCCGCCCACCCGAAACCCCACCAGTTTGAGTTCCCGGGCCTCGCGCAGGGCCGCTTCCAGGCCGTCTTCGGCCGCGTCCCAGGTCTGGGCCGCGGCTTCCGGGACGATCGGCGCGGGCGGCGCCGCGGCCAGCGGGCCGGTCACCGACTCGACCTTGGCCGGCCTGGGCAAGGTCGCGCCCCCGTCGGCGGACTCGAAATCCGAGCCCAGGTAGCGTTCGAGGAACGCCCGCTCCGTGGGGGTAAACGCGTCCGGTTTTTCCTCGGGCAAGGTCACCTGCTGTTCGAAATACCGTTCCAGGACCGTACTCACAGGGCGGCCACCTCCTCGGCCAACAGGCCGTATTCCCGGGCGCCCCGGGAGTCCGGGGCCAGATCCTGGATGACCCGGCCGTTGGCGCTGGCCTCCCGGAACTTGGTGTCGAGCCCGATGACCGTGGTAAACATCCGCGCCCCGAACTTGGCCCGCAAAAGCCCGAGCACCCGGGTGCAGGCCTTGGCCCGACGGTCGAACATGGTGGCCAGGGCCCGGTAGGCGATGGGGCGCGGCAGGGCGTGGTTGAGGGCCCGGATGGTGTCAAAAAGCAGCCGCACGCCGTGCAGGGCCAAAAAATCCGTCTGGATGGGGATGACCAGCAAATCCGCCGCCACCAGGGCGTTGACCAGCACCACCCCGGTGTGGGGCGGGCAGTCGAGGATGACGTGGTCGTAGGCGGGCCCGTGTTCCAGGGCGGTTTTGAGCAGCACTCCCTTCCCCTTGCGATCCTTGAGGTCCACATCCAAGTCCGACAGCCGCGTGTGGCTCGGCACCAGATCGAAAGCCGCCTCGGCCGGCCGGATGATCACTTCCGCCCAAGGGACAGTGTCCGGCGTCGCGGCCAAGAACACGTCCGTGACCGAACCGGCCAGAGACTCGTGAAAAATACCCATGTGGGCCGAGGCGCAACCGTGGGGGTCGAGATCCATGACCAGGACCCGGGCGCCCCGGGCGGCCAGGGCCGCGCCCAAGGTCAGGGCCGTGGTGGTCTTGCCCACGCCGCCTTTCTGGTTGGCTATGGCCAACACGCGCGCCATGTCCGCTCCCGGGCCGTCACGGCCGGCCGTGGCGCCGCCGCTGTCTCGTGCCTCCCGCCCTCTGTTGTGTCGTCATGCCGGCCCTACTCCTCCTTGCTGTAGATGATGGCCCCGGGATAGTGCTTGGGACGAAAGGCCCGGGAGATGTTGTGCAGGGATTCCGAGTGGCCGATGAGCAGTTGGCCGCCGGGGAGCAGGTTGTCGTAAAAGGCATTGATGACGTTTTTTTTCATCTCGTCATCGAAATAGATGATGACGTTGCGGCAAAAGACGATATGGGACCGCTCCACGCGCTTGAGCTGCACCCGGTCCGAAAGGTTGATCTGGCCAAAGGAGACCAGCCGTTTCACCTCGGGCTTCAGCCGGAAATTGGCGCCATCCGGGGTGAAATAGCGGGGGATGATCTCCTTGGGCGTGGTGCGCAGACTATAGTCGGTGTAGACCGCCTCCCGGGCTTGGCTGAGCACCGCTTCGGACAGATCGTTGGCCGTGATGCGGATGTCCCAGGCGGCGATTTCCGTGCGCAGCACCTCGTGGAGGATGATGGCGATGGTATAGGGTTCCTCGCCGGTGGAGCAGCCGGCGGACCAGATGCGCAACCGCCGCTGGCGCGCGGCCTTGAGCTTGTCCAGGACATCCTTGAGCACCATGTCCTGGAAGACCTTGAGCTGGGGCGGATTGCGGTAAAAACTCGTCTCGTTGGTGGTGATGACCTCGAAGAGGCGGTTGAGTTCCTGGCGCCGGCCGGCATCGTATTGCAGGAAGGCGTGGTATTCGGCGAAGCTTTTGAGATTGAGTTCCTTCAGTCTCGCGGCCAGCCGATTCTCGACGAGATACTTGCGGTTGTCGGCCACATAAATGCCGGATTGGGCATAGATGAAGTCCCGCAACTGGACGAATTCCGGATCGGAAATCTTGAGGTCCTTCCGCAAGGAAATCGTCTTGGAAAAAAGCGAGGTCATGGGCTAGCGCTCCCCTTGCTCGTCCTGCAACCTGGCCAGGGCCGCCTCCGCAGCCGCGGCCAGTTCCTGGTCCTCGCTGGCGGTAAGCCCCATCAGCGCCTCGAAAGCTTCCGATCCGCCGAGCTGGCCCAGGGTCTCCACGGCTTTGAGCGCCACGAGTTTGCTCGGGTCTCCGGCCAGGGCCGACAATCGGGGCACGGCCCCCCGCTCGCCTCGTCCACCCAGGGCCTCCATGGCCCGGATGCGCACCCAGTCGTCGGGATCGGACAGGGCCTGTTCCAGATACGGAAAAACTTTGTCGCTCGTGCAGCCGCCGAGCACTTCCACCACCGCCAAGCGCACCTCGCGATTTTCGTCATCGAGCCGGCTGACGATCAAGGGCAAGCCCGCATCCTCGTGACCGCACATGTCGGCCAGGGCCTCCAAAGCGATCTTGCGGATGTCGGGCACCTCGTCGGTCAGGGCGATGTTGATGATGTCCA
>JAWRKJ010000338.1:0-8715 GCA_040307025.1 Desulfovibrionaceae bacterium | reverse complement strand
CCCCCCCCCCCCCCCCCCCCCCCCCCCCCCCCCCCCCCCCCCCCCCCCCCCCCCCCCCCCCCCCCCCCCCGCCGGAGGCTTCTTCCCTCCCCCCCCGCCTACGCCGTGGCAGCCAGCTTTTCCGGGTCCACGCCGCGGCAGGTGAGGATGGAGCACAACCCCACGGCCAGCAGGCTGATGGCCGCGTCGGCCAGCAGGAAGCCGTCGTAGCCCATGCGGTGCATGACCCAGGTCCCGAAAAACGGTCCCAGGAAATTGCCGATCTGTAGCGACAGCATCATGAGGTTGGAATCGAGGGCTTTGTATTCGGGCGGCGAGATGTGAAACATCAGGGCGTACAAGGCCGGCGAGCCCATGCCCATGCCGAGGCCCATGGCCAGGGACGAGCCGTAGAGCCCGACCAAATCCGTGGCCCGGGCGGCCAGGACAAAACTCACGGCCGACAGGGCGAAGCTCCAGCGGATAAGCGTGATCTTGCGCACCCGGTCGAACAGCCGGTTGCCCAGGACCCGCACGGCGATCATGCAGCACATCTGGATGCTGAAATAATAGCCGACATCGGCGTAGCCCAGGGACTGGAAAAGGCCCTTGGCCAGGAAGAACAGGGAGGAAAAAGTCACGATATAGAGGGCATTAAGCAAAAGCACCAGGGCGATGGGCGCCTTGAACACGTTGCGGTACATATCCCCCAGGGAGATGGGGGCCGGGACCTTGGCCGCAGTACCGGCAGTGTTTTTGCGCCGCGACATGATACCGAGCATGGCCAGGCCCGGCACGAGCAGCAGGGCCATATCCCGGTAGCCGTAGGCCGCCGATGCGAGGTGGGGCGTCACCACGGCCATGACCGTGGGCACGATGGAATAGGGCAACAGCAAGGCCACGGAATAGAGGCTGAAGGCCTGACCGCTGCGTTCGGGCGGAATGCGGGACACGAACATGGTCATGCAGGCGGCGGACAACAAATAGATGGCCGCGCCGTTGACCAGGCGCAGGACAAGTATCCCCTCCAGGCTGCGTATCGGGATGTAGGCCAGGCCGCAACCCACGAGCAGCACCACGCCCAGGGCGGCACAGCGTCCGGCGTTGCGAATGGTCAGATAGGGGCTGGCGAAAAGGAACAGGGCCATGGTGGACAGGGACGAAGCGCCGATGAGAAATCCACGCCAGTCCCGGGCGATGCCGATGTCTTCCAGATACGAATAGAGATTGTAAAAGACGGTGATGTTGCAATAGGTGAGAAAAATCACCAGACAGATGGCCACGAAATCGAAGCTGAACAGCGGTTTTTTGGACATACGACACGACTTGCCTGGTTACAGGATCAGCGACGCAGGGCCAGGCCGGACTCGGCGAAATCGGCCACCACGCGGCCGATGGCGGCCCGTGTTTCCGAGGAATAGTCGGCCAGTTCGGCGAAACGCGAAAAGGTCTGCTTGTTGCGGGAAAAGGCGCTGGCGCTGATGAAAAGCGAAAAGGCCAGAATCCTGTTGTCCAGGGTGGAGTCTTCCAGGCCGGTGGCCGCGGCCACGAGCCGCCCGAGCGAAATGAGCACCGGCTCGATGGCCTGGTTGTAGATCGTCTCGAACGAGGCCGTGGGGGCAATGAACTCGCGCTGCAACAGCAGACTCATCCACTGGGAGCGGTTGGCGTGCAAGAGTCCCAGGGTCAGGCCAGCCATGGCCCGGCGGGCTCGTTGCCGGGGGGTCTCGCCGGCCGCCTCGCTGTCGGAGGCGGCTTCGGCCAAAGCCATCCGATAAATCCGGGACAGCTCCCCGGCCACGCGTTCGATGACCGCCCGGTAGAGTCCTTCCTTGCCGCCGAAGTGGAAGGCGATGGAGGCGATATTGGTTCCGGCGGCCCGGGCCAGCTCCCGGGTGCCCACAGCTTCCGGGCCGCGCAGGGCAAACAGGCGCAGGGCCTCGTCCAGAAGCCGGTTCCTGGTTTGCTTGCCTTTGGCCAGCCGGGTATCGGCATGTTCGGGCTGTTCGGGCATGGCGGCTCCTTGGGTTACGAAGGAGACTGGCTAGTCCTGGGTGCAAAAAATGTCAATCGATTGATTGAAAATTGTTTATACCTATGTCCAATCGTGGCTTTTTAGAATGTCCAACTGTCTGTATCATGGACATGTCAAGATAACATGACCAGACATTGGACATTGAACACTTCCTCCAGACAAACGATCGCTGCCACCGAGTCCGCCCCAGCGCTTCCGATGCGCGGTTGCCGGTTCGCGTTCTGCTATTGGCCCGCATCTTGCTTTATATTGAGTGCCGCGTAACGCAATTATCCGGCCAGATTACCGGAACATGCGGTCCCACGAACGCAAGTTCCTGGAACGTCAAGGCGCTGAATGCGTCAAGGGTATAGTGCGCCCAAATGTAATGGAGAACGGCGCTGGTAGCTGTGATAACTCGTTCTGTATTGAAGTCTCGGCTACTGCATGAATCCGGATGGCCATCGGCTGTGGCTGTTTGAGCCTTCGCGCAAGAGTACTTGTAACATGTTGGAGGGTCCCCATGGCAGTTCGCGAGGAAGTCTACGGTTTTTTCATTCCCAGCGTCACCTTGATCGGCATCGGCGCTTCCAAAGCCATTCCTGAAAAAATAAAGGCCCTTGGTGGCTCCAAGCCCCTGCTCGTCACCGACAAGGGCGTGGTCGCGGTCGGCATCTGCAAGCAGGTCACCGATCTGCTCGACGCAGCCAGCATGCCTTACGTCGTCTACGACGAGACCGTGCCCAACCCGACCGATAAAAACGTCCACGACGGCGTGGAAATCTACAAGAAAAACGGCTGCGACAGCCTCATCACCCTGGGCGGCGGCTCATCCCACGACTGCGGCAAGGGCATCGGCCTGATCATCTCCAACGGCGGCCAGATCCACGACTACGAAGGCATCGACAAGGCCACCAAGCCGCTGATGCCCTACCTGGCCGTCAACACCACGGCCGGCACCGGCTCGGAAATGACCCGGTTCGCGGTCATCACCGACACCTCCCGCCACGTGAAGATGGCCATTGCCGACTGGCGCATCACTCCGGGCATCGCCATCGACGACCCGGTCCTCATGGTCGGCATGCCCCCGGCGCTGACCGCCGCCACCGGCATGGACGCCCTGACCCACGCCGTGGAGGCCTTCGTCTCCACCATCGCCAATCCCATGACCGATGCCTGCGCCATCGAGGCCATCAAGCTCGTGGTCAAATTCCTGCCCAAGGCCGTGGCCAACGGTCAGGACCTGGTCGCCCGCGAAGGCATGTGCTTTGCCCAGTACCTCGGCGGCATGGCCTTCAACAACGCCAGCCTCGGCTACGTCCACGCCATGGCCCACCAGCTGGGCGGCTTCTACAACCTGCCCCACGGCGAATGCAACGCCCTGCTCCTGCCCCATGTGGAGCAGTTCAACCTCATCGCCAATGTGGAGAAATTCGCCGAACTGGCCGCGATCATGGGCGTGAACACCGCCGGCATGGATCCGCGCGACGCCGCTGACAAGGCCATCGCGGCCATCCGCCGCCTGTCGGCCGATGTCGGCATCCCGGCCACCCTGGTCGAACTCGGCAAGCGCTACGGCAAGGACGTCAAGGCCGAGGACATCCCGACCATGACCGCCAATGCCCAGAAGGACATCTGCAAGTTCACCAACCCGCGCCTGGCCACGGACAAGGAAGTGGCCGCCATCTACACCGGCGCCCTGTAGCCTTCCCGCCTCCCGGAGAAGGGCCCGCGCCCTTCTCCGGGAGGTTACAGGCGCCATCAAGGGAGGGCCCGTCCGGACGCGTATGAGTTTCCATGGTGCCAACCTCGGAATCGGCCTCGCGATCGGACACTGGACGGGCTCTTCGCTTCATGGCGTGCCCCCATGCGACCATGGCTCTCCCGACATGGACGCGGTCAAAGCGGAAACCTTCCGGTGGGGTTGGCCGGAGGGGGCCGTCCCTCCCGACCGCCGGAGGCGGGCTGCCGCACGCGGGTCACACGCCATGCCTCCGGCGGCCAAAGGGCTTCACCCTTTGGAATCCCTTTCTCCATGAGCCTGTTGCGAGACAATCTTGCGGCGGCACGCCGTCAGAACCGGTTGGTGCGCGAATCAGGGCGCGGCCGCGGACAGAATGGCCGCCAGCACGTCGGGGTGGGACACCGCCACCGTGGCCGGGCAGACGGTCTTGGCCCGTTCGGCCAGCTCCGACCGGTCGGTGACGAAAAGGCAGCGGGTATGGGCGCCGGCAGCGGCCGGGATGGTGGCGGTCGGGCCGGTCAGGGCGGCAAGCAGCGCCAGTCCGGACGGCCCCCCGCAACACACCAGCCGCGAACCCTGGCCCAAGTCGAGGCCCAAGGCCGCATCCACGGCCCGCAAGCCCTCGGCCGGCGTGAATTCCCACCAATCGTCCTCACCGGCGGCCGTCGGCACGATGGCCACGTCGAGCCCGTTGTCCTCCACCCGAAAATGCACCCGTTCCGGGTCCACGGCGTCCACAATGTCGTGGACATGTTCGAGCAGGGTCAGGGAGGTGTCCGGGTCCACGGATTCCAGAGCATCCTGGCGGGCTGCCCGGGTCTCGCTCCGGCAGAGCTGCAACCCGTTGCCGACATAGGCAAACGCGCGCCAGCTCGGATCGGTCAAGAGTTGGAGCAGACGATCGTTTATGGCCGCAAGCAGGGCGGATTTTTCCGCGGACAGGCTGGCCTGGCCACTGTCGCCATCGGTCCGGCGGTGTTCCCGGCCCAGGGAACCGGCCAGGGCCGCCACGTGAACCGGCAGGGTGAGCCGTTCGGCGAGACCGTTGTCCCCGGACAGCGGCCCGGCCGACCAGAGCACGGGATGCTCCACCCGGGCCAGGGCAAACCGCGACACGGACACGGCGTTCCAGGCCGGTTGCACCGCCGTGACCCGGCGCTGTCCCGGCGCGCGCAGGCCGCCGTCGGCATCGAGCAGCAACACCTGCTGGTGCTGGCCCGAAATCAGGCGCAAGCCCCGGTTGACCATGTCCCGAAAGCCATGGTGCTCACGCCCGAGATGCTTCATGAGGGCCTCGCGGCCCTGCTCCAGATAGACGACGTCGTTTTCGAGCTGCCGGGTCTCTTCGGTCAGGTCCAACGCAATGGCCTGATCCTCGGCCACGTCCAGGCTTGCCTGGGCCTCGCGGCCCCCGACCTCCTCCAGGTCGGCCAGGACCTGGGTCAACGTGTCCACGGCCTCGACCGGCACGGGTTTGCCGGCCAGGATGGCCGACGCGGCTTGCCGCCTGGCCTGAACGGTTTCGGCCATGCGCGCGACGAGGGCGTCGCAGGAGGTCAGTTCACGGGGCGGGGGCAGATGATATTTCATGGGGCTGTTCCGCGTGGTATTTCACAAGAAAACCGATTCGTTGGCAAAGGGAAAAAATATCGGTTCCACCGTTTCCGCCCTGCCGGAGCCGACCGAAGCCCGGCCCTGGTCACCGGCAGTGCGCCGGCCCGCATTGTCATTGCCGACGTCGGGGTGTAACCGGCAGGCATCCCTGCGTGGAGGAGACCACCATGTCCCATGCTCATGCAAAAACACTGCCTGCGCTGATCGCCTCAGGGCTGTTGGTGCTCGGCCTGCTGGCCGCCACCGTGGCCGAGGCCCAATGGGCGCCGCCACCGCCTCCGCCGCCTCGCTGTCCTCCGGGCTACCACTGGGAAGGCCCGCGCGGTTGCTGGCCCAACGAACCCGGCATGCGGCCTCTGTGCCCGCCGGACATGGCCTGGCGCGACGGCCGCTGTCACCGGCTGCCGCCTCCGCCGCCCCGCCACGACGGTCCGCCGCCGCCACCGCGCCCCTATTAGTACGACCGCCCCGCACCAAGCCCCTGGCGGGACCGGGCATCAGTCAGGCCACCGGGACCTCGGAACAATCCGATCTCCCGGTGGCCTTTTCACCGCGAAAGGGCTGTCCCAAACGCCCTCGGACCGCGTGGGGAACCGTCCCGGACCGGGAGGCCGGTCAGTCCGGGCGGCGGGCCGCAGCCAGCCCGGCCCCGCGCAACAGGGCTTCCAGGCGCCGCCGGTTCACGCCCAGATCGCTGTAGCCCACCCGGGAAGCGGACCGGCCGTGGAGCATACCGGCCGCAGGTTCGTACAGCAGTTCCACATCGTCCACAAACCCGAACCGCCGGGAACGGCAGGTGGCGTGGAGATAGCGCTCGGTGCGCGCTTGCACGCGGGCACCCTCGCGCTCCAACCGGTCGGCCAGGCCGGGCAAGGGATTGACCGCGCACGGACGGGGCGCCAGATAATGCAGGACATCGGCGGGCCGAGCCGTGGTGGACACCCAATTGGGCGTCTCGCCGACCGCCAGCAGCGGTCCGCCCGTCGGCGACAACCGGGGCGAGATCCGGCGGCTTTTGGCTCCGAGCCAGGCCAGCCAGCCCCCGCCAACCAGCACGGTCACAAGCAAAACCACCGCGGTCACCTGGCCCACGGCCTCGAAAAAGGCTGTCAGCCGGTGCAGGAATTCCATCATGACGCGGCCTCCTCGACCAATGTCGCCTGGCACGCGCGACTCTCGCACAGGCTGACCCGGTTGCGACCGGCCCGTTTGGCCGCATACAAACATTCGTCCGCCCGGCCCAGCAGCGCATCCACGTCGTCCGTTCCCGAGGCCACCCCCAGACTCACCGTGACCGGCAGCCCCTCGGGCAAGAGCTCGGCCACGGCCCGGCGCAGGCGATGCGCCACGCCGACAGCGGCCTTTGCATCGAGCCCAGGGAGCAGGACGCCGAATTCCTCACCTCCCAGCCGTCCCACCGTGTCCTGGCTGCGCAGCACCATCCCCAGGCAACGTCCGACGGCCCGCAGCACGTTGTCACCGGTTTGGTGGCCATGGGTATCATTGATATCCTTGAAATGATCCAGATCGAGCATGAGCAGGCTCAAGGGCTCCTCGCGCGTCTTGGCCTGTTCCACGGCCATCTGGGCCAGGTCCAGGAAATGGCGCCGGTTGGTCAGGCCGGTCAGGGCGTCGGTTTGGGCCTGATGCCGCAAGGCATCCCGGGTTTCAAGCAGTTCGGACTCTATCCGACCGGAAGTCATGGAGAGCAAACTGAACGTCATTAAAGGGAAAAGCAGCATGGACAGGATCAAGAGGGTCTTCGTGATGGGGTCCGGCCCCCCGACCAGGCAATGCAGCCGATCCCAGGTCCAAAAAATCCGAAAGGCATACGCGACGCCGATGATCGCCATAATCGTCGCGAAAAGCGATTGCATCGAATAGGTCTTCCACTTTTTGACAACATACGGTTCCAGAGCCATACGCAGGGACACGATGCTGGAATAGCCGGAAAAGATCAGAATTCTCTTGCAGGTATCGAAATCGGCATAGATGTAATAGGCCACGACGCCCGTCGCCACCAGAGCCAAAGCATAATTGGGCCAAGCTCGTTTTTTAATGTTTGCAACACCACCATACAGGGCTAACCCCTGGTACCAACTTGCCGGCTGCAGCAGCAGCAGCAAGTTCGCGCTTATCAGGGAAAATTTCTCGCCGAAAAATCGATACTGGAGGGTCAGGATGCCAATGCTCCAAAGCGCTTGCCCCAGGGTAAAAAAGCCGAATCCGGGATAGGTCTTTCGGTAGCGATAGGTATAGAACATGATCAAGGTCAGCGACACGTACAGGCCCGCCGCCATGACCATCAACGTCCTGACGTCAAAGAGGGCAAAAAACGCTAGAAAGGCATCCATGGGCAGAAAAGGGATAGACGGCTCGTTCCGGTTCGGTTCCCGCGCCGACCGGGCACCGGCCCAGTCGATCAGTTCCCATACAAGGCCTCCATCAACAGCGACCTAAGTTCCTCTTCCGGCAAGATCCGTCCTGTCCAGAGTCGGAACTGCTCCACCGCCTGATACAAAAACATCTCCAGGCCGGGTATGACAAGCCTTCCGGCAGCCAGGGCGGCCTTTGCCAATACTGTATGATAGGGGTTGTAGACCAGATCGTAAACCACAATCGCGGATGTCAGGGCTTCCCCGGGATACGGCGACAGGTCCTCGAACCGGCCGGACATGCCGAGCGGCGTGGTATTGACCAACAATTCTGGCCGGTAGGCCTCCCGGGTGGCCCAGGGCACCGGCTCGATGCCGAACTCCCGGGCCAGGGCCTCGGCCTTGGCGTCGGTGCGGCTGGTCACGGCCACACGGGACACGCCCAACCGCGTGAGCCCGACCACGGCCGCCCGGGCCGCGCCGCCACAGCCCAGAACAAGGGCCGACCCCAGTGCCAGATCACGGTTGACCAAAGGCCGGCAAAATCCTTCCACATCGGTGTTTTCGCCCCAGAGCGCCCCGTCGCGCCAACACAAGGTGTTGACCGCGCCCACGGCCTGGCCCAGATCCGTGACCACGTCCACAAAGGCCATGACCGCGGTTTTGTGGGGAATCGTGACGCTTGCGCCCTCGAACGGCGTGGACCGGAACCGGTCCATGAACGCGGGCAAATCCTCGGGCGACGTGAGCCAGGCCGCATACTCGGCCGGGATGCCGAAACGCCGAAAACCCCAATTATGGACCAGGGGGCTCAGGCTGTGCCCCAGCGGATAGCCAATGATGCCATACTGCCGCGTCATGCCAGCTCCCGGGAGAAGCGGGCGGGAATCGGGGGAGGGGACCCCTTTTTGAAAAAAGGGGTCCCTTCCCTCGACCCCCCACCCTCCCCAAAAACTTTCAATGGTCTCAAAGGATATCCTGCCATGCCC
>JAWRKJ010000337.1:0-16797 GCA_040307025.1 Desulfovibrionaceae bacterium | reverse complement strand
CCGCCTTGGCGCCGGAAGCCTTTCACCCGCATCGCGACCTCCCCCAACCGCTATTCCGCCGCTCCGGGGTCAAGGATCAGGTTGCCGTAGGCATCGACCGTGGCCGCGGCCTGGGGCGGCACAAAGGTCGTGGCCGAGGGTTCGGCCACCAGGGCCGGACCGTCGAAGCGGTTGCCTGGCACGAGCCGCTCCCGGTCGTACCACTGGGCCGACAGCTCCCGGCCGTGCCAGGTCAGGGGCCGGGCGCCGAGCCTGGCCGCGGCCGGCACATCGGCCCGCAAATGCGCGCAGGGCATAAACGTCGGCTTGTCCGTGCGCCCCCGGGCGCGCAGGCGCAAGGTCACCACTTCCACCACCGCGTCCTCGTGGCGGAAGCCGTAGACCGATTCGTGGCGCACGTGAAAGGCGGAAAACGGGTCGGCCACGAAGCGCACGGCCAGTTCGTGGGACTGGCCCTTGTAGCGCATGTCGCATTGGCGTTCGAGCATCACCCGGTCCGGCGTGAAGCCCTCGGCCGCCATGTCGGCCTTGGCCCGGGCCTCCAGCGCGGCGAAAAGCATGGCCAGTTCCACCACGTCGGTCCGGTCCGAGGCCAGCATGACCGTGCTGGAATAATCCTTGATCACATCGGCCAGAAGCATGCCCAGGGCTGAAAACAGTCCGGGATTGTCCGGCACGACCACGGTGCCGATGCCCAAGAGCCTGGCCAGGGACACGGCATGGAGTCCGCCGGCCCCGCCGTAGGACAACAGGGCAAAATCCGCCGGATCATGCCCCCGCTCCACGGAAATGACCCGGATGGCCCGTTCCATGGCCGCCTCGGCCACGGTGACGATGCCCTCGGCCAGGGCGACCGGCGTGAGTCCCGCCTTGTCGGCCAGGGCCGTGAAAAGCGACGGCAACCGGTCCGGGAAAAGCGGCATGGCCCCGCCCAGGAAATGGTCCGCAGCAAGCCGGCCCAGAAACAGGTTGGCATCGGTGACGGTGAGGGCCTCGCCCCGGCCGTAGCAGGCCGGCCCCGGGACCGCCCCGGCGCTCTCCGGTCCCACGCGCAGGGCGCCGCCGGCGTCCAGCCAGGCCAGGGAACCACCGCCCGCCCCCACAGTGTGGATGTCGAGCATGGGCGACTTGACGGTGATGCCGGCCACCACGGCTTCCATGGCCAGGGACGGCACGCCGTCGAGCAGCGAGACATCCGTGGAGGTGCCTCCCATGTCAAAGGTGATAAGCCGGTCGTAGCCGGTGGCCTTGCCCACGGCCAGAGCCGCGACCACGCCGCCGGCCGGGCCGGACAGGATGGTGCGCACGGGCTCACGCCGGGCCGTGGAGGCCGTGGCCAGGCCACCGCTCGACTGCATGACGGCCAGGGCGGAGCGTTTGTCGAGCCCGGTCTCCAGATCGGCCAGATAGGCATCCATGACCGGGGCCACATAGGCGTTGGCCACCGTAGTGGAGGCGCGCTCGAACTCGCGAAATTCGGCCAGGATCTCATGGGAGAGGGATACGGTCAGCCCGGCCTCGGCCAGGGCCTGCCCCAGGCGCTTTTCGTGTTCGGGGCGCAAGAAGGAAAAAAGCAGGCACACGGCCACGCTGGTAGCGCCGCTGGCGGCCACGCGGACGGCCAGTTCCCGGGCCGCAGCCTCGTCCAGGTCCTCGATCAGGGCACCTTCGGCCGACACCCGACCGGGCGCACCGAAGCGCAAGGCCTCGGGCACCAGACACGGCGGTTTGCGGCTGGTCAGATCGTAGAGTTCGGGCCGGTTCTGGCGACCGATGGCAATGGTGTCCTCGAACCCGGCCGTGGCCACGAAGGCGGTCACCGCGCCCTTGCGTTCCAGAATGGCATTGGTAGCCACGGTGGAGCCGTGCACTACCCTGTCCGCGATGATGCCCAGCCGGGCCAGGCCTTCGAGCACGGCCCGGGCCGGGTTATCCGGCGTAGACGGGAGCTTGACGAGAAGAAAGCCGCCGTCCGGGCCCTGGCAGATGCAATCCGTGAAGGTTCCGCCGGTATCCACGCCCACCACAGCCATTTGGCCCCCTTCCCCTCCGCCAGAGCGGAGAGCGGCGCTTGCGCGCGACTCGGTTTCCGGCCCAAGGATTGCGTCGGCGCAGCCCGTACCGCCTGCCCCTCACCGCGCAACCGGTGCGACTGTCCCCTCCGGGCGGGTGACCAGAAGGGGGACAGTCCCCCTCCTGGCCGCCTGAAGGCTCAAAACAGGCTCTGCTTACAGATTGCTTTCCAACAACTCGCCGAAAGCAGCGCAGCCGATGGTGGTGGCGCCGGGGATCTGTTCGGCCAGGTCCACGGTCACCTTCTTGCCCGAGATGGTCTTGTCCATGGAGGCATAGATCAAATTGGCCGCCTCCTGCCATCCGATATGGGACAGCAACATGGCGCCGCTCAAAATGAGGCTGCCCGGGTTGGCCAGATCCTTGCCGGCCAGGGCCGGGGCGATGCCGTGGGTGGGCTCGAAGAAGGCCAGCTTCTCGCTCATGTTGACGCCCGGCGCCAGGCCCAGTCCGCCGACCTGGGCGGCCAGGGCGTCGGAGATGTAGTCGCCGTTTAAGTTGGTCGTGGCGATGACCGAGTAGTCCTGGGGCTTCATGAGCGCGACCTGGAACATGTTGTCCGCGATGCGGTCCTTGATGACCACGGGCTTGGTGCCGCCGGCCGCGGCCTCGTCCTCGGTCATGGTCAGGTCGGCGAATTCCGTGGCCGCCACTTCGTAACCGCAGGCCCTAAACGCGCCTTCGGTGTACTTCATGATGTTGCCCTTGTGGACCAGGGTGACGCTTGCGCGCTTGCGATCCACGGCGTGACGGATGGCCTTGCGCACGAGGCGCTTGGACCCGGCCGGCGTGATGGGCTTGATGCCGATGCCGGCGGTGTCGTCGATCTTGGCCCCGAGTTCGTCACGCAAAAAGGCTATCAGCCGCTTGGCCTCGGGGGTGCCCGAGGCGTATTCGATGCCGGCGTAGACGTCCTCGGTGTTCTCGCGGAAAATGATCATGTTCACGAGATCCGGGCGTTTGACCGGGGATTCGATGCCCTTGAAATACTTGATGGGCCGGATGCAGGCGTAGAGGTCCAGCACCTGGCGCAGGGTGACGTTGAGGCTGCGGAACCCGCCGCCGACCGGCGTGGCCAGGGGACCCTTGAAGGCCAGTTCGGCGCCGGACAGGGCGTCGAGGGTAGCCTGGGGCAGGTAGTCGCCGGTTTCCTTGAAGGCCTTGCCGCCGGCGAGCAGCTCCTTCCAGACAAGTTTGCGTTCGTCGCCGTAAGCCTTTTTCACGGCGGAGTCCAACACCGGCCGCCCAGCCTTCCACACATCCGGGCCGATGCCGTCGCCCTCGATCCAATATACCGTCTTTTCCATGCGCCTGTGTTCCTCCAATGGAAGTTCCATCAAAACAAAAAAGTTTAAAAAGGGGACTCGGCCTTTGTCAACCAACTCTACCCGGCCGAACCCGGCCCGCGATCGAAAATCCCCGCGTCCTGCCGCTCCCGCAAACCGATCCGGGCCTCCCGGAGGGTTCGGGCCTGGGGGCAACGCCCCTCTGCCTTTTTACGGAGTTCCAACGGGCAAGACGCGTTGCCCGCCGGAGGCATTCGTCCCTCCCGCCTCAGTCTCCTTCTTCAAAAACGCCTGCAGATAGGCCGCGACAACCTGGCGTTGGCGGGCTTCCGGCATGGCCCAGTAGGCTGCGTCCACACCGGAAAGGAGAAAGATTTCGAGCAAAATCTCCCGGCGCGCATCAAGGGGAAGGCCCGCCCAATCCGGCTCGGCCATGCGTTTGGCCACCTGGGGCCGGGTGGCCCGGATGTAACGCTCGGGCACGGGAAATCGTACCGGCTGGCGCACGGCGGTCGTATCCTCCGGCCCGGCATTTTCCCGGCGCGTGGCGGCGTATCGGGAAAAAAAATCCGTTTTCCAGCCCGAGGGCAGGGTAAGAGCCAGCGCAAAAAGCAGCAGCGCGCCGAGAACAACGGCCCAGGCCGCCCGGTCGGTCGCCTTCATGGACGTCTCCCTGCCTGCCCAGGGTGTTAAGGCCCCCAGTTGGACGTCTCCAAAAGGAGTCGGCCACGCCCCACCAGCTACCGCTACATGGTACGGACGCGCCTATGATTCGGGCGCGGCTGCGGCGTAACGCTTGAATTTCTGGGTGATGTTGTCTTCCAGCCAATGGGCGTCCCACCATTCGATGGGGATGACCGGCAGGCCGTCGAGCAACGTGGCGAACAGGACATGATCGCCGGCGGACAGGCCCGAACTGCCCGTGGCGCCGATGGTATCGCCCTTTTTGACCGTGTCCCCGACCCCGACCGCGATGGAAGACAAATGACCGTAAAACGATTGCAAGCCCAGGCCATGGTCGATGACCACGGTTTGGCCGTAGACACCGAGAGGACCGGCCAGGACCACCACGCCGTTGTTGGCCGCCGGCACCGGCGCGGTCGCCACCGAAGCCAGGTCGATGCCGATCGAACGCTCGTGGTCGATCTCCCGGCCATTATACGTGTAGACGCGGTCGGCGCCGAAAGATCCCCTGACCACGGAGCGGGGCAAATAGATGAAGGCACCGTCCCACAAGGGTTCGGACGCGCTCCGGGACGCCAGATCGACCAGGGTGGCCGCGTTTTGGCGGCGCAATTCGGTGTTGAGCTTTTGAAACCGCATAACCGGATCGCGCACTTCGGGGAACAGCCCGGAAAAGGTCGGCAGCTTGGCGGCCAGGAACTCGTCGGTGATATCCACCCGCTCCTCGCGAAACCGCCGCTTGATGGCCATGTTGACGAAAAATCCGGTCTTTTCATTGCCGGCCGTGTCCTCGACCAGGATGCGCGGCTTGAAATCCGCGGCAGCCATGTCCTGGGGAAAGGCGAACAGGCAGGCGTACTGCCCGGTTTTCAGCCGATAGCCGGGGAAAAACAAATCCCCGACCTGCACGCCGCTTTTGGCCAAATCCTTGTTGACCTCATAGATGACCAGGCCCGCGCCGCCCTGGCGCATGTACTGGGCCGGGGTCAGGGGCTTGACGGCGGGCAGGCTGGTGTCCAGGCGCATCTTGCGGGTGATGCGGGCCGTATTGCCGGTGCCGAGGTTGGCGTACGAGCCGTCGGCGGCCGCGACCTGCATCTCGAAGGTTCCCCCGCGCAGCTCCGAGCCGCCCAGGGTAAAGTGTTCGCTCACCTGTTCCCGGGGCGGGTCGTAGACCTTGCGCAAGACATCGAACCGGCGCTGGCCCTGGGTCACGGTGACCACCAGGGACCGGATGCCGGACTGGTCGTCGGCGGCGGTCAGGATGAAGGGACGCTTGAGGGAAGCGGCCGTGGCCTCGGGCGACAGGCTGACCCGGGGTTTTTCCGCATCCTTGAGGAACAGATAATAGCCGGCAAAGGCCCCCAAGGCCACTGGTGTCAGCAGCATGGCCACAGCCACGACATAAAATCCGACCCCCAGCCGGCCACGCATCTTGAAAGGCCTGAGAATGCGCATGCAACCCCCCGGTATGGCGCTTGGGCGACTATAGGCCAGGCCGTCCTCGCGGGCAAGCCGGCCAGGTACCGGGCTTATCTGCCAGCAAACAAGGGCAAGCGCCACCACAACGGGAAGACCCCGTGCCGTGCGCTCCGCCGAAACTAGGCCGGGTCCAGGTCCGCGCCAGAGGCAATCGACACGGCTTCGTCATGCGAATGAAACCGGATATTCCCTTGTGCCCCGCATGGTTGTGGGCGCAAACGCTCCGGAACGGACCGGCCCGGACGCGGCGTCACTCGGGGTTGACCGGCACCTCCATCCCGACACCTGCCCCGCACCGGACAGGAGCGGTTGTTTCAACCGGATAACAGCAGGCTCCGGCCGGCCAAGGCCGCAACCCTTGCCCCAGCCCTCGTCGTACCCGGGGTGTTGGGCCGTTTGTCGCGAGTGTTCATGGCAGCCCATCACCATACCGCCGACCATCTTCTGGAAGCCGCCATTGCCCAGCGCTCCCGCTGTTTCCTGTCTCTGCCCACACCGGTCATGCCGTGCCGGGAAATCGTATGCGCGATCCTCGAATATTCATCCCGGGGACTCATCCTGGAAAGTCTCGAACAGGTAGCCGCCGGGCCGCACTGGCTGGGGCAACCGGTGCGTGGCTATTTCTGCATAGCCCAGTCGCGCCAGGTAGCCGATGCGACGTTTTACACCTTTGACAGCCGCATCCGGGCCACCAAGACCTCCCCCCGGGGACTGGCCCGGCTCGGGCTGGCCCAACCCGGTTCCGTGGTCTTCGGCCAGCGTCGCAAGAGTCTGCGCGTGGAACCCGATCCGGCCCGCATCCGGGAACTCCTGGTCTGGCGCTATGACCGCAAGGACGGCTTCCGGTTCGACGCGCCCCTGCTCAAGCTGGAAGACTTCCGATCCGGGGCGGCCCGGGTCCTCAACCTGTCCGCCGGCGGCCTGGGCCTCGGCGTGAGCCACGCCCTGGCCGGAAGCAGCGGCCTGGACATGCAGATCACCGAGCGGTGCATCATCCATTGTTGTCTGGACGAACCGCGCGTGGCGGGCACGCATGCGTTCTGGCTCGTAGCCCGGCTGCGGCATGTCGACCGGGATCGGTTGGGGCAGCACCTGACCGCCGGCCTGGAATTTCTGGCCACCGGCAACCTCGACGCCGCCGCCGGCAAGATCCGCTGGCTCCCGGTCGATGACCACGGCGTCGCCGCCCTGGCCGAGATCTGCTATCTCTGGCACCTGGACCGCCACCGCGAACGGCAGTCCTGAGACAGGGCGCCCGGAGGTCTGCCCGGATCAGCCGTCGGTACAACATTCCCCAGTTTCTGAAAGATGCCGGGCGAGAAACTGTAAAAGATGTTTTTCCGGCGCAACTCCAATGCGCTTTTCCCACAGCCCGCAGGAACAACCACCAACCAGACTGTTACAAAAGCGTCATGTCCCATGACGGGCCGAAACGCGAAAGGCCGCCGAGTTCTCCCGGCGGCCTTTCGTGGATAACATATCTTTCACACGATAATGAAGCCGAAAATCGCCGGCCCCATCCGTGCGCACAAGGCTAGTACGTGGCGCGGAACTCGTCGCGACGGTTCTTGGCGTAAGCGGCTTCGCTGTGGCCCGGATCCAGCGGACGTTCCTTGCCGTAGCTCACCGTGGACAGGCGGTCGGAACCGATGCCCAGGTTGGACAGATACTGGGCCGCGGCCTGGGCACGACGCTCGCCAAGGGCCAGGTTGTACTCGGAAGTACCGCGCTGGTCACAGTTGCCTTCCACGATCAGCTTGATCTGGGGGTACTGGCGCAGGATGTCGGCCTTGCGGGTCAGGATCTGGCGGGATTCCGCAGTCAGATTGGAGCTGTCGAAAGCAAAGTGGACCATCTGGGCCAGTTCGCTGGCAGCCTGTCCCAGCTTTTCACGCAGGGCACGTTCCTGCTCCAACCGAGCCCGTTCCTGATCTTCCCAGCTGGAGCCGGAACCGTCGCCAGGACCGGCAGCTTTTTTGGCGCAGCCAAAGCCGGCCAGGGAAAGCAACAACAACATCACAACCAATGTCATCCATCTCGAACGCATCATTTTCTTCCTCCTCAAGTTACCCAAAACGGGTATTCAATAGAAAAACCGATGGGCCCTGCCCCCGGCCGTGTTCTCGGGTGCAGGCGAAGCACGCTCCGGAACGCAGCCCGTTTACGCTTCCCGCCATAAAAAGCAACAGGCAAATTCCAGAGTTCGCCATGGAAATAACATGGCGCCCCCATCTCCCCCTAACCGCGAATCACCGAACAACATCCTCCCCATTGCGTGTTGAAGTCCGATCATCCGAAACGGCCAGAGTCACTGGGCCAGAGGCCCCCACGATGGCATCTGGGCCGGCCCATCCCCGGTGGGAACCATGACCGGGGTCGCTCCATGACGGGTGGTGATGTAAATCTTTTTCTGCCCACTCCGAGTGGAGCTGAAGGCAATAAAGTAGCTGTCCGGCGAAAAAGACGGGTTTTCGTCCGAACCGCCACCCGAGGTGACCTGGGTTTCCTGACCTGTGGTCAGGTCGTGCACGAACACTTTCTGGGCGCCGCCAAGCTGCTTGGTAAAGGCCACGAGCTTGCCGTCCGGGCTCACGCACGGATTGGTGTTGTAGCCCGAGGAAGTCAGACGACGAGACCCGCCGCCATCCCGGACGAAAATATTGGGGCTGCCGCTTTCGTCGGACACGTAGGCCATGACCCGCCCCGAACTGTCGAAGCTCGGCGACACGCTGATGCCACGGCTCGAGGCCAACACGCGCGAAGGCTGCTGATTGCCGTCCAAAAGGTAGATATCCTGCTTGCCGTGCAAGATGATGCTGACCGCGATCTGGCCGCTCGGCAGGAAGTGGGGGCTCACCACGTTGGTGGATGGCAGGGTGTACACCTTGGGCTTGCCGCCGCCGGACCACACGCCCAGGTAGTGGGAGCGCGATCCGATCAGGGTAAAGGCGATTTTACGACCATCTGAGGACCAAGCCGGGCTCACCGCCATGCCGAGGTCGTTGTAGTTGGTCACGCGGATCAGGCCCCGGCCCATGGGCCGGACCACCCAGATGTCGCTGCTTTTCGTCCCGTGGGGTTTGACGAAGGCGAGCTGGGAATTGAAAAATCCGCCCTGGCCCGTGAGCTTGGCCATGAGCTCCATGCAGAACCGGTCGGCGATATCGGCGAGCTGGGCATCGGTCACGCCATCGTAACCCTTGCCCACCAGCACCTTCTGGGAAAAGACCTCGAAAGCTCGCAATTCGACATTGCCGAGGTTGGCGCCCGGGGTCCAGTTGGCGGTTACGAGCACATCGACCTTGGCCAGGCCGAACGGCTTGAAATCGATCTGATCGGCGGTCGGACCGCTTACCTGCCCGGGGATGTTCGAAGCCGGCACAACTTGCAAAAACGGCAGGAAATGCAGATCCTTGTTGATAAGATCCTGGAGTTTTTCGGCCGGGCTCATCTGGCCGCCGCCGGCAAAGGGGCGGGCCATGACGAGATTCATCTTGGCCTGGCTCGGTCCCTGGATGTCCACGGACAGGGAGGTATCCTGCTGGGCCCGGGCGGCCCCGGCAACAAGGCACAACAGGGCAAGAACCGCCCCGAAAGTTCCGATGGTTCGCTTGTACGCGCGCATGGTCATCGTCCCGCGAGTTCCTCAGATTTAAAGTTGAGTTGCAAAGTCGTCAGCCCCGGCGGCGGCGCCGGCAGGTTCCCGGTCTCGGCCACGGCCTTGAGGGCCGAGGCATCGTAATTGGGCCGTCCTGACGAGCGGACAAGCGCATAGCGCAGGATACGCCCGTCCTTGTCTATGTGCAATTCCACGGTGGCGGTCAACGATTCCCTGGCGCCCATCTGGGGAAACCGCCAGTTGCGTTTGATGGTCCGGTTGACGATCTGGGCATACACCCCCAGGGTCGCCCCGCCAGTGCCCGCACCGCCGGTGCCACCGCCGCCTCCGCCACCACCGCCGCCTCCGGCCGAGCGCCGAGCGTCGGCCAGGGCTTTGGACACGGCATCGCCGCCTCCGCCACCGCTGCCACTGCCTCCACCGCTGCCAGAGCCAGCCGCCTTGCGGGCATCGGCCAGGGCCTTGGCCACGGCATCGCCGCCACCGCCACCGCTGCCGGCTTTGGTCTTGGCATCCTTGAGCGCTTTCTCAAGGGTTTCCTTTTCGGCCTTGGCCTGGGCGGCAGCCGCGGCCTTGGCCGCCTCGGCCGCCTTTTTGGCTTCCTCGGCTTTTTTGGCCTCTTCGGCCTTTTTCGCCTCAGCGGCTTTTTTGGCCTCTTCGGCTTTTTTCTCTTCGACCGCTTTTTTCGCGTCCTCGGCCTTCTTGATTTCAGCGGCCTTTTTGGCGTCGGCAAGTTTTTTGATTTCGGCGGTTTTTTTGGCCTCTTCGACCTTTTTCGCCTCCTCCATCTTTTTCGCCTCGTCAAACAACGGCTTGGCCTTGGGCTCAATTTTAGGCTCAGGCTTGGGTTCCGGTTTGGGCTTGGGCTTGGGCGGTTCCGGCTCCGGGGCCTGGGGCGTGGCCGCCACGGGCTCGGGCACGGTGGGCTTGGCCGGAGTCGCGGGTGCCTCCTGGGGTTCGGGCACGGCGGCGGCAATGGGCTCACCCCCCTGACCCGCCTCGCCGGCCGGTTCCGGCGGGCCGGGTTCGGGCCGATTCCCGGGCCCCTTGGGGCCGGGCGGCAGGCCGGCCTCACCCGGGGGCAGGCCCGGAGGGCCCCCGAGGCTTACGAGGTCGACTTCGTAGACAGGGACGTTGAGTTGAAATTTCACCGGTTCGATGCGGACAAACAGCAAGCTTGCCAGCACCACGGTGAGGTGCAGAAAGATGGAAAAAATCCAGCCGAGAACGCGCATGGGAACTCGCACGGATGCGGGAGGGTCCCGCGTCCGACTTATTTCTTTTTCGGCCCGGGAGCGGGTTTGGGTGTTTTCTCGTCTTCGGCCACCACGCCGAGCTTGTCCACACCGGCCAATTTGACCACGCCCATGACCTTGACCACGGTGCCATAGGGCACGGCCTGGTCGGCCCGCAGGAAGAGCTGCTTTTTCTGATCCGTCACCAGCCGCCGCACCTGGCCTTCCAGGTCGCCGAGTTCCACCGGGTACTTGTCCAGATACAGCTCACCGTCGGACTTGACGGTCAGTACGATGCTTTCGTTGTCCTTGGGCAGGACGCTCACGGCCCGGGTCTGGGGCAGGTCCACCTCCAGGCCCTGGGTCATCATGGGCGCGGTGACCATGAAAATGATGAGCAGGACGAGCATCACGTCCACAAAGGGCGTGACGTTGACCTCGCTTAAGAAGCGGCCGCCGCCGCCGGCCTGCATGCCCATGGCCTAGAACCTCTCGGGCGCGGCCCGGCGGGGAGCGGTCTCACGGTTCTCACGGGGCATCCAGGTGACTTCGCGCTGGATGCGGTTCAGGAAGGCGCCGGCGAAGTTGACCAGCTCGCCTTCGATGGACTGCATGTAGCCGAGGAAGAAGTTGTAGGCCAAAACCGCGGGGATGGCCACGGCCAGACCGATGGCCGTGGCGACCAGGGCCTCGGAAATACCGGGGGCCACGGCAGCCAGGGCCGCGGACTGCATAAGCCCGATGGAGTGGAAGGAGTTCATGATGCCCCAGACCGTGCCGAAAAGGCCGATGAACGGGGTGGCATTGGCGCAGGTAGCCAGAAACGGCAGCGACTTGGAAAGCTTGGCCAGCTCCACAGTCACGCCCTGGCGCAACACGCGTCGGATGTTGTCCATGGAAATACGGGCCTTTTCCGAGGGGTCCAGGTCGGCCTGCTCCATGCGCATGAGCTCCTCGAAGGCGAGCCTGCCCACGTTGAAGGCCGGCGACTGCCGGGACTGACCCAGGGCCTGCATGGCCGCCCGCAACGACTCCGCTTCCTGAAAGCGATTATAGTCCCTGGCCGTATCGCGCTTGGCGCCGGTCAGGGTGAACAGTTTGACGAAAATGATGCTCCAGCAGCCAAGCGACATGGAGGCCAGAATGCACAAGACGAAAATGACCGTCGGTGTGGCGTTGGCCATCATGGCCCAGAACCCGCCATGCGGCGTAAGCGCGTCCATTCCTATTCACCCGTGGGATTCGTAACAGGTTGGGAAAGCACCAGCTCGGCCAAGGCAGGCAGGGCATCTTCCACCGGAGCGGCGATGCGGACGTCGGCCAGATCGCTGAAGGTGCTTACCGAAAGGTTGATTTCCACCACCATCCCGCCCCTGGCCTTGATCTCCTGTGGGAATCGGTTGGCCGGGGCCACCTCGCCCGAGGTGCCGGCCACCAGGATACAGTCGGCGGCCAAGGCCAATTGACCGCTTTTGCGCAAGGCGTCAAGAGGTATAGCCTCGCCGAAAAACACAATGTCCGGCCGTACCACGCCGCCGCAGTCCCGACACAGCCAGGGGATGTCCCGCTCGGTCAGGCCCCGGGCCAGGGCCGGATCGTATTCCCGGCCGCAACCCATGCAATAAAAGCGGTTCACCCCCCCGTGGTATTCGACCACCTCGCGGGAGCCGGCAGCCTGGTGCAGGCCGTCGATGTTCTGCGTCACCACGGCAGAGAGCCGCCCTTCCCTTTCGAGCCTGGCCAGGGCAAAATGGCCCGGGTTGGGTTTCGCCTGGCCAAGGGAGGCCAGGGCGTCGATGAGGAACTCCCACACCCGGCGGGGATTGCGGTGCAGGGCCGTCACCGTGGCCACCTCCATGGGATCATGCCGTTCCCACAGCCCGCCCGGGCTGCGAAAATCCGGGATGCCGCTGGCCACGGACATGCCGGCCCCGGTCAGGGCCATGACCTGCCGCGCCTGTCCCAGCAGCCGAGCCGCCTGCCTCAGGGCCGACTGCATACCGCATCCCTTGTCGCCGGCCAGGACCGGTGACCCAACCAGGGGGCCGAGACGTGCGAACAGGGCAAACGCCCCGAAAGGACGGTAGAACGCATGCGGTAACGCCCCCAGTCTGTTACGGGTTCCTCAATAGCCGCCCGTCGGGCGCTCCCGGCAGCCAACGTAACCCTCTTGCAAAAGCCGCAAAGGTGTTTTCTTTCCAATTTCTGCAAGTTCTGTCAAACAGCGGCCCGCAGAGGACCGCCACGCACCAAGGAGAACCCGTGATCATGACACGCACATGCATCCTTCTCGTGACACTGATCCTTTGCGTTACGGTCGCACCGGTCTTCGCAAGCGCCCCCGCGCCGTTCGCGCTGGCCCAGGCCACCACCACGCCACCCCGGGACAACTCGCCCGCCATCCCGCTGCCGCCGCAGCCGGCACCCCGAGCCCTGACCGAGCCCGACAAGGCCCGGCCCGCCCCAGTGCCCCCGCCGGTCAAACCAGAACGGCCGCACCCGGACATGACCCTGCCCAATAAGCAGGTCAAGCGGGTCCCCACGCCAAGTCCGGCCCGGCCCCAAAATCCGCACGAAAAACCCGGGGCCATTCTCCCGCGCCCGGCCGGCGGCTCGGACCTCGGCAGCACCGATGTCCGGCGCAACCAGGCCGTGGTCCTGTGCAACCAGCGCCAGCTCAGCTGCAAAAACCGCTGCAACAGCAGCACCATGGGGACCACGCGTTCCATGTGCGAAAAACAATGCGCCGCCCTGTTCCAGTCCTGCGTGAACCGGGCCAATTCCCGGCCCTGATCCGTCAGCCGGCTACGGCATGGGGCCGGCCCTGGGGCAAGGACACCCCATGGGTCGGTTCCCGCTCCTCGCCAGGTAAGGACGGCCGCCAAGCCGCAAAAACCGGATCAAAGGCATCCAGAGCGGCAAAAAGCGCCCGCAACTCGGCATCGGCGTGCAGCATCCGGACATTGGCCCGGGCATACGCGATCAGATCGTCGGCCATGGCCCGGATGCCGGCCCGCCGGTCGCGCCGGTAGGCCCGCGCCGCTTCCACACGGCCGCCCGCGACCCCGTAGGCCACGATATACCGGTCCGGATGGACCTCGTAGACCGCCAGGGAGGAAAAACGGCCCGAAAGCGGCACCGGACGGGCCATGGCTTGCCTGTTTTCCCGGACCGCGCCGCGTCGGATATGAAAGACGTGCCGTGAAAAGCCCCGGTGGCGCAGCCAGAACAGGTGGTAGACCAAAAGACGGTCGTACAGCCTCTGGCGCAGGGCATAAGCCACGCAGCAGGCAAGCAGCAGCACGGCGACGGGCAGGGAGACCCAAAGCGGCACCGCCGCCACCTTGGCCGCCAGCCGTTCCACGACACCAGCGGCCAGGGCCAGCAAGTACACGGCCTTGTGCCAGGCGGCGTCCAGCAACTGGGCGCCAAGGGCCACGCACTTCTCCCACAGGACCCAAAAGGCGGCTTCCGCCTGCCCGAGGATATCATCCATAGGCGCCCCCGCTCCCCCGGCATCCGTCATGAACCCGGCCAGGCACGGCCGGAAATTTCGTGCCCTCCCCGCTACACCCAGCCGATCCCACTGGCAAGATTCGGGTGAAGGCCTTTCCTCTCTTGATCTCCCGCCCGCCAGACACTACCAAGGGGCATGTCCACAAGCCTCTCCACTTCCATCGCCTGGAACCTTGCCCTGCTGACTTTCGGCGCCGCCGTCTTCGGTTGCGGCGTCAACACCATTGTCCTTGGCAAGGGCCTCATGTCCGGCGGTATTTCCGGTCTGGCCCTGCTCGGGTTCTATCTGACCGGCTTTCTTGGACCGGGCATCCTTTATTTCCTGCTCAACCTGCCGCTTATGGCCCTGGGTTGGGTGAGCCTCAGCCGCCGGTTCATCCTCTATACGGTGTATGGCATGGCTGCCACCAGCTTCTTCCTGTATGTGCTGCCGGTCCGGGCCCTGATTCCGGATACCTTGCTGGCGGCCGTGTTCGGCGGCGCGGTCATGGGCGCGGGCTCGGGCATCATGCTGCGCTCGCTGGGGTCGGCCGGGGGCACGGATATCCTGGCCATCTGGCTCAACCAGAACTACAACCTGCGCATCGGCCAGTTCAATTTCTTCTTCAACCTGGCCGTGTTCGCCATCGGGTTCGCCTTTTACGACGTCACCCTGGTACTCTATTCCGTCATCCTGTCCTACACCAACGCCAAAGTCATGGACTATTTCCTGGCCCTGTTCAACCAGCGCAAGATGGTGCTCATCATCTCCGACCAGGCCGATACCATCGCCCATGACATCATCCACAAGCTGCGGCGCGGCGCCACCTTTCTGCAAGGCTCCGGCGCCTATACCGGCCGCTCCAAGCGCGTCATCCTGACCATCACCAATACGGTGCAGATCAAACGCCTGGAGGAGCTCGTCTTCGCCCACGACAAGAACGCCTTTTTCGTGGTGGAAAATACCTTCAACGTCCTTGGCGAAGGGTTTTCCCGCCGCAAGGTGTATTAGCCCCGCGCCGCGCGCCCCCCATCCGGGCCAGGGCCACCAGCCGGTCAGCCGCCGTATGTTCACGCCCTTCCGGCCGGAGGGCGGCCAGTTCCACCACCGGCAGCTCCCCGTCGATCTCGCGGAAAACCACACCCCGCCGTCGCCACGCCCTGGCCGCCGCCGGCACCAGGGCCACGCCCAACCCGGCCGCCACCAATGACATCACCGTGAATTTGGAGCGGGCTTCCTGGACCACCTCCGGCTCGACCCCGACCCGGGCAAAAGCGGCGGCCAGGGCTTCGTGCAGCCGGGGCGAATCGGCCCGGGGCGGAAAAATCCACGGTTCCCGGGCCAGCTTGGACAGCGGTATCCGGGACACCCCGGCCAGGGCATGCCCCTTTGGCAACACCACGACATAGCGTTCCCGGGAAACCACCTCCACGGTCAGCCCGGGCAGTCGCTGGTCGACAAAACGCACGAAGCCAAGATCGAGCCGCCCCGCTACCAGCCCTTCCACCTGTTCCCGGCTGGACAGATCGCGCAGATCCAGCACCACCCCGGGCGCTTCGGTCCGAAACCGGGCCAAGGCCTCGGCCAAAAAGGCGTCCATGGCCGGGTTGACGAAACCCACGGCCAGCCGTCCGCCCTGGCCAAGCCCCACCTTTCGGGCCACGTCCCGGGCCCGGCCGGCCTGTTTGAGCACGTCCCGGGCCTCTCCCCAAAAGGCCTCCCCGGCCGGCGTCAGCACGACCCGGCGGCTCGTGCGCTCGAAAAGCCGCACGCCAAGTTCCTCTTCCAACGCCTTGATGCGCTGGCTGAGCGGCGGTTGGGCCAGCCCAAGCCGTACCGCCGCCCGGCCGAAATGCAGCTCCTCGGCCACGGCCACAAAGCATTCGCAGTCACGCAGTTCCATATCAATATGCTATCAGTCTCAATCAAAATGTAAATTCCTATTTAACATATCAATCCAGCCCGGCTACCTTGGCCGCAAACACAGGAGACGACCATGACCACCCTCGCCCGCACCTTGGCCTGCCTCGCCTGGATGACCGGCCTGGCCCTGGCCGCCACCCCAAACCAGGGAGATCCACTTATGCAAGACGAACGCTACGCGCGCGGCTGGCACGCCCTTACCCAACTGGCCCCTGAACGGGCCCAGGCCGTCCAGGACAACCTGGCCGACATCGCCCCGGACCTCGGAACTTTCATCGTGGCTTTCGGTTACGGCGATATCTTTACCCGCCCCGGCCTGTCCCCGGCACTGCGCCAGACCGTCACCATCGCCGCCCTGACCGCCCTGGGCAATGCCGCCCCCCAGCTCGCCTTCCATATCGAGGCCGGCCTGGCCACCGGACTCTCACCCGAGGAAATCATCGAAATCCTCTATGTGACCACGGTGTTCGCCGGTTTCCCGGCCGGACTCAACGCCATCGCCACGGCCCGCCAGGTCTTCACGGCCAAACACCTCCCCGTCACCCCGCCCACGGCCCATGCGCCGTCCGACACCGACCGCCGCCAACGCGGCCTGACCGCGGTGTCCCAGTCCAGCCAAAACGCCGGCCAACACGTCCTCGACGCCCTGGCCGACATCGCCCCGGACATGGCCGACTTCATCCTCGACTTCTCCTACGGCGACGTCATCTCGCGCACCGTGCTCTCCCCGGCCCAAAAGGAACTCGCCATGATCGCCGCTGCCACCGCCCGCGGCACCATGGCCCCACAACTGGCCGTCCATATCAAAGCCGCCCGCCAAGTCGGCGTGACCCGGCAGCAAATCGTCGAGACCATCATCCAAATGGCCGCCTACGCCGGCTTCCCGGCCGCCATCAACGGAATGACCACAGCAAGGAGCGCGTTGCGGGAACTCGGGGAGTGACAGGAACGAGCGCGGGGCGCTGCCCCGAACCCTGCCAGGGCGCTGCCCTGGACCTG
>JAWRKJ010000336.1:0-5749 GCA_040307025.1 Desulfovibrionaceae bacterium | reverse complement strand
CGCCCGCCGCCATCGACGCCCTGGCCATCGTAGGCGCGCGCGGGGGGATGGGGCGGCTCATTGCGGCCAGGAGCCGGGCGGCGGGCATCGACGTCCGGGAGCTGGACCGGCCGCTGACCGGGGAAAAGATCGCGGCGGCGGTCACCGGGGCCGACATGGTGTTGCTGTCCGTACCGGTCTACGCCACGGCCGAGGTGGCGGAGCGTGTGGCCAGACACCTGGGCGGCAGGCAGATTCTGGCCGACGTCGGTTCGGTCAAGACCCTGCCCATTGCCGGCATGGTGGAACATTACCCGGGAGCGGTGGTCGGCACGCATCCGCTTTTCGGCCCCGAACCCAAACCAGAAGAACCCTTGCGGGTGGCGGTCATGGACGGCCGCCCGGGGCAGGACGGCTGGGCGACCCGGATGGTGCGGGACTGGTGCGAGCGGATCGGGTTCACGCCTTTTGCTTCGGACGCCGCCGAGCACGACCGGGCAGCGGCCTTTGTCCAGGGACTCAATTTCGTCACCACCGTGGCCTATTTCGCGGCCCAGGCCGCCGGCGGCGAGGTCCAGAAATACCTGACCCCGTCGTTCCAGCGCCGCCTGGGCGCGGCCGAAAAACTCATCACCAAGGACGCGGCGCTGTTCGCGGCCTTGTTCGAGGCCAATCCGTACAGCCATGAGGCCGTGCGCAATTACCGAAGCTTGCTCAACATCGCTGCCGGCGGCGACGTCGACCTCCTCGTGCGTCGCGCCGAGGCCTGGTGGGCCGCCAAGACCGAAACAAAGGACAACCCATGAGTGCGATTACGCTCAGGCAGGAAGGAACGTGGCTCCCGGCCGACGTGCAAACGCCCATCAGCCTTTTTCTGGGGCTCGTGGGCGAGCGGCCGGGCATTCTCCTGGAAAGCGCCGAGGTGGACGGGCGGCTCGGCCGCTACAGCCTGATCGCCTGGGATTTCCGTCTGCGCCTGCGGCTCAAGGACGGCAAGCTCGACGTCAATACCCGGGACACGCGCCTGGAACCGCTGCGCGAATACAACGGCCAGGGCTTTTTCGGGGGCATGCGCGCCATCATGGCCCGGCTCAAGGTCCTCGCCCCCGAGGGCCAGGCCGATGCTCCGGCCATCACCCGTTCGCTGGTGGGCTATTTCGGCTACGGCATTGCCGGCATTTTCGAGCCCAAGCTGGCCAAGGTGCTGCCGCCCGACGAGGCCGAATTCTGCCTGGTGCTGCCCGGCCATCTGGTGCTGTTCGATCACATCAAGCACCGCTGCCTGCATCTGTCCCTGGACGCCGGCAAGAAGGCCAAGCTCGACCATGCCAACATCTACGCGCCCATGAACCGGCCGCAAATCGGCAAGGTGGTCAACACCCCGGACGCCGACGGCTACATGGAGGCCGTGGCCAAGTGCAAGGAGATGATCCGGTCCGGGGAATGCATCCAGACCGTGCTCTCGACCCAGTTCACGGCGTCTTTCACGGGTGATCCTTTCGTGCTCTACCGGCGGCTGCGCCAGGTGAACCCGTCGCCGTACATGTTTTTCATGCGTCTGCCGCGCATCACCCTGCTCGGGTCCTCGCCGGAACTGCTCATTCGCTGCCGCGACGGCGAGCTCACCACCTGCCCCATCGCCGGCACCCGGCCTCGGAGCAAGGACCCGGTCCAGGACGACAAGCTGGCCGAGGAGCTCATGGCCGATCCCAAGGAGCGGGCCGAGCACGTGATGCTCGTGGACCTCGGACGCAACGACCTGGGGCGCATGGCCGAGGCCGGCACGGTCAAGGTCGAAAAGTTCATGGCCGTGGAGCGGTTTTCCCATGTCATGCACATCGTCTCCTACGTGACCGCCAGGCTCAAAAAGGGCCTGGACGCCCTGGACGTGCTCAAATGCGCCTTCCCGGCCGGAACGCTGTCCGGCGCGCCCAAGGTCCGGGCCATGGAAATGATCGCCGAGCTCGAAAAAAATCTCCCGCGCGGGCCGTATGCCGGCTGCATCGGCTGGATCGGCCTGGACGAGGGCACGGTCAACCTGGACACCGGCATCACCATCCGCAGCCTCTGGATTCGCGACGGCCAGCTCACCTGGCAGGCCGGCGCCGGCATCGTCTTCGACTCCGTGCCGGCCACGGAATGGATGGAGTGCCAAAACAAGGCCCGGGTGCTCGCCGAGGTCATGGCGGCCAAGGAGGATGGCGATGTTTTTACTTATTGATAACTTCGACTCGTTTACCTTCAACGTCGTCCAGGCCTTCCAACAGCTCGGGCACGATCCGGTGGTCAAGAAAAACGACGATCCCGAGATTCTGGAGCTGGCCGCCTCGGGCACCCTGGACAAGGTGTGCATCTCGCCCGGCCCGAGCACGCCGGTCAATGCCGGGCTGTGCCTGCAATTCCTGGAAAAGCTGCCCGCGGCCACGCCGGTTTTGGGCATCTGCCTGGGCCATCAGATCCTGGGGCATTTCGCCGGAGCGCCGGTGGTGGTGGCCGACCGCATCATGCACGGCAAGACGTCCGACGTGTTCCACCGGGAGACGGGCCTGTTTGCCGGCCTGCCCAACCCCATGGAATGCTGCCGCTACCATTCGCTTCTGGTGCTCGCGGCCAAGGTGCCGGACAAGCTCGAAATCACGGCCTGGACCGACCGCAACGAGGTGATGGGCCTGGCCTATCGCGACCGCCCCTGGGTCGGCGTGCAGTTCCACCCGGAATCGGTCTTTACGCCCGACGGCGTGAAGCTGCTCGGGAATTTCCCGAAAAAGATTCTCCAAGGTTAACCAAGGGGATGCGCGCTGAAGCCGTAACCCGCCTCCCTCACGGGATTCCACAGGGCAACGCCCTTTGGCCGCCGGAGGCTTCCCACTTCCCCCGTTTCCCATACGCCAAACAAGGACGACGGTTTTGAACACGATTCCCGCCCTGATCAGAAAAGCCAAGGACAGCCTGCACGGAGCCCGGGTGCTGGCCTCGGAAAACCTGCTCGACTTTGCCGTGGGGCGGGCCTATTTCGCCATGCATTACGTGGCCGAAGCCTTCCTTCTTTCCCACAAGCTCGACGTCCTCGATCCCGACGGCGTGGCCGACGCCTTTGGACAGCTCTTCTCCAACACCGGCGAGCTGCCACCCATCTTCCACCGCTGGCTCATCGAGGCCAAGCGACTCGCCAAGTCCGCCGAATTCGAAACACAAACCGGCATCACCAAGGATATCACGGCCGAACAACTCGACCGGGCCAGGGCTTTCGTCAACCTGGGCCTCGAGGAGCTGACCGAGCCGTTCATGTAACGCCATCTTGCCTGGCCGAAAGGAGCCCTACCGTGGACAAACATGTCGAATGCCTCGAATTGCTGGCCGTTGGCAAAGACCTGCCGCCCGAACTCGCCACCCATGCCTTCCGGGCCATGTACACCGGCGAGATGCCCGCCTCGTGCGTCGGGGCCTTCCTCATGGGCCTCAAGACCAAGGGCGAATCCGCCGTGGAAATCGCGGCCGGCGTCACCACCGCCCTGGCCGAAGCCCGGCTCGTTACCGGGTTGACCGAAAACCGCATCGACACCTGCGGCACCGGCGGCGACAACACCTGCTCGTTTAACTGCTCCACCGCCGTGGCCCTGTACCTGGCCGCTCTGGGGCACAAGGTCGTCAAGCACGGCAACCGGGCCGTCAGTAGCACCTGCGGCAGCGCCGACGCCGTGGAAGCCCTGGGTTTCCCCCTGATCGTGGAGCCCGAGGCCGTGGCCGCCGAACTGGCCAAGCACAATTTCGTCTTCCTGTTCGCCCCCAACTACCACCCGGCCTTCAAGCGCATCGGACCCATCCGCAAGGAACTCGGCGTGCAGTCCCTGTTCAACCTCATGGGCCCCCTGCTCAACCCGGCTCGGCCCACCCACCAGCTTTTGGGCGTGCCCACCGCCCGCCACGTGCCGCTGATGGCCGAGGTGCTGGCCCTGACGGGCCTTTCCCGGGGCGCGGTGGTCCACGGTGCCGGCGGCTTCGACGAGCTGACGCCCTTCGGCCCGGCCACGGTCTGCTGGCTGCGCGACGGCTGGATCAAAAAGGACCGGGTCGATCCCAAGGACCTCGGCTTTGCCGAGCGCAAGCCGTCCGATGTCGTGGTCTCGGGCCGCGACGAAGCCGTGGCCGTGCTGCGCGACATCCTGGCCGGCCGGGGCAACGAGACCATGCGCGACATGGTGGCCCTGAACCTCGGCTGCACGCTCCACCTGCTCGAAGACGACCTGACCCTCAAACAGGGCGTGGACAAGGCCCGGCAGGCCATTGCCGCCGGGGCCGCGGCCGCGTTTTTCAAGGACGTGTTCCATGCTTGAGAAGTTCCGGGGCGCCAAGCAGGCCGAGATCGCCCACTTGAAGGCCCTTGAGACCGCCCAGGCCCTGCCCGAACCCTACACCGGCAAGCGGCCGTCCTTTTCCGACGCCCTGCTCGCCAAGGCGCCCATCGCGGTCATCGCCGAATACAAGCGGGCCTCGCCGTCCAAGGGCGACATCAACCTCGACGTCCCGCCCGGGGACGTGGCCGCCATGTACGCCGCTTCGGGCGCGGCCGCCATTTCGGTGCTCACCGAGGAGACCTACTTCAAGGGCTCCCTCGACTACCTCGAACCCATGAGCGCCCCGGGACTGCCGCTTCTGCGCAAGGACTTCCTCATCCACCCGCTCCAGGTGGCGGCCACGGCCGCGACCCGGGCCTCGGCCCTGCTCCTCATCGTACGCATGCTCACCGACGCGGAAATGGCCGAAATGCTGCGCCTGACCTACGACGCCGGCATGGAGGCCGTCACCGAAGTCTTCGACGAGGCCGACCTGGCCCGGGCCGAATCGGTCGGCGCCCACATCATCCAGGTCAACAACCGCGACCTGGACACCCTGGTCACGGACCTGGCCGTGTCCGAACGCCTCGCCTCGCGCAAGCGGCCGGGCCGCATCTGGATCTCGGCCAGCGGCCTAAGCTCCCGGGCCGACGTGCTGCATATGGCCGAACTCGGCTTTAACGCCGTGCTCGTCGGCACCTCGCTCATGTCCGGGACCGATCCGGGCGCGGCCCTGGCGCGGCTTACCGGCAAGGAGCCCGCATGAGCGCCTTCGTGGTCAAGATCTGCGGCCTGACCCGCGCCGAGGACGTCATCGGCTGTGCCGAAGCCGGGGCCGACTTCACGGGATTCATCTTCGCGGCCAAAAGCCCGCGCCGGGTGACGCCCGAACACGTCGCCGCCCTTCCCCGGACCACGGCCAAGCGCGTGGGCGTGTTCGTCGAGCAGACCCTGGACGAAGTCCTGGCCATCATGGATGCGGCCGGCCTGGACCTCGCCCAGCTCCACGGCGACCAGTCCCCGGAATTTTGCCGGGCCGTGGGCCCCGAACGCGTGATCCGGGCCTTCTGGCCCCGCAGGCACGCCGGTATCCAGCCCCTGGCCGAGGCCATGACCCCGTTCGCCGGTTCCATCCGCTACGCCCTGCTCGATGCCGGCACCTCGGGCGGCGGCCACGGCCAGACCCTGGATTTTACGACCCTGGGCGAACTGGCCGCGCCCATGCCCTGGCTTTTGGCCGGCGGCCTCGGCCCCGACAATCTGGTCGAGGCCGTGCGCCTGGCCCGGCCCCATGGCGTTGATCTCAACTCCGGCGTCGAAGCCTCGCCCGGCCTCAAGGAGTTGGCAAAAGTCCGGAGGTCTCTTTGGGCCGTGAAGGGGTAGCTGCGAAGGTGGGGGAAGAAGAGGAATATCGCGCGACCACGCGTAGCCCACTA
>JAWRKJ010000335.1:0-21306 GCA_040307025.1 Desulfovibrionaceae bacterium | reverse complement strand
CCCCCCCCCCCCCCCCCCCCCCCCCCCCCCCCCCCGCCGGAGGCATTCTTCCTCTTCCCTCTTCCCTACGCCCGCGCGGCCAGGCGGTCCTTGACGTAGGAGACGAGTCCGCCCTTGTCGAGGATGCCCTTCATGAACGGCGGCACGGGTTTGCACTGGATGGTGGCGCCCGTGGTCAGGTCCTTGATAATGCCGGTATCGGCATCGACGGACAGTTTATCGCCGTCATTGATCTTGGCCACGTCGTCGCCGATCTCCAGCAGCACCAGCCCCATGTTGAAGCCGTTGCGGTAGAAGATGCGGGCGAAGCTGTGGGCGATGACGACCGGAATGCCGGCGCCGAGAATGGCCACCGGGGCGTGCTCGCGCGACGAGCCGCAGCCGAAGTTCTCACCGGCGACCATGATGTCGCCCTTGACCACCCGCTTTACCCAACCGGGTTCCAGGCCTTCCATGCAATTGGCCCCGAGCTCGGCCTGGTCGGTGGTGACCAGGAACCGGGCCGGGATGATGGCGTCCGTATCGATATGCGCGCCGACCTTCTGCGCCTTGCCTTCAAACATCGGATATCTCCTTCGTTCTGCCCCTTCCCCCTTTCCAGGGGGCCGGGGGATGATCCCCCCGGCGGAAAGGTCCAGAAGAGGCCTCGCCTCTCCTGGCCGCCGGAGGCATCTTCACACCACACCTACACCGCACTTACACCTTGGCCGGGTCCACAATCTCGCCGGCAATGGCCGCGGCGGCTGCCGCCGCCGGGCCGGCCAGGTAGACCTCGCTCTCCAGGCTGCCCATGCGGCCCTTGAAGTTGCGGTTGGTGGTGGCGATGGCGCGCTCGCCGCCGGCCAGGATGCCCATATGGCCGCCCAGGCACGGTCCGCAGGTGGCCGGTCCCACGATACAGCCGGCATCCATGAAGATCTCGATGAGTCCTTCGGCCAGGGCCTGGCGCCAGATGGCGGGCGTGGCCGGCAGGACGATGCAGCGCACGGTCTTCGCGACCTTCTTGCCCTTGAGCACGGCCGCGGCCTGGCGCAGGTCCTCGATGCGGCCGTTGGTGCAGGAACCGATGACGGACTGGTCCACGGGCAGCCCGGCCACGGCCGAGACCGGCTTGACGTTCTCGGGCAGGTGCGGGCAGGCGATCTGCACTTCCATGCCGGTGGCATCAATGGTGACGATGCGCTCGTAGGTCGCGCCGGGATCGGCAGCCAGAGCCACGTCACCGGTGCGGCCATGGGCGTTGGTGTATTCCAGGGTCTTGGCGTCCACCGGGAACAAGCCCACCTTGCCGCCGGCCTCGATGGCCATGTTGGACATGGTCATACGGCCCTCGACGGACAGGGCCTCGGCCAGGGGGCCGATGAATTCCAGGGCCTTGTAGAGGGCGCCGGACACGCCGATGGTGCCGATGAGCGCCAGCATGAGGTCCTTGCCGCCCACATACGGCCCCAGCTCGCCGGTCAAAACGACCTGGATGGTCGGCGGGACCTTGAACCAAGTCTCGCCCAGGGCCATGCCGGCGGCAATGTCCGTGGAGCCCATGCCGGTGGCGAAGGCGCCGAGGCCGCCGTAGGTGCAGGTGTGGGAATCGGCGCCGATGACCACATCACCCGGACCGACCAGGCCCAGTTCGGGCAACAGCGCGTGCTCAACGCCCACATTGCCGCCCTCGTAGTAATGGGTGATGCCCATTTCCTTGGCGAACTCGCGACAGACCTTCACCTGCTCGGCCGAGGCGATGTCCTTGTTCGGCGTGAAGTGGTCGGCCACGATGGCCACCTTGTCCTTGTCGAAGACGCCCTGGGCGCCCATCTTCTTGAAGGACTTGATGGCCAGCGGCGCGGTGATGTCGTTGGCCAAAACCAGGGACAGCCGGCAACGGACGATCTGGCCGGGTCCGGTGACCGTCTCCTCACTGTGTTTCTGTAAAATCTTTTCGGCTAAAGTTGCGGGCATGTCCGGTCATCCTCCTTTTTGGCCAAACGGTTGAGTGCATTAACAAAAGCGAGCGTACTCGCCATGATGACATCGTCGTGGACGCCCCGGCCGACCGTGGTGACGTCGCCCTCGCGCACGCGCACGGTCACTTCGCCCTGGGCGTCGGTGCCGCCGGAGATGGCGTTGATGCTGAACTCCTCCAGGTGGGGCTTGCGGCACACGGCCTGGCATACGGCGTTGAAAGCTGCGTCCACCGGGCCCGAACCCGAGGCGTATTGCCGGATGGGCTTGCCATCGACCATAAGCTGGATGACGGCCGAAGGCGCGAGTTCCACGTTGCCGCAGTGTACGGAGAGGAACTGCACGGCATAATGATCGGGCCGGCGCAGCACTTTTTCGAGGATCAAGGCCTCGATGTCCTCGTCGAGGATCTGCTGCTTGCGGTCGGCCAGCTCCTTGACCGCGTCGAAGACGATCTTGAGCTCGTCGTCGGTGAGCTTGTAGTTGAGTTCCTTGACCTTGGCGTCCAGGGCGTGGCGGCCGGAATGCTTGCCGAGGACCACCACGGCGCCCTTGCGGCCGATGTGCTCGGCGGTCATGATCTCGTAGGTGCGGCGATCCTTGAGCACGCCGTGCTGGTGGATGCCGGACTCGTGGGCAAAGGCGTTGCGGCCGATGATCGGCGCATAGGGCGGAATGGGCTGGCCGATGATGCCGGAAAGGCGTCGGCAAGAGGGAAAAAGCGCCTCGGTGACGATGCCCGTGGTCAATTCGTAATACTGGGGCCGGGTATTGAGCCCCATGACGACCTGTTCCAGAGAGGCGTTACCGGCCCGCTCGCCGATGCCGGACAGGGTCACTTCGGCCTGCCGGGCGCCGGCCTTGAGGGCGGCCAGGGTGTTGGCCACGGCCAGGCCAAGGTCGTTGTGGCAGTGCACGGCAAAGGTCACGGAGTCCGCGCCCTTCACGTTCTCCAAAAGGTAGCGGATCAGCTCGGCGAATTCGCCGGGCTGGGCATAGCCCACGGTGTCCGGGATGTTGATGATGGTGGCGCCGGCGGCAATGACCTGCTCGCAGACTTCCTTGAGGAATTCCGGTTCCGAGCGAGAGGCGTCCTCGGCCGAGAACTGGACCTCGACGCCCTTGGCCACGGCGTGCTTGACGGCGGCCACAGCCATGTCCAGCACCTGCGCGGGGGTTTTGCCGAGCTTGTGCTCCATGTGCAGGGGCGAAGTGGCCAGGAAGGTATGGATGCGTTTGCGCTTGGCGCCCTTGATGGCCTCGAATCCCCGGTCGATGTCCGAGGGCAAGGCGCGGCACAGCGCGCAGATCACGGGCTTTTCCACGGCGGCGGCAATGGCGGCCACGGCCTCGAAATCGCCGACGCTCGCGGCCGGGAACCCGGCTTCGATCACGTCCACGCCCAGGGTCTCGAGCTGGCGGGCCATGCGGATTTTCTCTTCGCGGGTCATGGTGGCCCCGGGCGATTGTTCACCGTCACGGAGCGTCGTATCGAAAATAGTGACTCTTTGACTGTCGGACATGGGAGTCTCCTTGTTGTCCCGCGCGCGGACGCGGGATCGCCGGCACGCCAAGGCGTGACCACGGCACTGTAAACCAAGTAACCTGGGACCGGGATGATGACGAAAACGTCAAAAAAGGGAAAGTGGTATTATGAGAGCTCCTGGAGGGGCTCCCGTAGCTTGGCGGTACGACGCGGCAGAACAAAGAAGGTGTAGATGGGCCCGGAAACAAGGTAGGCCAAGAAGAGGAGGAAGCCGATGAGCCAGGGCTCCGAGGCGACGACCACGAACAGCAGCATGGCCGTGACCATGGCGCTGAAAGGATGGGCCTTGACCAGCCCGAATTCCTTGAACGAGGCGTAACGCACCCGGCTGACCATGAGGAAGGAGAGAATGTAAACCAAAATGAGGCAGGCCTTGGGAATGACCACCGCGGCCAGTTCGTCGGGCAGATACGGCTCGAACATGAAAAAAAGCGCGATCATGCAACCGGCGGCCGGAATGGGCAGGCCCACGAAGAACTTCTTCGAGCTGACCGACTTGCCGGACATGATGTTGAACCGGGCCAGACGCAGGGCGCCGCAGGCCACGAGCATGAACGCGGCCAGGATGCCGAGCCGGCCGAACCGGGAGAGTTGCCACTGGTAGACCATGATGGCCGGTGACACGCCGAAGGCGACCAGATCGGCCAGGGAGTCGAACTGGACGCCGAAATCGCTGCTGGTACCGGTGAGCCGGGCCACCTTGCCGTCCAGGCCGTCGAACAGACACGAGACCAGGATGGCCATGGCGGTCATGTCGAACTGGCCCTCAATGGCCCAAAGCGCCCCCAGGAAGCCCGCGAACAGGCTTGCCATGGTGAACAGGTTCGGCAGGATATAGACACTCCTGCGCGCCCGGCTCTGGGACATTTTTTCTTCCATCGTGACCCTACTCGTCCGCCTTTCGTGCCAGCACGGTGACGCCGGCCATGGTTTTCTGGCCCATTGTCACGGCGGGATGATAGCCATGGGGCAAATAGACGTCAAGGCGCGAGCCGAACTTGATCATGCCATAGCGTTCGCCCCGGGCGAGAAGCGCCCCCGGGGTCGCCTTGCACACGATGCGCCGGGCGATCAGGCCGGCGATCTGGACCACGCTCCATTGGCCGCCGTCGGCGTCGCGCAGCCCGAGAATGTTGCGCTCGTTGTCCTTGGAGGCTTTGTCGAGGGAGGCATTGAAAAATTTGCCCGGGATATAGCACACTTCCGTGACCGTGGCGTCCACCGGCGAACGGTTCACATGGACGTTGAACACGTTCATGAAGATGCACACGACCTGGCGCCGCTCGCCGGACAGGGGATCGGTCTCCTCGCCGAGCTTACAGACCACGCCGTCGGCCGGCGCCACGGCCAGCCCCGGCCCGGTGGGCGCGGCCCGGTCGGGATCGCGGAAAAAATTGAGGGAAAAGGCGGTCAGCGCAAGCAGGATCACGGCCGGCACGGGCCAGCGCAACAGCGCCGCCACCAACGTGCCCAGGGCAAAAAGTGCGATGATGGGCAAACCGTCCCGGGCCAGACCGCAAAGGGGATTATACATGGGGGACTCCGAGGGGCGGGCAGACGGCGGCCAGTTCCTGGCCAAAGCGCGTCCGGTCCCGGTAAAGGATGGTGCGAAGGCCAAGGTTCGCGGCCAGATCCACATTGCGCGGGGCATCGTCGATGAAAAGCGTAGTTTCCGGCCGGGCGCCGAGTTTGTCCAGGGCCAGGGTGAAAAACGCCGCCTCGCGTTTGGTCACGCCGTGATCGTAGCTGTTGAACACGGCGTCGAAATGGGAAAAGACGTCGAGCTTGGCATCGAGCACGGACAGCCAGGCGGTCTGGTCGCTCAGGATGGCGGTTTGCAGGCCGAGGGCCCGGGCCCGGTCGATCATGGCGAACATCCAGGGCCGGGCCACGAACCGGGCCAGCACGGTCTCGGTCAAGGTGGCGTCGTCGCCGTCGAGGCCCGTGGCCTGGCGAAAGGCCCGCCAGAACCCGGCCGTGTCGCAACCGCCCACGACGAAGCCCGTTGTCCAGGCCATTTCGTAGGCCTGGGGCACCAGCGTGGCCGGGTCACGCCCGGCGGCCAGGGCGATGTCGGTCAGGCCGTCGCGAAAACCCTCCTCAGCCAGGACACCGCCGAAATCGATCAGAATGGTCCGAATCTCACACGGGCTTTGCTGCCCCATTACTGCGCCTCCCGTCTTTTCTTGTTCGGGCAAACCCCGTAGGCTGCCCGAGCGTCGAGGATGCCTTTACCCGCTCACCCCGGTCCGATCAAGCCGGGAAATCCGCCAGGAGGTGCACCGCATGTCCCAACCCATCCGCGTCGGCGTCAGCGCTTGCCTGCTCGGCCGGAACGTGCGCTACGACGGCGGCCACAAGCTCGACCGCTACGTGACCGGCATTCTGGGCCGGTATTTCGAGTTCGTGCCCGTGTGCCCCGAGGTCGAATGCGGCCTGGGCGTACCGCGCGAACCCATGCGCCTGACCGGCGATCCCGAATCGCCGCGTCTGGTCACCGTCAAAACCGGCATCGACCACACCGGGCGCCTGCGGGACTGGGCCGCCGGCCGCGTCGGGGAATTGGCCGAGGCCTCCCTGTGCGGCTACATCCTCAAGGCCAAGTCCCCGTCCTGCGGCCTGGCCCGGGTCAAGGTCTACGGTGACGCGGGCGTGCCGTCGCCGCGCGGGGTGGGGCTTTTCGCCCGGGCCTTCCTGGACCGCTTTCCCCTGGTGCCGGTGGAGGACGAGGGGCGGCTCAACGATCCCAAGCTGCGCGAAAACTTCCTCGAACGCATCTTCACCCTGGCCCGCTGGCGCGAGACCTTGGCGGGAGATGGCGCGACCGGCCTGGTGGCCCGGCTCATCGCTTTCCAGGCCCGGCACAAGCTGCTTTTCATGGCCCACAGCCCCCAGCTCGCCCGGCAGCTCGGCAAGATTACGGCCGAGGCCGCAAACTGGCCGGCCGACGGCCTGCGCCAGTCCTACGAGACCCTGCTCATGCGGACCTTGTCCCTGCCCGCCAGCCCGGCCAAGCACGTCAACGTGCTCGAACACATCATGGGCTATTTCAAAAAGCTGCTCAGCGCCGACGAAAAGGCCGAACTGCGCGAGGTCTTCGCGGGCTACCGGGAGGGCCGCGTTCCCCTGGTGGTGCCGGTGACCCTGCTCGCCCACTACACGCGCAAATACGATGTGGCCTACCTCAAGGACCAAGTCTACCTGCGCCCCCACCCCGCCGACCTGGCCCTGCGCAACCACGTGTGAAGGCGGGGTGCGGGAGGGGGAGGGCGAAGGGGAAAGAGCAGCCTCCGGCGGCCAAAGGGCGTTGCCCTTCGGAATCCCTTCATAATTTTTCCATCGCTGGGAGGGGGGACGAAGCGACCGACCGTTGTACTGCGAAAGTCACGGGAGGATGCAGAGAAAACACGTTACAATTTGCAAGGAAAAACAACGTACTGCAGTGTCGTTGCAAAGACACAGCCCAGTACGCCCCGTACCGGGGAGGCATGGGGACGAAAACGGCTCTTGACTGACCGCGCGCTGTGCTTACCTAAGAGACATAATCACACATCCTGTCCGTAAGGAGGTAGGATTATGTTCAAGAGTCTCATGCCGCGGCTGCGTGAAAAGTCGTTGGCAGCGAAGCGCCCCATGAGCATCGCCGACCTGATGGAGGACTTCTGGCGCGAGCCGATGTTCTCGTTGCCGACCCTGTTCAAGGACGCCGGTTATCCGGCGGTGGATGTGAGCGAAAAGGACGGCATCGTCACCGTCAAGGCGGAACTGCCCGGCCTCGAACCCAAGGACGTGGAAATCACCATCGAAAACGACGCCCTGATCCTCCGGGGTGAAAAGAAGTTCGAGGGCGAAGAGCAGAAGGACGACTATCACCGGATCGAACGGTCCTACGGTTCGTTCACCCGGTCCGTCCCGCTGCCCGGCAAGGTCAAGGAAGGCGAGGTCAAGGCCCGTTTCGACAAGGGCGTGCTGACCGTGACGCTGCCCCGGGACGAAAAGGAAGCACCGCGTTCGATCCCCATCGAAAGCTGATCGTCCTCTTCCCCGGACCGTTCCCCGGTCCATGGCCGGACGTCGTGCCGCGGTACGACGTCCGGCTTTTTTTTGAAAACGAGTCCCCCTACTCGCCCCAATGGGCCAGGGCGGCATTGTCCGGATGGGCGGCGCGCAAGCGTTCGAGCAGTTCGCCGGCCCGGCGCCGCTGTTCGAGGCGCGTCAATTCCTCAAGCAACACGATATCCGGAGTGACATCGCCGGGCGCGGCCGTCTGGCGCATCTGCGCCACGGCCTGCTCCACATCGGCGAGCTTGGCCTTGTCCTCGTCGGAGAGTGGCTTGTCCTCGGGCAGCACCACGTCACGGGTCATGACCTGGGCCGTGGCCTGCTCGCCGCCCTGGGACAGGATCGAGGAACCGACGCCGGCCGGACGCGCCTTGGTGGGCAGCTTGTCCGTGACCGGCAAACCACCCGCATCCGGGCTCTGGCCGCCATCGGCGGTGATAATGACCGTGGCCGGACCGGTCCAGGTCTCGCGCACGCCCTTTTGCAAAAAGGCGAGCTGCACCGTGCTGCCCTGGGGCAAGTCGAGCCGCTCCCCTTCCCGCAGCCGGGTGAACAGTTCCACGGGCTTTTTGGGCCCGTCGGCCGGGGACATCCGGACCTGGCCCGTGAGGGCCGATACCAGGCAAACCAGTCGGGGGGCCTCGGCCCGGGCCACACCGCCCCAGGCCGCACACACCAACACAAGCGCCAGGGCAAACCGTACGACGCGTTTCATGACAGTTCCTCCGATGGACTGGCCAGCCCGAGGATTTCCAGGGCCGGCACGGGTTCGCTTTTCCCTTTCACATGAGCCTGCTCGCGCCGTCCCGTCAAGACGCCCGCGCCGGCCATGTCCACCACGGCCTGGCTCGCCACCACCGGACAGCCCATGACCTTGGTGAAGCCTTCCAGGCGCGAGGCCGTGTTGACCGTGTCGCCGATGACCGTAAAATCCAGGCGCTGGCGCGAACCGATATTGCCGACCACGGCCGGGCCGCTGTGCAATCCCACGCCGATGCGAAACGACCAGCCACCGAGTTGCGGAAACCGGGTATTGAGCCAGCTGTTGAATTCCTTGGCCGCCTCCACCATGCCAAGGGCCGTGGCCAGGGCCTGGCGGGCATGGTCGGCACTGGCCAGGGGCGCGCCGAAAACGGCCATGACCGCATCGCCGATGAACTTGTCGATCATGCCGCCGTGGGCCAGGATGATCTCGCAGACCTTGGAAAAATAGGCGTTGAGCAGCTCGACCACATCCTGGGCCGAAAGGCGTTCGCTCAAGGTCGTGAAATCCCGGATATCCGAAAAAAGGATCGTGACCACGGCCAGGGAACCGCCCGGAGCCGGCGCGGCGCCGCTGGCCAGGATGCGCTCGATGGCCGCCTCGGACACGTATTTGCCGAAGGCATGGCGGATGTGGGACTTCTCGCGCTCGCCACGGGTCAGCCGCATGGCATTGGCCCCGGCCCACACAAGCACCAGTCCGAGCCCGAGCCCGGCCACGGGCGTGAGCCGGCCGTGGAGAAACAGCCCGTACCCGGCTCCGAAGGCGACCAGACCGAGCCCCAGCGTGGCCAGGGCCGAACGGCCCGGCCCGAACCGGGCGCAACACAGCGTTGTCAGGGCCAAAAACGGCATCCAGACCAGGGCGGCCGAGGCCCGGCCCATGGGCAACAACCGCCGGCCGGAAAGCAGCCCCTCGACGATGTTGGCGTGGATCTCGGGCCCGGGCATGAACTCCTTGGGCGCGCCGAATATGGGCAGGGAATACGGCGAGGCCAAGCGGTCGTGGGCGCCGTGGATGTCGATGCCCAAAATAACCACCTTGCCGGCGAGCCCCTTGACCTGGGGATCGTCCAGGGCGTTGTCGGCGAGCAGCCTGGCCAGGCTCAGGTGGCGGAAGGTTTCGGGCGGGCCGGCATAGGGAATGGGCCTGGGGATGAGCGCCTTGGGGCTGTCGAGGCCGATTTTGTGGGCCAGTTCCGGATCGGCCCGGGCGGCCAGGGCGGAGGCAAAGGACAGACGCGGTTCGCCTTCGGAAAAAAGTGCCGGCGCGAACCGGCGCACCACGGCGTCGCGGTCGAGCGGCACGTTGGTGAGTCCGAGATCGGCCTCGTGCCCGGGCAGGGCGAGGAGATAATCCTGGGCCGGCAGGCTGAAGCTCGGATCGCCGGTTTCGGTCTGGACGCTGGCGGCCAGAACCGTCTTGCCCTTGGCCAGCTCCAGCATGAAAGCCCGGTCGAAATCCCGGCTGGCGTCGGCCCCGATGATGTCCATCCAGGTAACCGGGCTGAGAGCCGGCTGGATGTCCATGCCGATAACCGCGACCCCGACCTGGCGCAGCCGGGCCAGGGCCTTGGCATAGAGCGGTCCCCAAAAAACCAGCGGCCGTTCCGGTTCGGCAGCCAAGGCCTCGTCGTCGAGCAACACCACCGCCACCCGGGACGGCTCGTAGCGTTTGCCGGCCAGCACGTGCCACAGATCCGACGTCCAGGCATCCACCCGCCGGGAGGGTTCCAGCACCGAGGCGAAAAGCCCGGCAGCCAAGGCGCCCAGGGTCAAAGCAATATAAAACAGGGATTTCAAACGCATGGGGCCATCCGTTACGCGGCCGATGTCGCGTCAGGTTCCGGTCTCTCGGGACGGGCCGCGGCCCGCGGCTGGCGGTTCTACGCCAAATTTCCGCCCAGGGGGAGGGGGTGGCATATTTTTGCCACTAGCTTGTTTTCACACGACAAATCCGGCATCATCCGCCCCATGGCCTCAGACAGCATTTTCCCCGGCACACAGCGCCCGGAGCGGACACCCTGGGCGTCTTGGGTCGCCGGATGCGTCGGCACGCTCCTGGCGTTTGGCGGACTTGCCCTGTGCGGGTGGCTCGGCGCGGGCCGCTGGCTTTTCGCCGGGCTGTTCCTGGCCGCTTGTGCCGGCCTGTGGCGGGGTGTGGCTACATTTCCTGCCGCTCTTCCCCGAGGCCGCACCCTGATCGTCATCCTGGCCGTGGGACTCGCCCTGCGCCTGTTGTTCGTCTGGGCCTGGCCGGCCGATTCCGACCTGAGCCGCTATGTGGTGGAAGGCGCGCTCCAGACGGCCGGGGGCAACCCCTACCTTCTCGCACCGGCCGATCCCCGCACCGCCGCCCTGCTCCCGGTCGGACTCGGCCCAATCCTGGCAAACGTCAACCACAAGGATCTGACCGCCGTCTATCCGCCCCTGTCCGAACTGGCCTTCCGACTGGTCGCGACCGTGTCCCCGACGCGGCGCGCTTTCAAGCTCGCTGCCGCATGGGCGGATTTCGGCGCCTGCCTGGCCCTGGCGGGACTCGTTATCCGGCTTGGGCTGCCAATCCAGGCCTTGGCCCTCTACGCCGCCAATCCGCTGGTCGTGACCATGACCGCCGGCGAGGGCCACTGCGACGCCTATGCCGCCCTGTTCCTGAGCCTGGCCATGCTCTTTTTCGCCGGGAAGCGGGATCGCACGGGCTTCGTGTGCCTGGGCGCGGCCGCCATGGCCAAGTATCTCGCGTTCGGGCTCGGGCCCTTTTTCTGCCGCCCCGGGCGCAACCGGGTGGCGCTTTTCGCTTTGCTGCCGCTCGTATTGTTCGCGCCCTTTGCCGAAGCGGGCTGGCATATCTTCGATTCGCTTGGCGCCATGACCGCGCACATGGCCTTTGGCGCGCCCCTTGGGGTGGTGTTGCGCCCGCTTTGCGGCCCGGCCACGCCCTTTGTCGCGGGAGGGCTCGTCCTGGCCGTCCTGGCCGGAATCTGGCTCACCGTCCAGGACCCGTGGCGGGGCGCCCTGGCCGCCGGCACCGTCATCCTGGCCGGTTTGCCGGTGGTCTATCCCTGGTATTTCCTGCTCATCGCCCCCCTGCTCGTGGTGCGGCCCCAACCGGCCTGGCTGTGGCTGTGCGCCGGCCAGGGCCTCGTCGCGAGCCCGACCTGGCTACGGGGCGCGGACCTCGGCGGCGAACCGGTCCTGATACTCATGGTCTGGCTGGTTTTCGGGCTGCTCCTTCTGCGGAACTGGCGCCGGCCGTCTGGACTGTTCCCGGCCAGGCGGTTCGGACCGGGCCAAACCCTGTCCGTGGTGGTGCCGACCCGGGACGAGGTCGACCGCCTGGGCCGGTTGCTCGGTTCCCTGGCCCCGGCCCGGAAGCGGGGAGAAATCGTGGATGTGGTGGTGGCCGACGGCGGCTCCCGGGACGCGACCCTGGCCGTGGCCCAGGCCCATGGCGCCACGGTGGTCACGACCGGGCCGAGCCGTGGCGGCCAGATCGCGGCCGGAGTGGCCCGGGCGCGCGGCGAAGCCGTGCTTATCCTCCATGCCGACGCCGTGTGCGCGCCGGATGTTCCGACCCGGGTGCGGGCCTGCCTGGCCCGCTATCCGGCCGTGGCCGGCGGCGCCGTAGGCATGCGCTTCGCGGCCGGCGGCCGGCGCCTTGGCCTCGTGGCGCGGCTCAACGCCTGGCGCGCGGCCGTGACCGGTCTTTCTTTCGGAGATCAGGGGCAGTTTTTCCGACGGGGGGCCCTGGATGCCGTAGGCGGTTTTCCGGCCATGGCCCTGATGGAAGACGTGGAGCTGGGGCTGCGGCTGCGCGAGGCGGGCGAAACCGTGTTGCTTGGCGGGGGACTCACCGTCTCCGGCCGGCGCTGGCGTAAGCGCGGCCTTAAGCGCAACGCCCTGGACGTGATCACCCTCTTCGGGCGCTATCTGCTTGAACGGCGGCTCGGGTGGGCCGATACCTCGGGCGCGCGCTACTACCGGGCCTACTACTACGACCGCCCGCCTCACCAAAGCGCGCGGTAATCGAGGGGCGCCAGATCCCAGGAGCGACCGTAGACGTGTACGGTCTTGACCGGCCGCCCCTGGGCATCGACCAGGCCGCCCCCGGCATGGAGCCAGCCAAGCAGCCCTTCGGCCAGATTGCGCACCGCAAGCCCCTTCCCGGCCGCCTCCTTGGCGAACACCCCGCTGCGATACCCGATGGTGCAGTAGGCCACGGGCACCTTGTCGCCGAAGCGCCCCGGATCGGCCAGATACGCCTGGGGCGTCACCGCCCCGGGCAGGGTGGACACGGCCCGTTCAGCCGCATCGCGGGTGTCGATGGGGAGTAGCCGGCCTTGCCGCGCCAGTTCCAGGGCGTCCGTGGGGGAAATTTCGGCCACGGACGGGAAATCGGCCTTGTACTTGGCATAAAGCACCGCGATGCGGGCCTTGCGTCCGGCATTGTCGGCCGGAGGCGACTGGCAGGCGGCCAGCGCCACGGCAAGCACCGCCACCAGGGCGAACAATCGGTGTCCGCGCCGCAACATCCGCTCTCCTCCCATGCCCCCTTCAGGACGCTTGCTGTTCGAAAAACTGCACGGCGTTGCGCAGCTCGCCGAAGCGGTAGATGTTGTAATGGGCCTCGACCCCGTCCATGCGCTGCTGCCCTTGGTTGGTGGCGAAAAAGACCGTCCGCATCCCGGCCTGCCGGGCACCGTACACGTCCCGGTACATGTCGTTGCCGACAAAGATCGCCTCCTCGGGCAAGACGTGCATGCGCCGCAGCGCCAAGGCGAAAATCCGGGGATCGGGCTTGCGGTAGCCCAGGTCGCCCGAAACCACGATGGGATAAAAAAAATCGGCCAGGCCCACGGCCCGCAGTTCCGGCACGGCCCAGGCCGACTGGGCATCGGACACCGCCCCGAGCCGGTAGCGCGGCTTGAACTCGTCGAGCACCTCGCGCACCTCGGGATAAAGCTCCAGCCTGTTAAGCGAAATTCCCCGGTACATCTCGGCCAGGAAATGCGGCAGCTGGGCCATCCGGACCTTGGGGATGCTTATGTTCCGGCGCGCCGCCTCGGTCTCCAGGTATTGCCGCCACACCCCCACCACGTCGAACTCCGGGAACTGCTCCCCGCCGGCCCGGCGCTGCTCCTTGAGAATGCGGAAATAGGCCTCGCGCACCTCGTTGCGGTTGGTGTAAATCCCGTGGTACTTGAGAAAATGGCTGATGGCCCGATATATCTGCTCGTTGCCTTCGTCGGTGTTGATGTCGATAAGCGTGCCGTTGACGTCGAAAATGATGGCCCGGATGGTCATAGTGCTCCTTCGAGAATGCTGGTGGCCTCGCGCACGAGCCGGCCGCGGTAGTCGCTGTCGAGCCAGCCGTTGCGGGCGATGCGCAGCAATGTCAGTCCCAGGTGGAAGGGCAACCGGGCGGTGACGGCCGCAAACGCGCGCTGACGGTCGGGAAAATGGCCGGCATACTCCCACAGGAAATGGCCGATGAAAGGTTCGGCCCGGTCAGGGTCCCCGGTATCCTGCATAAAGCAGTGTTTGAGCTCCCCGCAGAGCCGCCCCACGTCGTAGACCCGATCATCGCGATGGGCGCGCTCGAAATCGATGGCCATGACCGTCTCGCCCCGGCCGAACAGAAAATTGGACGGCGTGGCGTCACCATGCACGAGCACCTGCCAGTCCTGCCACAGGACCGGTTTCGCGGCGTGGGCGGCAATGAGCCGGCGTAACCGTGCCGCCCGGCGCGTCGAGATCACGTCCTTGACGGCCAGATAGTCCACCACCCGCTCGGCGTAGGCCCGGGTGCGGCCAAAATCCACGCTTGCCCCGCCGGCGGTGTGGTTGTGCAGGCGGGCGAAAAACCGGGCCAGAAAGGCAAGCTTGCGATAGAGCCGCTCGGTACGGCCGTCCCTGGCCGCGGCGTCAATGACCGCGTCGAGCTGCTCCCCGGCCAAAAATTCGACCACGAGCAGCTCGCCCAGTTCAGCATTGCAGCCCAAGGGACGGACCACATAGTCCGGCGGGGCGGCGAGACCCGCCGCGCGCAAACCCGTAAGGATAGCGTATTCATGGCCGCAAGTCTGGGGCGCGCCGCTGCCGTTTAGGCCCCTGGCCCGGGCGTAGAACTTGCCCACCACCCTTGCCCCGCTCCACTTGTCCTCGTACAGATAGACATCGCTCACCAAGGACACGCGAAAGACCCGCCAACGCGGGTCCTGGCCGGCGTCCGGCGCGACAAGAGGCAGGATGGCCTGACCAAGATAGGCATACAGGGGATCGCCCGGGGAGAGATGTCCGATATACTGGCGCATGAAAGGGTGTGGCCACCTTGGCCCCGGAATCCGGCCCGGTAGCCGACAATTTGTGTACAAGGATTCATGGAAGTCTGTAAATCCCGCAACCGTCACGGACGATCAGGCGACGCACCGCCGGCCTGGCCGGGTCTTGTGGCCAAAAGTCGCCCCGATGGTCCGTCCGCCACACCGGATGCCCCAGCGCCGGGCAGCAGCGAGGCTCCCGAGGTTGCTCCGCCGGAGGACCAGACTTTGCGTTGCGCCCAGTGCCTGGCGACCGTTGCCCGAGAAAAGGATCGTTGCCAGGTTGCCGGCGCCCATCGGCACGTGTTCGCCAATCCCCACGGACATGTCTTCGAGATCGGCTGTTTCACCCGGGCGGACGGCTGTTCGAGCCTTGGGCCGGCCACGCCGGATTTTTCCTGGTTTCCCGGCACCCGCTGGCAAGTGGCGGTCTGCGCCCGGTGCGGCCTGCATCTCGGCTGGCGCTACACCGGACAGGCGGACGGCCCCTTTTACGGTTTGATCCTGCCCCGCCTCGTCAGCCCGTCCGGCCAGGACTGAGGCAAAAATATTTCGCGCTCCCCCGGAATGCAGCCGCCTCGCATCCTTGACGGAGCTGTCCGGCGCGGCCTGCCGGGCCACGCCGACGCCCCAAGCCGGACCTTGCCAACGCACCGGCCGTGCCTACCTGTAAAGCGGACCCGCCAGGTAGGAAACATGGCTGCCATGCCTATGCGCCGCCCGCAGCCCCCTGGCGAGCCGAGGAGTCACCCATGAACAAACACATCACCCTGATCGCCACCAACCCGCCCATCACCCTGTCCTGGGACGACGCGGCCGAGGCCCCCACGGTGGCGCCGCTTCTGACCCAGGGCGAACGGTTCGTCTGCGACCAGTGCGGCGCGGACATCACCAACTCCAGCCTGCGCATCGCCGTGGACGGGTCCCACCGGCACAAGCTCCCCCGGTCCTTTGGGCTGGATCAGGAACACGGCTGTTTTTCCCTGGCCCCGGGTTGTGCGTTGCACAGGCCGCTCAATTTACTGCTTGGCAAAGCCGGCAACGGTGCGTGGCGCCCGGTGTCCTGCGCCACCTGTGGCGCGGCCATGGGCTGGTATCACCAAAACGAGGGCGGTCTCGGATTTTTCCTGATCGCGCTGGAAAATTTGCGTGCCGCCGATTCCGAGGACGAAACCCCGGACAACGACGCATAGAATCTGCTCACAATGGGGATGGGCAGGGAAGGAAATGGAAAAAAGCCTTCGCAGCCCGGGAGGGGAGCATCCCCTCCCGGACCTTCCGCCAGGGCGGACGAGGCATTTTAAGCACGCCCTAGGGCTCGACCGTCAGCAGATAAGCCGCTTCAGGATGCAGGTATTTGGCGGCCAGATCGCGCAAGGCTTCGGGCGTGATGGTCTGGGCCGCCTCCACCAACCGGCGTTCGTGATCCAAGGGGAGGCCGGTGATGAGCGCCCGGGCCGCCTCGCCGCTTCGGGCGGCGAGTTTTTGGCGCTCACGGTAATAGTCCCCGGACATGGCGTTTTTGGCCCGCAGCATGAGTTCGTCCGGCAGCGGCACCCGCCCGAGGTCCGCGGCCACCCGCTTGAAACCTTCCAAGGCCGCCCGGGTCTTGTCCGGCGCGGTACCGATGTAGAAGGCCAAAAATCCGGTCTTGGCCGTCTGCCACAAAAACGAGGTCACGACATAGCCGAGCCCTTCCCCGTCGCGCAGGCGGGAAAAGAGCAGGCCACTCTGACCGGCCAGGGTCTCGTTGAGCAGCTCAAGGCCCGGGCTGTCCGGGGATTCCAGCCCCGGCACCGGGAACACCATGAGCAGATGGGTCTGGTTGCGGCCGGGCAGCTTGACCGCTTCCGCATGCTTTTCCCCCCAGGTCGGGGTCGGATAGGCAAAGGTCTGGGCCGTCTTGGTCGCCCCGGCCAGGGTATCGGCGAGCTTGCGCACCTGGACCGGATCGAAATCGCCGCACACGGCCAGAACCCAGGGCATCTCCCGCTGCCTGGCCCAGAAGGCGGACACGTCCTTCTGGCCGAAACCGCGCACCGTGGCCGGTTCGCCGAGCCGCACATAGGCATAGGGCGTGTCGGCGTAAATGAACGGATACAGCTTGCGGAAGGCCATGGACAACGGCGCGTCCTGCTTGTCCTTGATGGCGGCCAGCTGGTTTTGCACCTCCCGTTCCACCTCTTCCTTGCGGAAGGTCGGGGACAGCAGCATGTCCGCCACCAGGCCGTAGAGGTCCTTCTGGAAACGGCTCGGGAACTTGGCCGACACGGTGAAGCCGTCCCGGCCCGAGGAAGCCGACAGATTGGCGGCCCGGTCGGCCAGGAAATCCTCCAGCGCCGTGGCGGTCAGCTTGGCCGTGCCCGTGGTCAGGCAATTGGCGGTGAGTTCGGCCAGGCCCTGGTGATCCTTGGCCAGCAGGGCGTCACCGCCGCTTAGGGCCAGGGACACGGACACATAGGGCAGGGTCTTGTCCGGCAAAAAGACCAACGAGTGCCCGCCGCCCAGATCCACGACCTCGGGCGCGGCCACTTCGCCCTGAGGCGTCTCGGCCACGCTCGGAGCCGGGGGCGGCGTGGGCCAGACCGTGGCCGCCGCATCGGCCAGAGACTTGACCGTGACGGTGGCTTCGTCGTCCTTGGGCGCGAGCACGGCCGCATTCAGGCAACCGGGACGGAACGTGGCGTCGATGACCGCCTGCAAGGCCTTGTGATCCACCAGCTTGACCGCGGCCAGGGAATTGGCCTCGCCATCGGGATCGTAGCCGTTGAAGCGGAAATAGCCGAGCTTCATGGCTAGGCCGGACAGGGATTCCTTGGCATCGTAGAGCGAATCCTCAATGGCGAGCTTGGCCCGGGCGATCTCCCGGTCGCTGAACGACGCGCCCTTGAGATGGGAAAGCTCCGACAGCAGGCCGTTCCAAAAAGCGGCCACGTTCTTGGCGTCCAGGGTGGCATCGATCATCAGCAAGCCGCCGCGCTCCAGGGTGAGGGACGTGCAGTCCAGATCGTCCACGAGGCGCTTGTCGTATTTGAAGGTCCGGTAGAGCCGGCCGGTTTCGTCGCCGCCCAGCAGTTGGGCCAGGACTTCCAGCGGCGCCTCCTCGGCGCTGCGCATCCCCGGGGTGGGGAAAGCGATCTGGAGCCGCACCTTGTTCCACGGGCCGTATTCCACCTGGATGTTGGGAGCCCGGCCCGGCGCGGGCAGGACATACGGCTTGGGGGGGGACAGGGGACGGTCGTTTTTGAGCGAGCCGAACAGGGCCTCGGCATCGCGCCGCACCTCCTCGGTCCGGATCTTGCCCACCACCACCAGAAGCATGGACCGGGGCTGGTAGTGCTCGCGCACGTAGTTGGTCAGGTCCTGGGAGGTAAACGAGGACACGGTCTCGGGCGAGCCGATGATGGGCCAACCGTACGCCACCCCGGGCCAGACCATGGACTGGGTGAGCTGGAAAAGCCGGCTGTCGGGATTGTCGCGGCCCCGGTACAGCTCGGACAGCACCACCTTGCGCTCGGATTCCAGCTCCTCGGGCACGAACCGGGCGCCGTAGATCATGTCCTTGAACACGTCGAGCCCAAGCCGCCAGCGCTCGGCCGGCAGGTCCACCTTGAAGATGGTGGCGTCAAAGCTCGTGGAGGCGTTGATCTCGCCCCCGGCGCTCTCCACATCCGAGGCCACCTGTCCGGCCGGCCGCTTGGCCGTGGATTTGAACACCATGTGTTCGAGCAGGTGGCTCAAGCCTGCCTGCTTGGCGGTTTCGTAACCCGAGCCCGTGTGCACGAACAGCCGCATGGCCACGAGCGGAAACCGGTTGTCCTCCAGGGTCATGATGGTGAACCCGTTGGACAGCCGGATCACTTGCGGGCCCTCGGCGGCCCGGGCCGTGCCGGCGGCTGCCAGCCACAGGACGGCAATGAGGAAGACGAAAAACAATCGCCACGGCATGGTCATAACGCTCCTTGGTCAACGCCCGGGACCTGCCCCGGCGCGCCTGATGACCTTAAGGATTTTTCGGGCGAGCGAAACTTAATTCTGGTTCATCCTGAATACAGCACGCCAAAGGTGCCGCCGTCGGCCAGCACCACCCCGGTCTTGACCAGATCGTAGCCGCCGCGCACGAGATCCGGGCAGACCGCCTCGACCAGACGCAAGGGGCTCACGTAGGCGGTGTCGAACCGGCAGGTGAAACGGACCGTGGCCGAGGCCGCATCCGTGCCCACGGCGGCCACAAGCGGTTTGGCGTCGAGACGGCGCGGGCCCTTTTTCGAGTCCCACACCACCGGCAGCTCCGGCGCATCCTCCACGGCGCGCCAGGCGGCCAGGCACGAACCGGCCAAGTCTCCCGGCACGGTCAGGGCAAAGGATTCGAGCACGGGCTGGGTCACCTTGCGCCCCTGGGGCAGGGGATCGGCGGCCAGCACGGTCAGGCCCTCCGGCAGGTTGGGGTTGAGCCGGATGGCGAACTCGTCGGGTGTGACCGACTCGCGCAGGAAAAGCGCCAGCCATTCGGCCCGGCTGGACATCCCGACCGGCAAGGCCCGGCCGAAGGATATGAGCGGCAGGGGATGGTAGCCGGCGGAGAAGCTGGGCTTGAGCCCGGCCCGGCGCAAGGCCCGTTCGAACACCCGGCCCAGTTCGAGCTGGCTCAGATACACGGCGCCGCCGGTCTTGGCGAACCAGACCCGCAAGTGCACGGCCTTGACGGTCATATCCTCCCGGGGCGGGGCTGGCGGCGCGGCCACGGCCTCGCGTTCGGGCGCCTCGCGGTTGATCCGGGGAAAGACAGACCCGGCCGGCGCGGCCAGGGGGGATTTGCGGCCCCCGTGGTTGCACACGCCGCAGCCCGTGCAGGCGCCGTAACGGCAATCGCCGGTCACCCGGCCCTCCAGGGCGGCTTGCCGTTCCCGGCGCAGATAGGCGGCCGAGACCCCACACGAAAGATGGTCCCAGGGGAGCGGGCCGTCCACGTCCCGGGCGGCCAGCCAGCCGGCCGGATCGCGCCCCGCCGCCTCGAAGACCCGCAGCCACGGGCGCAAGTCGAACCGGTCCACCCAGGAGCAAAAAAGCGCGCCTTCCCGGTAGGCCGCCTCGACAAGCGGCGCCAGTTCCCGGCCGGCCCGGGAAAACACGCCCTCCAGGAAGCTCATTTCCGGCTCGTGCCAGCGCAGGGTCAGCCGGCGGTCGGAGGCGAACAGGTCGCGCAGCATCCCAACCCGCTCGCGGGTCGTATCCAGGGAGATTTGCGCCGCCCACTGGAACGGGGTGTGGGGCTTGGGCACGAAGGGCGAAATGGCGGCCGTGACCTGCAGGCGCTTGGTACCGGGGGGGGCTTGGCCCAGGACCTTTTTGGCCAGCTCGAAGATGGCCCGGACATCCTCTTCGGTTTCGGTCGGCAGGCCGATCATGAAATAGAGCTTCACCTGCTGCCAGCCCCGGTCGAACAACCGCCGGGCATGGGTAAGGATGTCTTCCTCGGAAATCCCCTTGTTGATGACGTCGCGCAGACGCTGGCTGGCTGCCTCGGGAGCCACGGTCGCGCCAGTGCGGCGGATGCCGGCCATCATGGACAGGATGGAGTCGGAAAGGGTCCCGGCCCGAAGCGACGGCAAGGACACCGCCACCTGCTCCCGGCGGCAGCGGTCGATGCTCCGGGCGAAAAGGCTCTCCAGGGCGGAGAAATCCCCGGTGGACAACGACAGAAAAGAAAGCTCCTCGTAGCCCGTGCAGGTGAGTCCCTGGCCGACCAGCTCGGACAGCCGTTCCAGACTGCGTTCGCGCACCGGCCGGTAGATCATGCCGGCATGGCAGAACCGGCAACCGCGCGTACAGCCCCGGGCGATCTCCACAGCCAGCCGGTCGTGCACGGCCTGGGCAAAGGGCACTACCTGCCGGGTGGGAAACGGAGCCGTATCGAGATCGGGCACAATGGCCTTCTCGACCCGCTCGTAGCCGGGAAGCAGAGAATGCACGGCCCCGTCCGGGCCGACCTCGAAAAATGCGGGCACGTAGACGCCCGGAATGGCGATCAGACGCGCAAGCAGCTCGCGGCGGGGAATCCCTGCGTCCTTGGCCGTGGCCACGGCTTCCATGATGGCCGGCAAGGCGTCCTCACCGTCACCCAGGACCATGACATCGAAAAAGGGCGCCACCGGCTCGGCATTAAAGGCGCAACCGCCGCCGGCGATGACGAGCGGCCCGGCCTCGCCCCGGTCGGCGGAACGGAAGGGAATCCCCGCCAGATCGAGCATGTAGAGCACGTTGGTGTAGCACAGCTCGTGGGTCAGATGAAAGGCCACGAGGTCGCACGCGGCCAGGGGCGTGTCGGATTCGAGGGTGCAAAGGGGCGCGCCGCGCTCGCGCAAGAGGGCCGCCACTTCGTCGGTGGGGGTGAACACGCGTTCGGCGGCCAGCCCCGGGACACGGTTGACGGCTTCGTAAAGGATACGTCCGCCCACATAGGACATGCCGACCTCGTAGAGGTCCGGAAAGGCCAAGGCGGCCCGGACCCGAACCGTGGCCGGGTCCTTGACGAGGCTGCCCCATTCGCTGCCCCGGTACTGGGTGGGTTTTTGCATCCAGGCAATCAGTTCACGCATGCGGGTCTCCGGCCGCGCGCTCGGCGGCCCTGGCGGGATAGGAACGGCGACAACATGG
>JAWRKJ010000334.1:0-8178 GCA_040307025.1 Desulfovibrionaceae bacterium | reverse complement strand
CCACGCCGCCGGCGGCCAGGCGGGGAGTCACTCCCCTCCTGGACCACCCCGACAAGGGGGAAGAGACAAAGGGCCTGGCCGTCATGCCGTGGCCGCCCGGGGTGTGGCCAGAAAAAAGAACCGGGGAAAACGGAAAAGGATCGCGCCGTTGGCCTGGGGCGGATAGGCCGCGACCACGCGCTCGTACACGGCCGCCTCGAACCGTTTTTGCCGGGCCTCGGTGAGGACGGCCAGGTACGGACGCAGTCCGGTGCCGCGATACCACTCCAAAATATCCGCGTGAGACCCGAGGACGTGGTAATAGGTCGTCTCCCACAGGGTAAAGTCGGCGGCACGGGCGGCAAGCAGGTCGAAATAGCCTTCCGGGGTCAGGTTGTGAAAGATGCGCGGCCGGGGAAACGCCGCTTTCCACTCCCCGCTCGCCACAAGCTCCCCGATGATCCGGTGGATGGGCTCGTCGTCGTTCATGGGGGTCTGGACCGCCAGCACGCCACCCGGACGCAGCAGGTCAAGCATGTTGGCGATGAGCGCCTCGTGACCCGGAATCCACTGGATGCAGGCGTTGGAAAAGACCACGTCAAAACGCCGGCCCAGGCCGGACAGTTCCCGGCCCGCGTCGCAGAGTCGAAACTCCAGCTCAGGATGCTTTTTCCGGGCCGCGGCGATCATCTCGGGCGAGCTGTCGAGGCCGCAGATGCGCGCCGTGGGGAAACGCTCGGCCAACACCCGGCTGCTGTTGCCAGGCCCGCAGCCCACATCGAGGACATCCGCAGGCGCCTCCAGCGGAATGCGCCGGGCCAGATCCATGGCCGGCTGGGTCCGTTGCGCCTCGAACTTCAAATACTGTCCGCTATCCCACTGGGCCATACCCGATACCCCGGAACGTTTTTCCCGTCAGCCGGCCTCGGACAGACCACGGCCGGCCGGCGGCACGCGTTACTTGGCAAATAAGGCATCCGCCGCCTGGCGCCAGACCGTGAAGGCGTGTTGTCCGTAAAGGTACAGACGAATCTCGCGCAGTTGCCCGGCGCGCAGGGTCTCGGCCATGACGCCAAGGGCAATGGGCGCGGCCAGATCCACGGGAAAACGGTACACCCCGGTGGAAATGGCCGGAAAGGAAATGGTGTCGAGCTTTTGTTCCACGGCCCGGGCAATGGATTGGGTGTAGGCGCTGCGGAGTTTGTCCGCCTCGTGGTTGCCGCCGCCGTGCCAGATGGGGCCCACGGTGTGGATGACGTAGCGGGCGGGCAGATCGAAGCCCGGGGTGATGACCGCGCCCCCGGCCGGCAGCCGGTCGATGCGGGCTATGATCTCCTGGCAGGCCGCGAGCAGCCGGGGCCCGGCGGCCCGGTGGATGGCGCCGTCCACGCCACCGCCGCCGGCCAGGGCCGAGTTGGCGGCATTGACGATGGCATCGGCGTCGTCGCGGGTGATGTCTCCTTCGACGAGTTTGAGGATGCCGGGACCGAGAGGGTACGAAACGATGGACTCGTTCATGGGGCGCACCTCCGTCTAGGGAATTCTGGCCTTGGGGCCGAGGATGCAAAGCCCGGTGCGGTCCGGGCGGAAGGCGGCCGCGGCGGCTTGGGCCAAATCGTCCAGGGTGACGGCGTCGAGGGCGGCGGCGGTCTCCTCCAGGGGAATGTGGCGGTCGAACAGGATGACATTGCGGGCCAGACGCATCATGCGATTCTCGGTCGATTCGCCGCCGAGGTAAAGCAGTCCCTGCAAATGTTCGCGGGTGTGTTCGAGTTCCCCGGCCTGTATCCGACCGGCGGCCAGGGCGTCGAGCTCCCCGCGCACCACGTCGAGCAATTCGCCCGTGCGCCCGGGGTCCACGGCGGCCTGGACCTCGATGAGTCCGGTATCGGCCAGACCGTTGACGCTGGCGTCGATGGCATAGGCCAGGCCGCGCTTTTCCCGCACTTCCTGGAACAGCCGCGACGACATGTTGCCGCCAAGCAGGGTGGCGAGCACGGCATGGGCGAAGCGCTCCGGGGTCTTGTTGCCGACCGAGGGGAAAGCCCAGACCACATGGTGCTGTTCGCAGTCCCGGCGGATGGCGAGCTTGGGTGCCCGGAAGGCGCCGGCCGGACTGGGAGGCACGGCCGGTTGCGGTGGCAGATGATCCAGGGCCTTGGCCACCAACCCGACCAGGACGTCGTGGTCGACGGCGCCGGCGGCCACGAACAGCATGGCGCCGGGGCGGTAATGGTTCCCCCGCCAGGCGGCCAGGGTTTCGGGTTTGGCCGCGGCCACGGCCTCGGGCCGGCCGGTGATGGGATGGGCGATATCGGGATTGTCCCAGGCGGCGGCCCAGAAATCCTCGTTGACCTTGTCCTCGGGCGTCTCCTCGATCATGGAGATTTCCTGCAGGATCACGGCCTGTTCACGCTTGAGCTCCCTGGGGTCCAGGGCCGGATGCAGGGCAATGTCGGACAGGACGGCGAAAGCCCGGGGAAAATGGGCGTCCATGACCCGGATATGAAAGCAGGTGACCTCCCGGGAGGTGTAGGCATTGGCCAGGCCGCCCAAGGCGTCGAGTTCCTTGGCAATGGCCTTTGCGGACCGGGAGGTGGTGCCCTTGAAGGCCATGTGTTCCCACAGATGGGCCATGCCTTCCTGCCCGGGCGCCTCGTGACGGGAGCCGGCCTCGATCCAGATGCCGAGGCTTGTGGTCTTGGCCTGGGGCAGGTGTTCGGTGGCGACCCGGGCGCCGTTCGGCAAGCGTGTTATGCGGCAAAAGTCTTGGGGAAAAGTGTCTGGACACATGGGGGGGGGCTAAGGGGCTTTCGCGGTCAAGTCAAGGGCCGACTGGGCCGGGAAACGCCCGGAGAGGCGGTCGGCGACCGCCGCAGGCATGGTATGGCCGATTTAGGGTTGTGAAACGACGCACAAATCCAGCTTCTCCCGGCGCGGCAAGGTGGAAAAAACAATGCCAGAGACTCCCCCCACACCATTTCGACTCTCTGAAGACACACTGAACGTTATCACATAAATCTCCCACGCAGCGGTAATACAATATGCACGTCTTCCCAAAATAATGAGGCAGTATCATCTTGCATTTCCGTACATACATTTCGCTGGACCAGCTGCCAATTCAACAACCGCCCTTTCATCTTCCGGGTAAAAAAGACACACAAGGGAAAGGAAAGATATATTGAATGACCACTTGCCTCAGTTTTTTTCCCTTGCTACAGAAGCCAAGCCCCTCAGGCCACCCCTGTCGCGAGACAGGTCCGGAAAACCACGGATCTCGGGGAAATCAACCGAGACAGCCGGGTTGCGGGGAACCACGCAAGGGGGATGTCATGCGTTTATCCATCGCGGCCAAAATCATGGCCCTGGTCATCGCTTCCGTGGTCGGAACCATGGCCATCATCCAGCTTGTCGCTTCGAAATCCATCCGGGACGGATACGAGGCCTTCACCGGCCAGGCCGTGCAAAGCTACCTCAACGTTTTCGACCGCCAGGTGGAAACCTACAAGGAAAACTATCTGGACCAGGCCCGGGCCCAAGCCATCCGCTCCAATGTCATCGCGGGGATCAGCAACGACGATACGGCGGCGTTGCAGGCGCTCGGCAAGACCTTTCTGACCTCGGGCAAGGCGGATCTTATCGTCTTCACCGACGCCACGGGCACGGTCGTGGCCCGGGGCCATGCGGACCGCGCCGGTGACAGCATCGCCAACCAGGATGGCATCCAAAGCGCCTTGCAAGGCACGGCGAGCTGCCTGTTCGAATCCGGCAATATGGTCGGCCTTTCCATCCGGGCCTATGCCCCGGTCAAAAAGGACGGCGCCGTCATCGGCGTGGTCGTGGTGGGCCAGGACCTGACCATCAGCAATACCCTGGTCGATAGCGTGAAAAGGGACCTCGGCGCCGAGGCCACGATCTTTTTCGGCGATACCCGGGTCTCCACCTCCATCGAGACGAACGGCAAACGGGCCGTCGGCACCAAACTTGACAATACCGCCATCGTGCGCCTGGTGCTCGGTCAGGGCCAGACGTACCTGGGGGGCAACACGATTTTCGGTCGGCCCTACCGGACCGCCTATCAGCCGCTCAAAAACGGTGACAAGGTCATCGGCATGCTTTTTGTCGGCCTGGACATCAGCGAGGCCTTGGGCGCCCGGGACCAGATCATCCTGACCATCGGCCTGACCGGGCTTGGCTGCCTCATCGTCTTTGCCGGCCTGGCCATGTGGCTGTCGCGCAAGCTCACGCGCCCACTTGTGCGTTGCGTGTCGTTTGCCCATGCCGTGTCCCAGGGCAAGACCGACACCGCCCTGGAGGTGCGCCAGAACGACGAGACCGGCGTGCTGGCCACGGCCCTGACCACCATGGCCGCGGACATCCGGCGGCGCATGGACGAGGTGGATCATGCCAAGGAGCAGGCCGAAGCCGAGGCGGCCCAGGCCAGGATCGAACGCGAAAAGGCCGACGAGGCCTGCCGCATGGCCGAAAACGCCAAGGTCGAGGGCATGCTCCACGCCGCCGGCCGCATCGAGGGCGTGGTCGAGGTGGTGACCGCCGCCTCCCAGCAACTGGCCGCCCAGATCGAACAGGCCAATCGCGGCGCCGAGGACCAGTCCCGCCAGGCGGCCGAGGCGGCCAATTCCATGGAGCAGCTCAATTCCACCGTGCTGGAAGTGGCCCAAAGCGCCTCCCGGGCCGCCGCAACCACGGACCAGGCCCGGACCAAGGCCGAGGAAGGCGCCACCGTGGTGGGCGAGGTGGTGACGGGCATCGGCGGCATCGCCGACCAGTCCCGGCGGCTCAAGGAGGACATGGCCACCCTGGGACACCAGGCCCAGGACATCGGCGCCATCATGGAGGTCATTTCGGACATCGCCGACCAGACCAACCTGCTGGCCCTCAATGCCGCCATCGAGGCGGCCCGGGCCGGCGAGGCCGGACGCGGGTTCGCCGTGGTGGCCGACGAGGTCAGAAAGCTCGCGGAAAAGACCATGGCCGCCACCAAGGAAGTGGGAACCGCCATCCAGGGCATCCAGGACGGCACCCGGACCAATGTTGCCAACTTCGACCGGGCGGTGCAAAACGTCGAAGCGGCCACCACCCTGGCCCGCCGGTCCGGCGAGGCCCTGTCGGCCATTGTCGGTCTGGTCGAGGCGGCCGCCGATCAGGTGCGCTCCATTGCCACGGCGGCCGAGGAACAATCCTCGGCCAGTGAGGAGATCGGACGCACCGTGGACCACATCAACAGGATTTCCGGGGAGACGGCCCAGGCCATGGGCCAGTCGGCTCAGGCCGTGGCGGATCTGGCCAACCAGACCCAGACCTTGCAAGCCCTGGTGACGGAAATGCAAAACGAAGGCGCGGCCACCACTCCGGCCCTTCCGCGAGCGGCCAAGCGCTAACGACAAGGATTTGGTATGGCGGGATTGTTGAGCGTCCTGGTTGTGGCCGGGGCGACGTTGGTGGGTCTCGTGATCCTGGGCGTGATATTTCTGCTCGGCGCCCGGTTGTTGCGGCCCGGAGCCGCGCCGGTGGCCGGCGGGGATGCCGATGAGGCCGAACTCATGCAGGAGATCCACCGCAGCCTGGTCCGGCTGGAGGACCGGGTGGAACGCCTGGAAAGCCGGCTGTTCGATCCCGGCGCCGGGGGAGGCGGACATTCATGAAGCACGTAAGCGAACTGCGGCTGGCCGACCTGTACCGGTCGCGCCAGGGCTGGGTGCTGGGTGTCTGCAAGGGGTTGGCCACGTTTCTGGACGTGCCGGTTTTTTGGGTCCGCGTGCTCGTATTGCTGCTCACCCCGTGCACCGGGGTCTGGCCCATGGTGGGCGGTTATCTGCTGGCCGCCTTCCTCATCCGCCCGGAACCGGCCCTGGCCCCGGACAACGCCGAGGAGCGGGCCTTTTACGACGAGTACGTCGCCTCCCGCCCCCATACCCTGCAACGGCTGCGCCGTCGTTGCGACCGGTTGGCCCGGCGGGTCGGCCGGCTGGAAAACTGGATCGCCGCCCGCGAGGCCACGCCCCCGCGCGGCGGCCGGCCCTAGGGAGTGGGGAGAAAGGGCGGGGAAAGGAAGCCTTGCGTACCCTATCGCAACGGACCCGGCCGGCTACCACCGGCCGGGCATGATCCGCAACCAGCTTTCGGGCAGATACTGCCGGAAGTCCTTGCCCACTTCCCAAAGCTTGGTGAGACGCCCCTCGATGACGATGGACCGGGGCCGCAGCCGGAGCGACCGGTAATGGCGCGGCGGCTGGAACCGGTTGTTTTTCGACAGCACCACGTCGATTTCCGCATCCCTGTCCCGCACCACCAAGGCTTCGGGGAAAAAAATGGTTTGCCGCAGCCGCTTGGCCATGACCGAAAACAGCGCGGCATGAATGGCCGAAAACGGTTCGGCCGTGACCCGGGTCTTGGGGGCAGGCACGTTTTCGTTGCCCGCAAAAGCCACCGGCCCGTCGGGCAAGGCGGCCAGCACGCCCGCGTCCCGGGCGTCGTCCACCACGATCCGGCCAAGCCCCAAGGACTCAAACAGCAGCCGCGTACGCTCGGCCACCTCGCCGTCGCACTCCACCCCGACCAGCTCGGGATCGTGAATCTTGTTGCGCATGGCCTGAAACCAGGCCGCAGTCAAAATAATGCCGCTGCCCGTTCCCAGATCGAAACCGAGATAGCGTTCGGGCCGCAGCCCCGGCGCCAGGGCCCGGTTGGCCACGGACCGGAAGATATGGGCCGTGCGCGGCAGATCGGCCAGCATGCGCAGGGGATAGGCGCTGTATTCCCCGGGCAAGGGCACGTCCCGCTCGCCGCCGTCCAGCCACAGGTCGTAAAACCGGCGCAGCAGCCCGCTGGCCTCGGCCAGGGGCACGGCATGGTTTTCCGAGCCGGGATAGAGGGAGGCGTGAAAATACTTGAGCACGAAGCTCAAAATATCGGCGTCGGTCATGGGTTCCGACGGCTGGGACAAACGCTCGCAGTCGGCGCGGAGCGATCCGGTGCGGTAAAGCTCCCGGGAAATGACCGTCTCGGTGACCTTGGCGGCCTGCGCAACACGTCGCGATTGCGGTGTTTCGGCGTCGATCAGTCGCGGCATGGGTTCCCACCTCGCAAAATGTCGGAGAAAGGCGGCAATCCTGTCCGCCTGTCCGTAACGCATGCAGGTTTGGTGCCGTCTTGGCCGTCCGTTACGCCGACCCCGGCTTGAGCTGGCCCGGGGAAAGGCGTAAGGCACACGCGTGCTCCAGCATACCTTTCTTCACCTGCCAGGGCTCGGGCCGGCCACCGAACGCAAACTCTGGGCGGCCGGCATCCGGACCTGGGACGACTTCCTGAACGCCCCCCGGCTTCCCGTGTCCCCGGCCAAGCTCCCCTTGTGGCGCAACGCCCTGGAGGAGTCCAAGGAACGCCTTGCCGCCGGCGATGCCGACTATTTCGGCGAGCGCCTGCCCCCGGCCGAAGCCTGGCGGCTCTTTTTCGATTTTAAGGACAGCCTGGCCTGCGTGGACATCGAAACCGACGGCACCGCGGCCAACGAGATCACGGCCGTGGCCTTCTACGACGGACGCGAGACCGTGCGCACCTATGCGAACGGCCGCAATCTCGAACAGTTCACCACCGACATCCTGGAAAGCAAGGTGCTCGTCACCTTCAACGGCCGCTGTTTCGACGCGCCGGTCCTGACCTCGCATCTGGGCGCGGTGCTGCCCAAGGCCCACATCGACGTGCGCAACGTCCTGACCGGCCTCGGCATCAAGGGCGGCCTCAAAAAATGCGAGGCGCGCTACGGCGTCTCCCGGGGTGACCTGACCGGCGCCGACGGCTACTTTGCCGTGGTCCTGTGGCGGGAATACCAGCGCCGGGGCGATCCGGCCATCATGGAAACCCTGCTCGCCTACAACGCGGCCGATGTGCTGGCCCTGCCCGTACTGCTGGTCCACGCCATAAACGATCTGCTCCTCGAGACCCCGTTCGCCGACCGCTACGCCCTGCCCATCCCCCGTCCGGGCGCCAATCCCCACGCGCCGGTCCCGGCCGTCCTGCGTCGTCTGGCCTGGGCCTTCTCGCGCAAGTAAGGCGGGGGGGGGAGGGCTGGAATGACGCCTCCGGCGGGGGGGGGGGGGGGGGGGGGGGGGGGGGGGGGGGGGGGGGGGGGGGGGGGGGGGGGGGGGGGGGGGGGGGGGGGGGGGGGGGGGGGGGGGG
>JAWRKJ010000333.1:0-2772 GCA_040307025.1 Desulfovibrionaceae bacterium | reverse complement strand
GGGCCTCGCCCTTTGGCCGCCGGAGGCTTCCCCACGACCATTTCCTACGGCCACAGCTCCATCTTCCAGTTGAGCGGCAAGGCGTCTTTCGTGCCCTTGCCGAACCACTTGTTGTAGATCTCCTGGTACTCGCCCTTTTCCCACATCTCCATGAGGGCCAGGTTCACGGCGTCGCGGAAATCGGAATCGTTTTCCGGCAGGCCCAGGCCGTAGGGCTCGGGTGAGATGTAATCGCCCACGATCTCCCAGGCATCGGAATGGTCGTCGCTGTTTTTGATGCCGACCAGGATGGATTCATCGGTGGTCATGGCCTGGACCTTGCCCTGCTTGAGGGCGAGGAACGCCTCGGGATAGGTCTCGAAGGAGATGACCGTACAGCCGGGCTGGGTCTTTTTCACGTTCTGCTCGGAGGTGGAGCCCTTGACCGAGGCGACCTTCTTGCCGGCCAGATCGGCCACCGAGTTGACGCCCCCGCCCTTTTTGACCAGCAGCTTCTGGCCGGTCATGAAATAGGTGATGGAGAAGTCGATCTGGTCCTCGCGTTCCTTTTTGTGGGTCATGGTGGCGGCCACGATGTCCACGGCGCCCTGCGTGAGCATGGGAATGCGGGTGGAGGAAGTGACGGGCTTGAGTTCGAGCTTGACGCCCAGGCGCTTGGCCAGGGCCTGCATGAGGTCGATTTCGAAGCCGACGATCTGGTTGGTCTTTTCGTCCACGAACCCGAAGGGCGGCTGGGAATCCTTGACGCCGGCCACGAGCACGCCGCGCGATTTGATGTCGTCGAGTTTGCCGGCCAGGGCGGGGTTCCCGGCCGTCAGAACAAGCAGGCCGACCAGGACAAACGACCAGGGGGTCTTGCGCATGCGCGTCTCCTTTGGACTTTATCGGTTACAGACGGCGGCAGCGGCCAGGGTCACAGGATTTCCTTGAGGAAAAGCCGCGTGCGGTCGTGCCGGGGGTTGCTGAAAAAGGCAAGGGGCGGCGCGCTTTCGAGAATCTCGCCATGGTCCATGAACACCACCCGGTCGGCCACTTCCCGGGCAAACCCCATCTCGTGGGTCACGCACAGCATGGTCATGCCGTCCCGGGCCAGGTCCTTCATGACGTTCAAGACTTCGTTGATCATTTCCGGGTCCAGGGCCGAGGTGGGTTCGTCGAACAGCATGACCTTGGGCTGCATGGCCAGGGCCCGGGCGATGGCCACCCGCTGCTGCTGGCCGCCGGACAGTTCGGCCGGGAATTTTTTCGCCTGGTCGTGGATGCCGACCCGGTCGAGCAGGGCCAGGGCCAGTTCCTCGGCCTCCGGGCGGGGCAGTTTCCTGACCTTGATGGGCGCCAGGGTGACGTTTTTGAGGACGGACAGATGCGGGTAGAGGTTGAACTGCTGGAAGACGATGCCGATTTCGCTGCGCAGGCGGTTGACGTCCACGTCCGGGGCATGGATATCCCGGCCTTCGAACAGGATCTGCCCCTGCTGGTATTCCTCCAACCGGTTGACGCAGCGGATGAGCGTGGATTTGCCCGAACCCGACGGTCCGCAGATGACGAGGACCTCGCCCGGCTCCACGGCATCGGTGATGCCGCGCAGCACGTGGAAATCACCATACCATTTCTGGATGTCGCGCAGTTCGATCATGGCCATGGGCGCTTGATTCCTCGCATCGCGGACGGTTGGCGCCGCCCGGGGCGGCATGCCGTGTGATCGGCAATATTGTCAAAACGTGCGGCAATCGCCCCGGCTTGTCAATGCGGCCCGATTGCCAGGAGAGCAGGCGTCCCGTAACAACCGCTCCCACAACGAAAAGGACAGCCCCATGCGCATCCTCATGATGGCCGTGAACGATCCGGCCGGGACGGCGATCCGGTTCTGCCGGGCGCTCAACGCCGAAGGTCGGCACACCTGCCGGCTTGTCACCCTGGAAACCCGCTACAACCATGCCTGGGACAAGGACCTGCACCTGCCCGACCTCGACGCCGACGGGCTCGATACGGTATCGGACCTGCTGCGGACAAGCGATGTCTATTATTTCCACATGACCCTGGACGAGTCCATGCCCCTGGGGCCGTTCGTGCCCGCCGAGCACCTGTCCGGCAAGGCCGTGGTGCACCATCACCACGGACACCCGGATTTCCGGGCCCATCCGGAAAAATATCGGGAAAAATACCGGCGGCTCGGCCGGCGCAATCTGCTCGTCTCGACCCCGGACCTGCTGCGCAAGCTGCCCGAGGCGAAGTGGCAGCCCAATCTGGTGCCGGTCCACGACCCGGCCTATTGCCCGGACGCCGTGCCCTCTGCCTTCTGGGACGGGGCACTCCGGCTCAGCCACTCCCCCACCCGGCGCGACCTCAAAAACACCGACGAACTGCTCACCGTGGTCAACAACCTGAACGCCTCGGGCCTGCCCGTGGAACTGGACCTCATCGACAACGCGCCCCATGCCGTCTGCCTGGAACGTAAACGGCACGCCCACGTCTGCTTCGACCACATGCAGGGCTACTACGGCATGTCGAGCCTGGAGGCGCTGTCCCTGGGCCGGGCCGTGATCGCGGGCCTGGACGACTGGAACCTGGCCACCATCCGCACCTTCGTGGGGGACGCGCCCCTGCCCTGGCGCATCGCCCGGGACGCCCGGGAACTGCGCCAACGCCTGGTCGAACTGGCCCAGGACCCGGCCCTGCGCCGCGAAACCGGCGCCACTTCGCGCCGGTTCATGGTCGAACACTGGAGCGATACCCTGTGCGCCAGACGCCTGGCCGATTTTTTGGACGGGG
>JAWRKJ010000332.1:0-3596 GCA_040307025.1 Desulfovibrionaceae bacterium | reverse complement strand
CCCCCCCCCCCCCCCCCCCCCCCCCCCCCCCCCCCCCCCCCCCCCCCCCGCCGGGGCTTTTCCCCCCAGCGACATCTCCCCCGTCTCGCCTAGCCTTCGTAGTAGCTGCGCAGATGCTGGCTACGCACGGGGTGCCTGAGCTTGCGCAGGGCCTTGGCCTCGATCTGGCGGATGCGCTCGCGCGTCACGTTAAAGAGCTTGCCGACCTCTTCCAGGGTATGGTCGGACTTCTCGCCAAGGCCAAACCGCTTGCGCAACACCTGCTCCTCGCGCGGGGTGAGGTCGGAGAGCACCTTGCCGATCTGCTCGCCGAGCTTGGTGTTGACCACCTCCTCGGCCGGGGCCAGGGCCTTTTTATCCTCGATGAAATCGCCAAGACTCGAATCCTCCTCGTCGCCGATGGGGGTTTCGAGGGAAATGGGTTCCTTGGCGATTTTGAGCACCTTTTTCACCTTCTCCAGGGGATAATCCATGCGCTCGGCGATCTCCTCCGGGGTGGGGTCGCGGCCGAGCTCCTGAACCAGGTAGCGCGAGGTGCGAATGAGCTTGTTTATGGTCTCGATCATATGCACCGGGATACGGATGGTGCGGGCTTGGTCGGCGATGGCGCGGGTTATGGCCTGACGAATCCACCAGGTGGCGTAGGTCGAGAACTTGTAGCCGCGCTGGTATTCGAACTTGTCCACGGCCTTCATGAGGCCGATGTTGCCTTCCTGGATGAGATCCAGGAACTGCAAGCCGCGGTTGGTGTATTTCTTGGCGATGGACACGACCAGGCGCAGGTTGGCCCGGATGAGTTCCTGCTTGGCCCGCTGGGCGGCGCTGTTGCCGCGCTTGATGCGCCACAGCACCTCTTCCAGTTCGCCCACGTGGTGGCAGCATTTATCCTGGAGCCGATCCAGGATCTCCATCTTGGCCGAAAGCATTTCCTTGAAGGAAAAAACTTCCTCCACGGTCAGGCCCAGGGCTTCCGCGGCGACAACGGGATTGAGCTCCCGGGCGTCGAGCTGGGCGAACATCTCCTGGATCTCGGACTGGGACTTGCCGACCGACAGGATATAGGCCGAAAGATCGCGCTGGCAGTTGTGCATCTGGCGCACGTAGTCCTCGACGATCTCGATGATGCGGTCGATGAGTGTTTTTTCGAGCTTGATGTCGCGAAGCCGCGTCACGATCTCGTCCTTGAAGACCATGATCTCCTTCTGGATGCCGTAGACCCGGCGGTCCAGACAGGCGCACAGATCAAGCTTGGCGTAGATCTTGCGTTTCTTGCGAAAGGCCGCCTTGACCTCGTCGAGCAGGAAAATGACCCTCTGGCGCTGGTTCATCTCGTCCTCGGACGGATCGTCTTCCTCGATGGTCTTGACCACGTCCTTGAGCTTGATGCGGCCGATCTTGAGATCCTCGCCAACCTGGATGAGTTCTTCCACGGCCACCGGCACCTCGACCAGGGCGTAGAGCACTTCCATTTCGCCGTTCTCGATCTTTTTGGCGATGACCACCTCGCCCTCGCGGTCGAGCAGGGGCACGGCTCCCATCTCGCGCAGGTACATGCGCACCGGGTCGGTGCTACGCGAGGAATAGTCGAGGGTATCCTCGCTTTCGGTCAGCTCCAGATCGGCGTCCGGGGTATCGTCGGGTTCGGCGGTAGCCACGTCGACCTTGCGGCCGTCCTTGTCGGTGTCAACGATGTTGATGTCGAGCTGGTCGAAGATGGCAATGACCTCTTCGAGCTGCTCGGGATTGTTGACCTCGGAAGGCAGGGCCTTGTTGAGTTCGTCAAAGGTGAGGAAGCCTTTCTGCTTGCCTTTGACAATGAGGCTCTTGATTTGCTGGATTTCCTTGAGATTACTCATCACCCCTCCCGGAAAGGGCCTGTAGTTCTCCGAGAAGCCGCAAGGCTTCGTCGTGCGCTCCCCGTTCCTGCGCCCGGCGGATGGCCTCCATGAGCGACCGCCGCCGGTCGTTCTCCCGAGCCTCATGGAGAAAAAACCGAATTTCCTCGAAAACAGCCGCCGCCTCTTCCGGGTCCAGGGCCGGCTCCAACTGAGCCCTGGTCCAGAAGGCGGCTTCGGCGGCGTCAAGGCGCGTGGCCAGCTCGTCCGGGCCGCCCCCGGCGAGCTTGGCGAAAAATTCCCGAGCCGCCCGGGACTCCAGTCCCGCGGCCACCCCTTCCCCGGCCAGGGCCTCCAGATAGTCCGGACAGCGCACGGCAAAGGACAACAATTGGGCGTCCCGGGCCGTCATTTCGAGCTGCCCGGGCCGTGCTGCGGCCGCTTGCCTGACCGGCGCCGGTCCGGCGCCATGGGGCCTCGCCGCCGCCAGTTCCTGGCGCAATTCGACCTCGGCCAATCCCAATCCCCCAGCCACCCGGGGAATAAACACAGCTCGCAAGCCGGCGTCCGGCAGGCCGGACAAAAATTCCAAGGCCCAGGCGATCATCTCCCGGGGAGAAAACGTCTCGCGCACCATGCGCGTGGCATAGGCCAGCCCGTCCTCGGCCCGGGCGAGACAGGCGTCAAAGCCCTCCCGGCCGCTTTTGTGGAGCAGGCTGTCCACATCCTCGCCGTCGGGCAGCGGCACCACCCGGCAGTTCGCCCCGAGCCCCAGAAACATCTGGGCCGCGCGCAGGGCGGCCTTGCGCCCCGGCGGATCGCCGTCGAAAACGAGATCGATCCGGGAGGCGAATCCGGCCAGCCGCTTGGCCTGTTCGGCGGTCAGGGCCGTGCCGAGCACGCCGCAGGCCTCGTCGTAGCCGAACTGGTGCAGGGTGATGACATCAATATAACCCTCTGTGAGCAACGCCCGTCGGGACTTGGCCATAAACGGCTTCGCTTCGTAGAGGCCGAACAGATGCTGCCCCTTGGTATAGATCGGCGTCTCGGCGCTGTTGAGATACTTCGGATCGCCCTCTCCCATGATGCGGCCGCCAAAGGCGATGACCCGGCCGCCGCCGTCCCTTATGGGGAACATGAGCCGGTCGCGAAACCGGTCCCAGGTCCGGCCTTTGCCGGCACTCAAAAGCCCGGCCTGGACGCCCTGGTCCTCGGGAAAACCGCGCTTGCGCAGCACGTCGGCCAAGCCCTGCCAACCCTCCGGGCTCATCCCCAGGGCGAAACGCTCGACCATTTCGGCGCTCACCTGCCGCCGCTCCAGATACGCCCGGGCCTTGGCGCCCGCGGGCGTGCCCAGCACATGGCGGAAATACCGGTCGGCCAGCTCGTGCATGGCCAGGCAGGCGTCACGCAAGCGCTTGCGCTCGGCTGTTTTGGGGTCGATCTGACGCCGGCCCAGATCCACCCCGAATTCGCCCGCCAGCCGCTCCAGGCCTTCCCGGAATTCCAGCCCGTTGATGCGGCAGTAAAAATCAATCACATCCCCCGAGGCCTGGCAGCCGAAACAATGGAAAATGCCCTTCTCGGGCAGCACATTGAACGAGCCCTTGGTCTCCTGGTGGAACGGACAAGCCCCGACCAATCGATTGCCCACCGGCCGCAGGTTCACATACCGCCCCACCACCTCGGCGATATTGGCTCGCGCCTTGACCGCCGCCACGGCTCCGGTGTCACGCTTCATGACGCAGCCAGGGGGGGGGG
>JAWRKJ010000331.1:0-12167 GCA_040307025.1 Desulfovibrionaceae bacterium | reverse complement strand
CCCCCGGGCCGGCTTTTTTTGTCCGGCCGACCATTCCCCGCTCTCTCCGGCTGCCTGCGCCGATATTTTGAATTTGACAACAATTATCAATACCATTAAATCCTTCACTGTCCCCGGGAAACGCGCTCGGTGCGCCGTCCGTTTCCCCAGTTGTAACCCGCAACGCCTCAAGGACACCGCGATGTTGCGCAGTCCACTACTCGACCCTACAGCCCCCCTGGACGAGGCTTTGCCGCCCCATGGCGGACCATCAACCGCCCTTCCCCTAGTCCACCAATTGGCCGAATCCCTGGGCCGGGCCATCGACGCCAAGGACGGCCATACCCTGGCCCATTCCGAGGAAGTGGCCGTGATCGCCCAGGCCCTGGCCCAAAGCCTGGGCATCCCAGCCCAGCTGGCCGACCGTATCCATGTGGCCGGCCACCTCCACGACATCGGCAAGATCGGCGTGCCTGACGCCATCCTCGGCAAGACCGGTCCCCTCGCCCCTGACGAATGGACCCGTATGCGCGCCCATCCGGACCTCGGCGCCGACATCCTCGCCCCCCTGGCCTGCCTGCGCGACTGCGGCATCGTGGCCATGGTCCGGGCCCATCACGAACGCTACGACGGCCGGGGGTATCCCCTGGGCTTGGCCGGGCGCGCCATTCCCCTTGGTGCCCGCATCATTGCCGTGGCCGACAGCCTGTCCGCCATGCTCCAATCCCGGCCCTACCGACCAGCGCGTTCTTTTGCCACGGCGGTGACGGAAATCGACCGGAACGCCGGCAGCCAGTTCGACCCCGAAGTGGTGACGGCTTTTCACGCCATCGCCCCCCAACTCCGGGACATTCTTCGGAACCTGCGCAGGGCGCCCTTGTCCTAGGGCGGGTGTTGGTGATCCGCACGACAGGGCGAGACACGGTTCCGTCCGGACATCCGCTTAATTTAATGCAAAATCAGAGGTAGACGACATACTTTTCATAAATTAGTACTACGCAACCACCAACGCCGTGTCGGCCCTGGTGGTTGCGGCGCCCGCGAACCTACAACGCCACTCAAGGAGTCTGCGCATGCGAGGAAAACAACTACTCCTCACCCTGGCCCTCACCGTGCTGACGGCCCTGCCGGCCCTGGCGGCCACCGAGGTCAAAATGGCCGGTGACGCCCGTATTTATGGACTGTTTTTCGCCAACCGTAACTTCACCGGGCGGGAGACCTGGAACGGAGCCAAAGAGGAACGGTTCTCGATCTGGCAGCGCATGCGCCTGCGCACAGACTTCGTGGCCAGCGAAAGCGTGAAATTCCGCCTGGGTCTGACCGTGGAAGAAGACAGCTGGGGCCATGGCTATCTGACCGCGGCCAATCCCCAGACGGCGGTCATGCCCTATCTGGCCTACCTGCAATTCAAATGGCCCCAGACCGACATCGAGATCACGGCCGGTTTGCAGCCGGTGTCCATGCCCCAGGCCAGTGGCTTTTGCGACAGCATCGTGCTCGCCGCCGACGACGGCGACCAGTCCAGTGCCGCCCTGGTCCTGACCGCACCGCTCTACGAGGACGCCGTGTCCCTGCAACTGGCCTATGCCCGGCTCTTCGCCGCCAACCAGACTTTCCGGACCGTCGCCACCAACAACCAGGACGGCAATTTCGACGTCTACCACCTGTCCGTGCCCGTCAAGCTCGACGGCTTCGAAGTCACGCCCTGGGGCTTGGCTGGCGTCATCGGCAAGAACCGCGCGACGAGCGATTTCCTGGCCGCCAATTCCGGCTCGGCCGAAAGTTTCGCCAACGGCTACCGCTACAACCAGAACCTCATGTGGTGGACCGGCCTAGCCCTCAATGTCGATGCACTGGATCCGGTCAAGCTTTCCTTCGACGCCATTTACGGCGAGGCCGCCCCAAATGATCGCTCCTCGTCCAAGCGCCGAGGCTATTTCTTCGATGGCGGCGTTTCCTACACCGGACTCGATTGGATGGTGCCCGGCCTGTTCGGCTGGGTGGCCAGCGGCGAGGACGGCAGCATCCGTAACGGCAGCGAACGCCTGCCCGTCCTCCTGCCCAAGTGGGGTCCCGGCACCTCCTTCCTGTTCGACTGCGACCAGGATTTTTCCGGCAACAACATGATGATCGATCCTACCGGCACCTGGGGTCTCATGGCCTCCCTGCGCGACATCAGCTTCGTCGACAAGCTGACCAGCCGCGTAAGCTTCGGTTTCGTCGCCGGCACCAACAGCCGCGCCGGGCTGCGCAAGGCCTACGCCACCGCCGGGGACGACTATGTCAAGATGGGCCGCAACCTGGCCCTGGGCGAATGGGCCCTTGGCGTGAGTTTCGACCACAGCTACGAACTCTACGAGAACCTGACCCTCAACCTGCAAACCGGCTTTGCCTCGCCCCAGGGTCTCAAAACCAGTGTCTGGGGGCACGAAAACACAGAATTGGCCAAGGATGCCTGGATGGTCGCCCTGGGCATGCTTTATACCTTCTGAGGCACGCAAGCCCTTCCCCTCACGCCGGGTGCGACCAGCCGTCGCGCCCGGCGTCTCCGTTTCTCCCCCTCTTGACAAACCGTGAACACCTGTTAACTAGATCGCATGACGGAACGAATGGAATCGCCCTTGCGCCGGGAGCAGATCGCCGATGCCGCATTGACCCTTGTGGTCGAACAGGGTCTGGGTGCCGTGACCGTTCGCCGGGTGGCCGAGGCCGTGGGTATTTCAGCCGCTGCTTTGTACCGGCACTACAAAAACAAGGCCGACATTCTCCAAGCGGTTCTGGAAGAGCATCAAGAGATGCACTTGGCCAACATCCGCAAGGCCAAGGCCGTGTCGCCCTCGCCCCTGGAAGCCCTGCATTGGCTCTACAACTCGGTCATGAAACTCGTCATGCGCTACCGGGCGTTACCCGTGATCTTTTTGTCCGACATCCTGTGGTTCGAGGAGCCGCGGCTCAAGGAACTCAAGATGGCACATCACCGGATCATGCGGGAATCCCTGGTCGAACTCCTGACCAAAGGCCAGGCCATGGGCGAAATCCGGTCGGACATCCGCCCCCAGGAACTGTTCGTACATTACCTGGGCCTGATCGCCATGCCCGCGCTCATGAGCGCCCGGGGTCCCGATGAAGTGGATATGAACCGCCAAACCAAAGCCAACTGGGAAATGTTCGCTGCCGCAGTACGCCCCTAATTTTTTTGCCCTTTGAGTAAACACCCGTTCACGAAGAAAGAGGTTTTGCAACCGCCCCCCAAAGGGGTCCCCGACACGGCCAAGGGTCCCGCCTGAGAAGCGGCTGCAGCCTGCGGTTTCCGGTGTGAAACCGCGGTGCGCCCCCCCTTCCCTGCGATGCCGTCCGGTCCTGGAGGTCAGTATGCGCATTTATGTTCTGTTGCGTTTGGCTAGTGTTATGGCCGTCCTCACCCTGTTCGCCGCTGCTCTGGCCGGTTGCGCTTCGGACAGTGCCGGCCAGCAGGAAGGCAAGGCGCCGCCGCCGCCTGAAGTTGTGGCCATGCAGGTGACCCGGGCCGACATTCCCCTGCCCATGGCCTACATGGGCCAGACCGCCGGTTCCCGGGAAGTCGAGGTCCGGGCCCGGGTAGGCGGCATTTTACTCCATCGCAACTACGAAGAGGGCAGTCGCGTGCGCAAGGGCGATCTCATGTTCGAGATCGATCCGGCCCCGTATCAGGCCGCCCTGGAACAAGCCAAGGGCGACCTGGGGCAGGCCGAGGCCAAGCTGGCCCAGGCCGAACGCGACCACGCCCGCATGGAAAAGCTTTACAAGGGCGACGTGGTGGCCAAAAAGGACCGCGACGACACCCAGACCAGCCTGGAATCCTGTCAGGCGGCCGTGACCGCGGCCCGGGGCAAGGTCCGCGAGGCCGCACTCAACCTGGAGTGGACCAAGGTCACGGCGCCCATCTCGGGCCTGACCAGCAAGGAGACCCGGTCCGAGGGGAGCCTTATTACCACCTCCAGTGACGGGAGCCTGCTCACCACCATTTCCCGGGTCGACCCGCTCTACGTCAACTTCTCCATGTCCGGGCCCGAGATCATGCGCCTGCGCAAGCTGCGGGCCGAGGGCAAGGTGGTCATCGCCGGCAGCGACGATTTCGTGGTGCGCCTGACCCTGCCCGACGGCAGCGACTACGCAAAGCCCGGGCACATCAACTTCACCGACACCCAGGTGGACACGAGCACCGGCGTCGTCAAGGTGCGGGCCGTGTTCTCCAATGGCGACGGCAACATCCTGCCCGGCCAGTTCGTGCGCGTCCATCTGGAAGGCGCCCACTACAAGGATGCCCTAAGCGTCCCCCAGGGCGCGGTGCTCAACACCCAGCAAGGCGCCATGGTCTGGACCATCGACGACAAGGACCAGATCGTGCCCCGGCCGGTGGTGCTCGGCGACTCCGTGGGCAACGACTACCTCATCGAGCAGGGTCTTGCGCCCGGCGAGCGCGTCGTGGTCGAGGGTGTGATCAAGGTGCGGCCCGGCATGGTCGTGCGCGTGCGTGACAACGCCCCGAGCACGGCCGCAAGCCCCACCGCCCCGGCCCAGTCGAAAAGCGCGGCCTCGGATACGCCCAAGGAGTCCCGTTCATGATCTCACGCTTCTTCCTGGGCCGCCCGGTCTTTTCCATCGTCATTTCGCTCGTGATCATCCTGGCGGGGCTGGCGGCCATCCGGTCGCTGCCCATTGCCCAGTATCCGGAGATCGTGCCGCCCGAGGTCAACGTGACGGCCAACTATCCCGGTGCCAGCCCCGAAGTCATCGCCGCCACGGTCGCCGCTCCGCTTGAGGAGAAGATCAACGGCGTGGACAACATGATCTACATGCGTTCCACGAGTTCCGGTGACGGCACGCTCTCCATGACCATAACCTTTGCCGTGGGTACCAACCCCGACCAGAACACCATCAACGTCAACAACCGGGTCCAGGCGGCCGAAAGCTCCCTGCCCGAGGAAGTGACCCGCCAAGGCGTCACCGTCACCAAGAAATCCTCGAACATTTTGCAAGTCATCGCTTTCGATTCGCCGTCCAAGCGCTACGACGCGGTTTTCATCAGCAACTACGTGCTGGTCAACGTGCTCGACGAACTCAAGCGTCTGCCCGGTGTGGGCGACGCCTCCATCTTCGGGGCCAAGGACTACTCCATGCGCATCTGGCTGCGGCCGGACAAGCTGGCCCAATTAAAGCTCACCCCGACCGATGTGGCCAGCGCCATCACCGAGCAAAACGCCCAGTTCGCCGCCGGCCGCATCGGCGCAGAGCCCACCAATCCCGCCCACCCGGTGGCCACCAACTACATGGTGACCGCCAAGGGCCGGCTCAACAACGTGGATGAGTTCGAGAACATCATCCTGCGCGCCCAGGCCGACGGATCTGTGGTACGCCTTAAGGATGTGGCCCGGGTGGAACTCGGGGCCAAGGACTACAATACCGTCTCCAAGCTCTCCGGCAACCCGGCCGTCAACGTCGGCATTTACCTGTCTCCCGGCGCCAACGCCCTGGACACGGCCGACCGGGTCACGACCAAGCTGGCCGAGCTGTCCAAGCGCTTTCCCGATGGCGTGTCCTACGCCGTGCCGCTGGATACCACCTCCTTCGTGCGCATCTCCATCCAGGAGGTCATCCATACCCTCATCGAGGCCATGATCCTGGTCTTCCTGGTGGTGTTCCTGTTCCTGCAAAACTTCCGGGCCACGCTTATTCCCTGCCTGGCCGTGCCGGTTTCCATCATTGGCACCTTCGCCGGCATGTACGTCCTCGGGTTCACCATCAACACGCTGACGCTTTTCGGCATGGTGCTCGCCATCGGCATCGTGGTCGATGACGCCATCGTGGTGCTCGAAAACGTGGAACGGCTCATGACCACCCACGGCTACACGCCCAAACAGGCCACGGCCAAGGCCATGGAAGAGGTCACGGGACCGGTCATCGCCATCGTGCTGGTGCTGTGCGCGGTGTTCGTGCCCGTGGCTTTCCTCGGCGGCCTGACCGGCCAGATGTACAAGCAGTTCGCCATCACCATCGCCGTGTCCGTGGTCATCTCTGGTCTGGTCGCCCTGACCCTGACCCCGGCCCTGTGCGCCATGCTCCTGCGCCGCGGCCACAACGAACCCAACCGCATCTTCCGGGGCTTCAACCGGGTGTTTACGGCCATCACCGAAGGCTATGCCGCCGGGGTCGCCTTCCTGCTGCGCCGCTCGGGTATCGCCCTGATACTCTTTGCGGTGCTGTGCGCCAGCGCCTTCTGGATGTTCCGCAAGGCGCCGGGGGGCCTGGTCCCGGACGAGGACCAGGGCTACATCCTGGCCGTCAACATCCTGCCCGACGGCACCGCCCTGCCCGCCACCCTGGCCGTGGACGACGCCATGGACGCCATGAACGCCAAGGACCCGGCGGTCCGCTACCAAATATCCATCACCGGCCTGGATATCTTAAGCAGCACCTACCGCTCCAACTACGGCACCCTATTCGTGCCGCTCAAGCCCTGGGACGAGCGCAAAAAACCCGATGAAAGCTCCTTTGCCTTCGTGGGCCGCGTGTTCGCCCGGGGCGCGAGCCTGCCCCAAGGCCTGACCCTGGCCTTCAATCCGCCGGCCATCACCGGCATGAGTAACACGGGCGGCTTCGAGTGCTACCTGCAAAGCCGCGGCGAGGGCGATTCCAAGGAACTGGCCGCCATGACCGACAAGCTGTTGGCCGAGGCCCGCAAGGACCCGGCGCTGGGCCGGGTGGCGACCACCTTCGGAGCCAACGTACCCCAGCTGCGCGTGGACCTGGACCGCCAGAAAGCCAAGGCCCTGGGCGTCGGCATAAGCGACTTCTTCGCCGCCATGCAGGCCACGTTCGGCGCCTACTACGTCAACGACTTCAACAAGTTCGGCCGCACCTTCAAGGTCCAGATACAGTCCGAGTCCGACTTCCGCGACCGGCCCGACGACCTGCGCGACGTCTTCGTGCGCTCCCAGAAAGGCGACATGATCCCGCTGACCGCCCTGGCGACCATCGAAAAGACCACCGGCCCCGAGGTCATGGAACGCTTCAACGTCTTCCCGGCCGCCAAGATCATGGGCCAACCCGCCACCGGCCACACCTCGGGCGAGGCCCTGACCGCCATGGAACGGGCCGCGGCCCGGGTGCTGCCCCAGGAATACGCCCTGGCCTGGACCGGCTCGGCCTACCAGGAAAAAGCCGCCCAAGGCTCCTCCATGCTGGTCTTCGCCATGGGCATCATCATGGTCATCCTGATCCTGGCCGCCCAGTACGAACGCTGGTCGCTGCCCTTCGCCGTGGTCCTGGCCGTGCCGTTCGCCCTGTTCGGGGCCATCAGCGCGGTGCTCGGCCGGGGGTTGTCCAACGACATCTACTTCCAGATCGCCCTCGTCACCCTGATCGGTCTGGCGGCGAAAAACGCCATTCTCATCGTGGAGTTCGCCGTACTCCAGGTCAAGGATGGCAAGAGCCTGGACGAGGCGGCCCTCAATGCCGCCACGCTGCGCTTCCGGCCCATCATCATGACCTCCCTGGCGTTTATCCTCGGCTGTCTGCCCCTGGCCATCTCCACGGGCGCCGGCGCCAACAGCCGTCATGCCATCGGGACCGGCGTCATCGGCGGCATGCTCGGGGCAACGCTTATCGCCCCGTTTTTCATCCCGGTGTTTTTCAAGCTCATCATGCGGCTCGCCCAAATGGTGCGCCGGGAACACCACGAAACCCTCTAGGTCTCCCCCCGCCTGCCCCGTGTCCGCGGCCACCTACCTGCCCTCCCCCCAGGCCGCGGACACGAGCAGGCGCTTTGTCCCCCTTCTCCCGCCTTGCCCCCTGACCGGGCCGGCGCTATAACCCCGACCCATGCAAGAGCCCGAAATCATCCTGATCCGCGTCTCCGGCGAGGACAAACCCGGCCTCACCGCCGCCGTCACCGCCGAACTGGCCAAATACAAGGCCGATATCCTCGACATCGGCCAGTCGGTCATCCACGACACCCTCTCGCTTGGCATCCTGGTCAAGGTCCCCACCGCCGCCCAGTCCACGCCGTTTCTCAAGGACCTGCTGTTTTCCGCCCACAAGCTCGGGGTCAACCTGACCTTCACCCCGGTCGAGGCCGACAGCTACGCATCCTGGGTGGACGGCCAGGGCAAGGACCGCCATATCGTCACCTTGCTGGCCAGACGCCTGGGCTCGGAACACATCGCCGCCGTCACCGGGGTCATCGCCAAAAACGGACTCAACATCGACGTCATCACCCGGCTGTCCGGCCGGGCCTCCCTGGACCCGGTCCACTCGCCGCGCACGGCCTGCGTGGAATTTTCCGTACGCGGCACCCCGGCCGACCTCACGGCCATGAAAAGCGAATTTTTGGCCATTGCCGGAGCCATGGACGTGGACATCGCCATCCAGGAGGACAACGCCTTTCGTCGCAACCGCCGTCTGGTGGCCTTCGACATGGACTCGACGCTGATTGCCGCCGAGGTCATCGACGAGCTGGCCAAGGCCGCCGGCGTGGGCGGGCAGGTCGCGGCCATCACCGAGTCGGCCATGCGCGGCGAGATCGACTTCAAGGAAAGTCTGCGCCGCCGGCTACGGCTGTTGCGCGGTCTGCCGGCCGACACCCTGGCCGCCGTGGCCGAACGTATTCCCTTGAACGAAGGCGCCGAGCGCCTCATCACCAACCTCAAGCGCTTCGGCTACACCATCGCCATCATTTCCGGCGGGTTCACCTATTTCGGCAACCGGCTCAAGGAGCGTCTGGGCATCGACTACGTGTTCGCCAACGAGCTGGAGATCGTCGACGCCAAGCTGACCGGCGAGGTCGTGGGCGACATCGTGGACGCCACCCGCAAGGCGGCCCTGCTGCGCCAGATCGCCGAAGGGGAGCACCTAAGCCTGCAACAGGTCATCGCCGTGGGCGACGGGGCCAACGACCTGCCCATGCTCGGCATCGCCGGCCTCGGCATCGCCTACCATGCCAAACCGGTGGTCAAAAAAGGCGCCGGCCAGGCGATTTCCACCCTGGGCCTCGACAGCATTCTCTATCTCGTGGGCGTGCGCGACCGCGACACCCTGGCGTAACCTTCCCGACACACACCCCTGTCCGGTTTCGGGGTTCCACGCCGGTTGACAGCCGGGGCACCAATTGTCACACCCTTGCCATGGGACTGTGACCTGGAACGGGTCGTAATAAGAGTTCACCGTTTCAGACGCCGCCCGGCCCGCGCCAGCGGCAAAATGAGGAGTGCGCCTGTGGAAACCCCCCTCGATCAGGCCATCCACAAGCTCAAGGTGGATGTCCTGCAGATGATGCATCTGGCCCAGGATGCCGTGAAAAAAGCCGTGGCCAGCCTGCTCGAACACGACGCGGCCAAGGCCCGCGCCGTCATCGAGGCGGACCGGGAAATCAACGACTACGAATGCCGGGTCGATGCGGAAAGCCTCAAAATTCTGGCCCTGCATCATCCGGTGGCCAAGGACCTGCGCTTCCTCGTCGGCTCCATGCGCATGCTCGTCAATATCGAGCGCCTGGGCGACGAGGCCGTCAACATCGCCGAGCGGGTGTTGGTGCTGATCAGCGAATCCCGCCAGCCCATCCACGGCAACCTGCGCCACCTGGCCGGACTGGCCCTGGACCTCGTGCGCGAGTCCATCCGGTGCTACATGGACCTGGACACCAAGGCCGCCTTGCAGGTCATCGAACAAAACGCCGCCGCGCTGGACCTCAACGTCCGGGTATTCCGGGAAGTCACCGGCGACATGATCCGAGAGTCCCAGACTGTGGACTTGGCCGTGCAACAGTCCTTCGTGGCCCACAGCCTGAAGCGCATCTGCGACCAGTGCGCCAACATCGCCGAATCGACGCTGTTCATCCGCCAGGGCATTGATTTCAAGCACAAGCAATGCGGCACCGCTTCCGGACTTTCCACGAGTGACCTCCCGGAGTCCGCCCCGGATTCCCCAGGGGAAAACGCCGCTCCCAAGCCCCAGCAAGGCGCTTGAAAAGAATCGTGCTTTGGGGGCTCACCACGCTCCTCTGGCTATGTGCCGGGCTGGCCGGATCGGCCCTGGCCGGACGCGTCACCATCGCCGACGAGGAGAATGTGGACCAGGCCGCGGTGGAAGCGGTCAACCAGGCCATAGAGACCACCCTGGACCTGTTCCGGTTCGAATTCGGCCTCACCCTGGATCATGACGTCCGGCTCGTGCTCACGGCCACCAAGGAAGACTTCGCCGCCAGTCTCGTCCGGCAAGGCAGCCATACCGAGGAGGGCGCGGCCGACCGGGCCGACAAATCCGTCGGGGTGTCGCTGCGAGGCAGGATCGTCGAGGATCTGAGCCGCCAGAAAAACCTCGCCGCGAAGGTCTTTGTCGCTGCCCACGAACTCACCCACCAGTTCCAGGATCAGCTCAGCGCGGGGAGGCACAACATCGCGCGTTGGCTCAGCGAAGGGACGGCCGATTACATGGCGGCCAGGGCCGTGGAAGTGTCCAAGCTGGGGAAAGTATCCGTTCTCCGCGCCCGGTGGGCCAAAACCGTCGTGGACGCGGCCGAACCGCCCAGCCTGACCGTCCTGCGTTCCTTCGCCGACTGGCGGGCCGCCGAAAACCGCTTTGGGGGAGCCCTCATCTACAATCTGGCCGACATGGCCGTGCTGCGTCTGGTCGAGCTCAAGGGCGAACGGGCCTTGTTTGACTATTTCCGCCGCCTGCGCGATCGGGACGCACCCCAGGCCTTTCAGGAAGCCTTCGGCCAGGATCTGGACCGCTTCGAGCGGCAACCCGAGTAGCGTTCTCCGAACGAACGCCCGCCGTCCCCCGACACCGATCGGATCGTTCCCGACTATTTCTTCTCCCGGCTGCGCAGGTATTTGATGACGGCAATGTTGTGCTCGCTCAAGGTGCGGCTGAACTGGTGCTCGCCCTGGCCGTTGGCCACGAAGTAGTAGAAATCGTGAATCTCCGGCGAGGCCGCGGCCTGGAGGGACTTGAGCCCGGGCGAACAGATGGGGCCCGGCGGGAGTCCCGGCCGGACGTACGTGTTGTAGGAATTGGTCGGATCTTCCAGATGGGCCCGGGTCAGGTTGCCGGTGAACCGGTCACCCAGGCCGTAGATGATGGTGGGATCGGTCTGGAGCAGCATGCCCTTGGCCAACCGGTTGAGAAACACCCCGGCCACCCGGGGCCGTTCGGCATCCACGCCCGTCTCCTTCTCCACGATGGAGGCAAGCGTCACGGCCGACAGCAGCTGCCGCCCCGTGGGCTTGGCCGTGGGCCAGACCGCATCGGCCTGCTTCCAGAACTCCTTGAGCATGGCCTCGACCACATAGACGCCATCATCACCGCGCTTGCGGGTGAAAAGATAGGTGTTGGGAAACAGGAAGCCCTCGGCCGTATCCGCCGGGACGTGATATTTTTCGAGCAGTTCGGGATCGCGCGCCGCCTTGAGAAAGGCCTCGGCCGTGCACAAACCGGCCTCTTCGGCGAGCCTGGCGATCTGACGCATGGTCAGGCCCTCGGGCGCGGCCAGCTTGTGCTGCACGCCCTTGGCCGTGGTCAGGTAGTTGAGCAGACGCAGGGGCGTCCAACCCGTGCTCACCTCGAATTCCCCGGCCTTGATCCGGCTGCCCTTCTCCGTGAACTTGGCCAACAGCCGAAAGCCCGCCGCGTCGCGCAACACGCCCTCGGAGACGAGCATGGCGGCCATGGCGTCAAAGGGCTGTCCCGGCTCGATGAAAACCGTCTTGGTCACCCCGGGCGTCTGCGGCGGCACGGCCAGGAACTCATAGGCCCGGTAACCGACCAGACCGGCCACCAGCAGCCCGACCAACAACACGCCCAACACGATCGTCCGGATCATGCCCGCCCCTTGTCCCGGAGATAGCGTTCCAAAATAACGGCCGCGGCCTGGGCATCCACCCGGGCCGTGAGCTCCCGCCCGCCAAGCCCGGCCGCCCGCAACCGCTCGGCCGCCTCCTCGGTGGAAAAGGCCTCGTCCACGGTCTCGATGGACAGCGGCGTCCGGCGGCGCAACCGCTCGATGAACTTGCGCACCTGCCGACCGGTCAGGCTTTCATCGCCACCCTGGCGCGCCGGATAGCCGACGACAATGCCCTCGATGCCGCATTCCCCGATAACGCCAAGCAGCGCGGCAAACAAGCCCTCCCGGGTCTCCCAGACCACGGTGC
>JAWRKJ010000330.1:0-12783 GCA_040307025.1 Desulfovibrionaceae bacterium | reverse complement strand
CTGGATTACTCCAGTCCGCGCAACACTCGGTTCCGGCTGTCAGCACACTTGGCCGGACGGGCTTGAGTACCCGTAGGGTTCCAAAGAAGGTTTCAGCATTCCATACATTCTCCTTCTCCAGGCTTGGCCTGGCGCACCAGGCGCCTGCAACGGTAGGAAAAGTGGGAATCACCACCTGTTTAGGCTGAAAATTTCCCGAACCATGTGCCCTTTCCAGTGCCGGTTGTGTCGTTCAAAGTGAAATATGCTGTAATTTCGGGGAAAAAACGGTTTATCCGTGAATCTGTCCCGTTTCACTGCGATTTGCCTCGGTTGAGCCGCAAAACAGTGCCCTCCCCTTGTGGGCATCCACAAAACGGGCTGTTCAATTCCGTCACCGAAGACTGGTCTTATCTGGACATGGCTGGCAATATACCCTACTGAAAGCTATAAATTTTATGATAGTGCAAAAGACGGCACGGACGGCGTTCACAGCGGAAACGTGGCCGCATCGAAAATCATGTGCGCAACAGGGGAAAAGGGAGGGACGATGCAACTGACGCGGATGCTAAGGCATGCGAACGAAAAGTCCTGCCGTATCATGGCTGGTCTACTGGGAGTTATCTGCGCGCTGTTGCTGTCATGGGGCGGCGTGGCGCAGGCGGTGGACGCGGTTGTCACGAACACCAGCCCGGACGCCGGTACCCCTGGTTCGCTGGGCTATGCGGTAAACATGGTCAATGCCGGCGCGGACGGCACGAATACGATCTCCTTTGACGCAAGCCTTTCACAGGCACGCATCGTTCTCAATGAAGGCCTGACCGTGACCCTCGGTTCCCGCACCGCCAAATCCGTCGCATTGCGCAACGACGACGCCACCAACGGCCTCAGCATAAGCCTTACGGACGTTTCCAACACCCCGGTCAGTTGGCTGACCGTGGAAAACGACGTCACCGTCAATCTGGCCGGAACAAGCCCGCTCAACATTTACGTCCTGGAGATGCCGAACACGGGCCAAGCCCTGGCCACCGGGTTGTCTACCATGTTCGCGCCGTTGCTCATGGAGGGCATCGGTTCCGGCGTCAGCCTTTCCGCCACGGCAGTTGGGGGCAAGCTGGTGGCCGCAAGCGAGGCCACCGCCAGCGCCGTCGGCCTGTACGGCTCCGACGGAATCATCCTGAACGGCGGTCTTGCCGGGAATATCACGGCCACGGCCTCGGGCGGTTCCGCCGATACCGAGACCGCCACGGCCTTGGCCACGGCTTATGGCCTCAACAGCGGCGGACCGGTCACGCTTGGCGGAGATCTGTCCGGCCAGATCATTGTCACGGCCATGGGCGGCTCAGCCACCACCGCAAACGGCCCCGCCACCGTGGCCAGTGCCGAAAGCACCGCCGCCGGATTGCGTGCCACCGGTGCCGTGACACTCAACGGCTCCCTGTCCGGAACGGTCTCGGTGGCGGCCACGGGTGGGCTCGTCGCCGTGGCCGAAGCATCCGACTTGGCCACGGTGTACAACGCAGCCACAGCCTATGGTGTGTACGGGTGTGAGGGCGTAAGCCTGACCGGCGCCCTGTCCGGAACGGTCAACGCCGCGGCGATCGGCGGGTTCGCCACGGCAACCACGGGCGGAACCGCCACCGCCCACACCTCGGCCACGGCCGATGGGCTCGCTGCCGACGGTGCCCTTTCGATCGGCGCGGGCCTTTCCGGCATCCTCACGGCCGGGGCCACGGGCGGAACCGCCACGGCGACTGCGGGGACCTCCGCGACCGCCGAATCCAACGCCACGGCCAGGGGGCTTTCCGCCGCTGGCGACCTCTCAATCAACGGCGGACTCTCCGGCACCACGGCTTCGGGCGATTCCGCCTTTTCCTCCGCCGCAGGCACCGCCATCGGATTGTCCGCCGGCGGGAATCTGACACTGACCGGCGGCCTGTCCGGTACGGTCACAAGCCAGGCCACCGGCGGGGTGATCAGCGTCACCCCCTCCCGCGCCCCTCTGGAGGCTACCGCCACCGCCACCGCCTACGGGCTGTATAGCCAAGGCTCCACCGACCTTGCCGGCGCCCTTGCCGGGACCGTTACGGCAACGGCCAACGGCGGCTTTATCACAGACACCACGGCAGGGAGCCCTGTCTCCGCCGTTATCGAGGCCGAAACCACAGCCTTCGCCTTATTCAGCGAGGAAGGGCTCGTGATCAGCGACGTCCTTTCCGGCGGCATCACGGCCACGGCCACGGGCGCGACGATCATGGGTTCAAGCGGTGAGAATCCCGGCCTCCGCGCCGCTGACGACGTCTACGCGGCCGCCCTCTCCACCGCCACCGGTTTGTATGCCTCGGAGGGGCTTGTCGTAGCCGGGAATCTTTCCGGCCCGGTTGCTGCGACGGCCACGGGAAGCGCGGTCAACGTCTCGTCGGGCTCCTGCGCCACCGCCTTGGCCGCCTCCAACAGCAACGCCCTGTATGGTGCTTCGGGAATCGTGCTCACCGGCGACGTCAGCAGCGCGATCACCGCCACCGCCACGAGCCAAGAAGCAACGGCAACCAGCGCACAGGCAGACACCGGCTCCGCCGACGCCTCGGCTTCAGCCACGAGTACCGGACTGACCAGCGGAGGGACGATCCTCCTTCTCGGCAAACTGACCGGCTCGATCACGACCACGGCGACCGGCGGCACGGCCACGACCTCGGCGTATGAGGCCTTCAGCTCCTCCACGGCTCTTGCCAAGGGACTTTCCGCGTCCCAAGCCTTGCTGAGCTTCCAGGATTTTTCCGGCATGGCCTCGACCGAAGCCCACGGCGGCACGGCCACGGCCACGGGTGGTTATGCCACATCCATCGCCATGGCTGGAGCCTTGGGCCTCTACGGCCCGGAGGCGCTTAGCCTGCGCGGCGGCCTATCCGGCACGCTCGCAACCACGGCGGTCGGCGGTACAGCCACGGCGACCGCTTCCAGGGACGCGGCGGGCACCCTCGCCGACGCCTTCGCCTTTGGCCTGACCACCAGCGATGATTTTACCCTCATCGAAGGCCTTTCGGGCAGTGTGACAACGCTTGCTGCCGGAGGCGAGGCCACCAGTGTCAACACCAGCCTTGATCCGGACGCACTCGCCACCGCCACCGGGACTGCCGATGCCGCGAGCGTCAACGTCGCCGGAGCCCATTGCACCATCTTCGGCGGTTTGTCCGGCACGGTCACGACCATGGGCCTCGGCGGCAAAGCCACGGCCACGACCTCCGCTGCCAGTACCGACGCCTACGGCGCGGCCGAGGCTTCCGCCCGCGCCGTAGGGTTTTCCCTGGACCAGGGAGACCTGACCATCACCAATGGCCTCTCCGGCACCATAACGACCATTGCCCAGGGCGGCATGGCCTCGGCCCGGGGCGGCGCTTTCGGCTACGCCGCGGCCACGGCCACGGCTACCAGCCTCTCCACCTCCGGCAATCTCTTCATCACCGGCGACCTGTCCGGTACGATCGTCACGACCGCCACAGGCGGTTCCGCCTCGGCTGTGGGGGGCACGGCCGCCTGGGCCGATGCTTCCGCCACGGCTTACGGCCTTTTTGCCGACGGCGATATCACCATCACCGAAGGCCTTTCCGGCACGATCGCGACGACGGCCACGGGCGGCACGGCCTTTGCGAGCCTGCTCGACGGGACCGAAACAGCCAATCATACCGCCTTGGCCACGGCCTACGGCATTTACGCCGGGGGCGCGCTCAACGGCAGCGACGCCGAAACCCCCCTCCTGCTCTCGGGCTCGGTTTCGGCCACCACCAACACCACGGGCCAAGCCGTGGCCGTCGCCTCCACCGGGGCCATGAACCTCTATGTCACCGGCACGTTACGTGGAGTGGACCAAACCGGCGGCGACGCTGCCTATGCCATCCTGGCCGGCAACGCCAATGACACGGTCACCCTGGCAACCGGGGCCAACCTCACCGGCAAGGTGGACCTGGGCGGCGGGACCGATACGCTCACCCTTGTCGGAACCGGAAGCCTGACAAGCCAGGTCCTCAACGTGGAAAACCTCGCGGTGGGCGATGCCCTGGGCACGGCCACGGCCTGGCTTCTCGCCCCGACCGGCACCAGCACCTTTGATAGCCTGACTCTTTTTGACAACGCCGATCTGACCCTTGGCAGCAATGTCGCCATCACCGGTGTGACCGCCATCAATAACGGCAAGCTCCAGATCGCCTCGGGCACAACCCTCTCCGGCGCGCTCGTCATCGGCGCCAATGGCACGCTGGGCGGCTACGGGACAGTGGGCAGCGTCACCAATAACGGCACAGTGGCCCCCGGCGGCTCCATCGGCACCCTGACCGTGGCCGGCGATTACACCCAGGCCGCCTCGGCCACCTATCACTGCGAGGTGTCGCCCACGGCGAGCGATCTGCTGGCGGTCACCGGCTCGGCCAGCCTGGCCGGCACCCTGAGCATCGTGCCGGAGCAGGGACTCTACACGGCCGGCCGCACCTGGACGATCCTGACGGCCGGCAACGGCCGAACCGGAACCTTCGGCACCGTAACCGCCACCGAGACCTGGAACCTGCACTTCAGCCCGGCCTACACGGCGAACAGTGTGACTGTCTCGGTTTCGCGCCTTTCCTATGCCACGGCGGCCCAGTCCTCCCGGGCCGCGGCGGTGGCGGCCGGGCTCGACAACGCGGTCGCCACAGCCACCGGCGAGATGGCTTCCCTGCTCACCGCCCTGGATTTCTCCTCGCCCGCGGCAGCCAACTTAGCCATGGGGCTGCTCAGCGCCGAGTCCTACGACGCCTATACCCAAACCATGCTCGAAGGTGGTCGGGCGCTGACCGCAACCCAGCGTGGCGTGCTTCGCGGCGAGACCGTAAGCGACGGCGGCGTGTTCGTCCAGGCACAGGACATGGGGCCGACCGCAGTCGTGGCCATGGCCGGTGCGGACATGCGCCCAAGCGGCCTCGCTTCCGGCGACGCAGCTCCCCAGCTCGAAGAAGGACAATATACAGTATTTTTGCAGCCCTTCGGGCTGCATTCCCGCCAGTACGGGGATGCCAACCGCACCGGCTACGAAGCCTACACCGGCGGTCTGACCGGCGGTCTGCTCTACCGCCCGACGGCGAACCTGACCCTGGGCCTTGCCCCGTCCTTCATGACCCAATCGGTGAGTTTACGGACCAACGGAACCGGCTCGGGCACGGTGCAGGACTGGAGCGTGGCCCTGCTGGCCGGCTACCGACGCGGCCCCTGGCATGTCGATGCCGTGGGCCGGGTCGGCTTCGACACCTTCGACTCCTCCCATTCGTTGCCGCTGCCGGGGGTGACCCGCACGGCCAAGGGACGCTGGAACGGCTGGAACACCAGCCTGTCGGCCGCCACCGGCTATGATTTCAAGGCCGGCGGCTACACCTATGGCCCCATCGCCTCCCTGGAATGGCAATACCTTGGCCAGGATGCCTTCTCCGAGACAGGCGCCGGCACCGTGGGCCAGCATGTCGGCGCGCGGCACAACCATTCGCTTCGGACCGTGCTCGGGGCGCGGGTTTCCCGGACCTTCGAGACCGCCCATGGCTCCATCACCCCCGAACTGCGGGCCGGCTGGGCCGCCCAGTGGCTCGACCAGTCCCAGGGCATCGACGCCTCGTTTACCGGCGTGCCCCTGTCCGGCTACCAGGCCCGGGTCTCGGGCCACGCCTACCATGCCGCGCTCATCGATGCCGGCGTGACCATGCGCGTAAACGAACAGTTGTCCGCGTCGGTCCGGGCCGGCGTCGAATTGTTCAGGCCCAAGCATGAGTCCCAGGCCATCAGCATTGGCCTCAAATATTCCTTCTGACCGCAGGAAAGGGAGAACGCATTTGAAAATCCTCACGAATTTGCTGGTTGCCCTGTCCCTGGCCGGACTTCTTTGCGGCTGCCAAGCCTTTGAGCGCGCCCCGAAAGCGGCCGTCATCAACACAAAGGAAGTCCTGACCAAATGCAATGACGGAATACGGGCGGTGGAAGCGGTGCAAAAGCAGTTCGCCGACCGCAAAACCCAACTCAAGGCCCAGGAGGAAGCCATCGCACAGCTGCGCAAAGATCCGGCCATCAATGATGCCAAGTTGGGGAAAAGGCTGGAACTCCAGACCCTGGGGCAGAAGTATGCCGAGGATATCCAGAAACTGCGCAAGGACATCAGCGAGGCAGAGGCGACCGCCTTCAAGCCGATCGTGGACAAAATCAACAAGGCCCTGGCTGCCTATGCCAAGGCCCATGGCCTCCTCAGCGTCCAGGACAAAAACGGCTTTGCCTACATCGACCCGTCCATCGACATCACGGACGCGATCATCAAGCAGGTGGACCAGATGCAGTAACGGTTCCGGCCCCGGCTCCAGCGGTTCACCACAGGAGCCGGGGTCGGCCCGATCGGCCACCGGCGAAGTTCCCGGGCGGAAACGTTGGATTCGGGGAGGGGGCGCATCTGCGGCGCGGATGGATCAAGCACGGCCGGCGCCGGCCTGCGACAACGGGAACGCCGGCACAACAGCCCGGGCTCGCACAGGGCGTCTTCCGCGGTACGGGCGGTTTCACGGTGCGCCTCCGGCAGCAGCGCGTTGCATCGAGAGGGTTGGACGCGTGGTCCGGGAACTGGAGCCCACGGCCGGAATTGAACCGGCGACCTCTTCCTTACCAAGGAAGTGCTCTACCGACTGAGCTACGTGGGCACTCACTGCCGGGGGTCGCGGTTGGCGCACCCACCACCCGTTGTGGCGGATTGCCCCGAAGCACGCCCTCCGGGTAAAAGCGGCGAGAGCGGTTATTGATTATACCGGCCCGGCTTGTCAAAGGTTTTACAGGCAAACGCCTCAAATTTTCTTGGCACCGCCCAGCGCGTTCCCGTCACGTCCTCCCGGGAAGACCGAACACCGCCAGTGTAACGACCGATATCAAAACGGTTATTACATACAAATTTCCCACAACACGTGTCCAAACGCCAAAACCAGACTCAGGGTAACGGGCAACGGCAACCGGAGCGCGTATAACTGCAACAGGCAGCTTGCCGCAAATTTGCGAATTCATCTTTTTATAAAATAAAATTTTTTCTGGAATAGTGTTCATTACCAGCAGGATACTGTGCACAACATCAAGATGCACAGTCTTCACAGAGCCTGTGCATATACCGGAACAAGTCTCTCTTGTTTCCAGCTTAGCGATCTGCCCCCTTAAGTTTTGAGACACATCCGCGGTTGCCACAATCCATGATATTTGACATGTTGGGCCATCAAGGCCACCCCTGCGAGGGGCCAGGAACCAACGACGACCGCTCAACATCCGAGCTGCCGTTTCTTGTTTGAAGTCCCGTTGTAAAACAGGACTGAGGCTGGGATATAAGACGGATTTCAAAAAAAAGAGTGCGTCTTTGCTCGTACGGGAGGATGCCGGTTCCGATTTCAGTGAGAACTCAGAAAATAAATTCGACAACACGCAAGGAGAAGGACTTCCATGGAAAAAATGTTGTTGAAGCATATGACGGGTTCAAAATCCGGCCAGACCGACCGTTTCGATTTACCTCTGAACCACGAAGTTATTTTCGGGCGTGATCCTTCAGCCCAAATCATTTTCGATCCCAACAAAGATGATCTCGTCAGCCGGCTCCATGCCCGGCTCTCCCAGGACCCGGCCGACAAAACGAGTTTCACGATAACGGACCTCAACAGCCGCAACGGGACCCACGTCAACGGCATGCGCATCACCGGGCCGGCCAAGCTCAATCCGGGCGATGTGATCGAACTGGGCACCGGCGGCCCGAAGATCGAGTTCGACCTCGATCCCCGGCCAGCCAGCGCCCCGCCAGCCACCCGCCTGTTTTCCGCTCCCGAGGACAACCCCGCCACCCGCGAGGCGCCGGTCCTGACGCGCGAGACCCCGACCATGCCCATCGCGCCCGAGGCCGCGCCGGGCACATCCAGCGGACTACCGCCCTTCGGAAGCGCGGCCTCGGGGCACACCGGGACCAACACCATCGGCCGGGCCACCGTGGAGCGGATGATCAGCCAGACGAAAACCACCAACAAGAAACTCGTCATCGGCATTTCCGCCGCCGTTGTCGGGCTGGTGCTCCTGCTGTTCGGCGGCCTCCACTATTATCAAAAGCGCGAGGCCCGCATCGCCGAGGAGCGGCGTCTGGCGGACGAGGCCCGCAATCAGCAGGAACGCGATCGCATCGCCACGCAGGTGGCCCAAAACGCCGCCGTGGGCCAAAACACGAAGTCCATGGCCCTGGCCGGCGTGGACATCGCGGAAAAATTCGTTCCGTCCACGGTCTTCATCGAGGTGAGCTGGAAGCTCATCGACACACGAACCGGCAAGCAGGTCTACCACGCGGTCAAAAACCGGGCCGGAGTCAAGGAGCTGCTCGACCTGCACGAGCCGGAGCTTGCCATGATTTCCAGACGATTCCGGGACGAGTTGCCCGTATACATCAAAAAGGGCGACGTCATCGAGCCCGTGCTTATCGTTTCGGACGGGACCGGCCCGTCCCATCCCATAGGCGGCCGGCACACCGGCAGCGGCTTCGTGGTGACGGACAACGGCTTCATTTTGACCAACCGTCACGTGGCCGCACCCTGGGAAGACGACTTCTTTGGTGGTCCCCCGCCGTTGCCGGGCTTCATGCAGGTATGCGAGGACGACCGGTGCCTGCAATCCCATGTGGAAATTCTCGCGAACAACGAGGCCAATAAGCCGTACATCCAAAAACTCGCCAAGTGGGTTCCTGCCAATACCCTCACCATCGGCGGCAAGGACGTGGAGGGCAAGAAGCTGGAAGGCCGGTTCGACTACCTCGATGTGACGTTTCCCAAAACCACCAACCCGTGGAAGGCCACCCTGGAAAAGGTGTCCGCCAACGCGGACGTGGCCCTGATCAAGATCCAGACCCCCCATTCGGTCCCCCCGGTCAACATGTGTGACGGCGAATGCCTGAAAGTGGGGGAAATGGTCACGGTGCTGGGCTTCCCGGAGGTATCCGCCGACGTCTATGCCGAGAATCCTTCCTACACGCCGTTGCACCGCCAGGGCTCCATCCGCATCATCCCCGACCCGACCGTGACCCGGGGCAACGTGCAGAAGATCATCAAGGGCGAGGCCGAAACCATGGCCTCGGCCGTGAAATACATCAGCCCCTTTGGCGATGTGTTCCAGCTTGCCATCAACACTACCGGCGCGGGCAACAGCGGCGGCCCGGTCTTCAACGACAAGGGCGAGGTGGTCGGAATCTTCACCTACCGGAAGCGTGGCCAAGACAACACCACCTTCGTTTCCATGGCCGTGCCCATCAAATTCGGCCTGGATCTGATGGGGAGCCAGCGCGTTCTCAAATGAAACCCGAAACAGGGATCGTGAAGGTCAGGAATCGGACATGACCGTACGGCCTGGACAGATCATCGGTGAGTACCGCCTCGTTTCCTTTCTCGGGGCCGGAGGCATGGGTGATGTCTACCGGGCCGAACACGTGCGCCTCGGCCGCGTCGCCGTCGTCAAGATGCTCAAGCACCTGGATGCCGGCGGCTCGGCCTGGCAACGCTTCTTCAACGAAGCGCGTATCCAGGCCGAACTCAACCATCCCAACATCGCGGTCCTGTATGCCTATTACGATAGCGGCGTGACCCCCTGCATCATCATGGAGCATGTCGACGGCCTGACCCTCGACCAGATGCTCCAGCAGCACGGCCGGCTGGCACCCCAAACCGCCGTGGGATACGCCGCCACCATCGCGGAAACGGTGCATTACATCCATTCACGCGGCGTCATCCACCGCGATCTCAAACCCAACAATATCAAAATCAACAGCCGCAACGAAGTCAAACTCCTGGATTTCGGCATCTCCAAGGCCGCCTTCAGCCAGGACCTGACCGCTGCCGGCAACTGCATCGGAACAGACCGCTACCTGGCGCCGGAACAATTGCAGGGACATCCCGCCGGCGTCGCCTCCGACATCTGGGCACTGGGGGCCCTTTTTTACGAAATGCTCACCGGGAGAAAGGCCTTCGAGGGCGGGACCTGGGGAGAGCTCTACACGGCCATCAGCAGCGCCGCCTACACACCGCCCACGACCTTCGTGCCGGAACTCTCCCCGGACCTGGAACGCATCATCGCCACCTGCCTCAAAAAACAACCGGCGCAGCGCTATCCGACCGCCGCGGCCCTGGCCAACGATCTGCGGATCGCGGCCTTCCCGAGGGGCTCTGTCCCCTCCGGGGCGACTCGGCGGCACTGGGCGCTTCCCGGTTGGTCCGGTCGGGGGAAATGGCCCTATTGGGCGGCCGGAGTGCTTCTTGCGTTCGGCGTTGGTGGTGGTGCGGTTTTCGTGCTGCAGGACGACACAGCGGAGGTTCAGCCCGGGAAGTCCGCGTCGGTTCCCCTGCATCTGGCGACGCCGCCCTCGGAAACGATAGCGCAGACAGGCCTCCGCATGGTGCGCATCAACGTCTACGGCAATCCGGCCCAGGTGTATCTCGGAACCAGTAAGGAACCCCAAGGGAATCCGCATCCCACGCCCTACCAGACCGCCTATCCCCGGGGAACGCACCTGTATTTCGTCCTGCAACGTCCGGGTTACAGGAACTGTGTCGGGGAATTCTCGGTCCAGGACTCAACGGAAGCCAACAACTACACGTATCAATTGTGTAAAACGACGGAGCCCTGCCCACCATCCGGATGCAAGTAGCCGGGTTCACGAGGCTGAGACTGTCCCTGCCCATCCCTGGCAACGGCTGGATCGTTTCATGTTTCCCGCAACGGACGGGCAACGCATACCGTATGGAACCGGCTGGTAGCACGAACATCGAACGTCATATGCTGCAAACCTTCCTTCAGGCCCTGCGCAATCTCGTGTGGTTCATGACCAGGCGCACCCCCCAAGCGGCCCCGGGCAAACAGACGGCTCCCGCGGTCGTCGCGCCCCCTGCCGCCGGATATGGCCTGGAGACCGGTCAGTTCTCCGACCCGGGCTGTGTGCGCAAACGCAACGAGGATTCCATTGCCCTGCTTCGCCCGGCGCCGGGGCTGGCAAGCGAGGAAAGCCTGCTTGCCATCGTGGCGGACGGCATGGGCGGCCACCAGGCCGGTGACCGGGCCAGCCAGCTCGCCGTGGACTGCATCCGGCAAAGCTTCGCCGCCGCCAGCGCCCCCCCGGACAAAAAACTGGCCGAAGCCTTCCAGGCAGCCAACTCGGCCATCCTCAACGAGGCCTCCCACGACGCCGGCTTGGCCGGCATGGGCACGACGGCTACCGCCCTGGTCCTGGTCGACGGCCGGGCTTGGCTGGCCCATGTCGGGGACAGCCGTCTGTACCGCCTGCGCCGCGGCCAGTTGGAGCAGCTCTCCGAGGACCACACCCTGATCATGGCCATGCTCAAGGACGGGCTCATTACGCCGCAGCAGGCCAAGGACCACCCGAACCGCCATGTGCTGAGCCGGGCCATGGGCACCCGTCCCCACCTCGACGTGCTGTTGGCCCCGGTGGACTTGGCCCCGGACGACGTCTTTCTGCTGTGCTCCGACGGCCTGCACGATCTGATCGCGCCCGAGGAGATCCGGGATTGCCTGCTGACGCGCCCGCCCCAGGCCTCCTGCGCCTTTCTGGTCGCCTTGGCCCGGAGCCGGGGCGGCTATGACAACATCTCCGTCATCGTCGTCCATTGCGGCAAGCCAGGTACCCTGACGTCCCATTTCCCAACCACCCGCGACGTTCCGAAGTACTGCCATGACTGAACAGATGCTCGGCAACTATAAAATCCTGGAAAAGATCGGCTCCGGGGGCATGGGCGATGTCTTCCGGGGGCTCGACGTCATGCTCGAACGGGAAGTGGCCATCAAGTCACTGCGCCCGGAACTGAGCCAACGCGAGGACCTGATCGCGCGTTTCCGCTCCGAGGCCGTGGCCATGGGCCGGCTCAGCCATCCCAACATCGCCACGGTCTACAACTTCCTGTATCAGGACGGACAGTATTTCCTGATCATGGAATTCGTGCGCGGCAAAACCCTGGCCGCGCTCCTCGAACAACGCGGACCCATGCCCTACACCGAGGCCCTGCCCCTGCTGTGCGGCGTGCTCGACGGCCTGGAACACGCCCACCGGTTCGGCATCGTGCACCGCGACATCAAGCCGGCCAACATCATGATCACGCCCTCCGGGCTCAAGCTCATGGATTTCGGCATTGCCCGCATCCTGCAACAGGCCCGGCAAACCCGGTCCGGCCACATGGTCGGCACCCTGGAATACATGTCGCCGGAACACATCCAGGGCCTGGACACCGATGCCCGGACCGACATCTATTCCGTGGGCATCGTGGCCTACGAGCTGCTGACCGGTAATCTGCCCTTCCGCAAAAACACCGACTACGAGATGATCAAGGCCCAGGTGGAGGAACGCCCCCAGCCGTTGCGCAGTTTTTCGGCCGGCATCCCGGGAGACGTGGAGCAAGCCGTAGCCAGGGCCTTGGAAAAAAACGCCGACGACCGCTACCAGAGCGCGGCCGCCTTTGCCGATGCCCTGACGGCCTGCCTGGGCGCCGACGCCGCAAACGTCCGGCAAAGGCCCCCCGAAACCTGGCTTGGAGCGCAACCGGCATCCGGGACCGGCCCGGACCTGCCGCCCCCCGTCCCCGGCGCGAAATCCGGCACTCCGCGCTGGCTGCTGTGGAGCCTCGGTACGGCGGCCTGCCTGCTGGCCCTGGTCGGCGGGCTGCTGTTTTTCCTTTCCTCCCAGGAGACGCGACCAACAGCCTCCAAAACGACCGGCCGCACGGACGCGCCGGCGCCACCGAAATC
>JAWRKJ010000329.1:0-7319 GCA_040307025.1 Desulfovibrionaceae bacterium | reverse complement strand
CCCCCCCCCCCCCCCCCCCCCCCCCCCCCCCCCCCCCCCCGCCGGAGGTATTCTTCCTCCACTTACTCCACGCCCAGCAGCGCCTGGGCAAAGTCCTGGCCGTCGAAGGGGCGCAAGTCTTCCATCTTTTCGCCCAGGCCCACGTAGGTGATGGGCAGTCCGAAGGACAGGGCGATGCCGACCACGACGCCGCCCTTGGCCGTGCCGTCGAGCTTGGTCAGAATGATTTCGTCCACGCCGGCCGCTTCATCAAAAAGCTTGGTCTGGGAGAGGGCGTTCTGGCCGGTGGTGGCGTCGAGGACGAGCACCGACCGGTGGGGGGCGCCGGGGTGTTTCTTGCCCAAGACGCGTCGGATTTTTTTGAGCTCTTCCATCAGATTGGCCTTGGTGTGCAGGCGGCCGGCCGTGTCCAGGTAGAGGACGTCGAAGCCGCCGGTGAGCGTCTTGTCCATGGCCTCGTAGGCCACAGCCGCCGGATCGGCGCCTTCACCCTTGGTGTAGAAGGCGGCGCCCACGCGCTTGGCCCAGATTTCGAGCTGTTCGATGGCGGCGGCCCGGAAGGTGTCGCCAGCGGCGATGAGCACCTTTTTGCCGCGCATGATGTCGCGGTAGGCCAGCTTGGCGATGGTGGTGGTCTTGCCCACGCCGTTGACGCCGATCATCATGACTACTTCGGGCGGGTTGACGGCCCGGATGGTCTTTTTCGTCTGGAATATCTCGGCCAGTTCCTCGCGCAGGATGTCCTTGAACACGGCCGGATCGGTGGTGCCGCGCTTGCGGACCTTGTCGCGAAGGCTCGAAAGAAGCTTGGCCGCGGGCTCGAAGCCCACATCGGCCATGAGCAGGATTTCCTCCAGCTCTTCCCAGAACGCTTCGTCGATGACGGTATGGCGGCCGAGCAGGCCGTCGATGTGCTTGACGATCTGTTCCTTGGTCTTGGCCAGGCCTTCGGAGAGCTTGAGGAACAGCCGGTTGCGCTCGTCTTCCTCGTCTTCCAGATCCAGGGCCAGGGCCAGGCGGTACTGGAGTTCGGAGCGGAACAGCTCGACCTCGTCGTATTCCATCATGGCCAGCCAGTCGGCGAACTTGGCCACGAAGGCATCGGCCTCGGCGGCCGGGGCTTCCAGGCTTTCGAACAAGAAGCGCAGCCGTTCCCACAGGGCCGGGCCGGCCACATCCACGTCGGCCAGCAGGATGTCGAGCCAGATCGAGAGCTTGGGCTCGGCCTCGCGCAGGGACAGGATCAAGGCGTTGCGCCAGGGTGCGTCCCCGGTTGCGGCTGGGACGGATTTCGGGGCCTGGGGAACGACGGGTTCCGGTTCGGGCGTTATCGGCGCTTGCGGTTCGGGGGCAGGGGAGGCGGCAGTCGCTCCCACAGGTGCCGGCTCTGGAGTCGATGGCGCCGGTTCTCTGCTTTCAGGTGCCGGAGGGGACGGTTCGGCTGCGGGAGGTGTGGGCGCGGCCGGCTGCGGGGCAGGGGAGGCGGCAACCTCGGAAACGGGTTCCGATTCGGGTTCCGTGGGGGCTGTTTCGGAAGGCGCAGGGCTGGTCGCGGCCGCCTTGGCGGTCATATCCTCCTGGGGGGGCGGCGTGTCGCTTTTCCATAATTTTTTGATCTTGGTAAAAAAACCCATGGGATCGTTGTCCTCGTTTGCGGAAGCAGAGGTTGATGCGGCGTTTGCGCCGGAAGACGCGATCAAGACCTGTACGCGTTTGGGCAAACGGAGGCAACCGGGCCCCGGTTGGGGGCCCGGTCGTGCTACTGGAGGAGGTCGTATTCGTGCGGTTCGGCTCCGGGTTTGGCAGCCGGCGGGGTTTGCGGCCCGGCCAACCCGTCCCGGACCATGGTCCGGGCGTCCTGGCCCGAATCGGGACCGGGCACGAGACGGTTGTTGCCGCCGTTCATGCCCGGGGTGCCGTGCCAGGTTTCAACCCAATGGCCGGAGCGTTCCGGGAAGCGTCGGGCCGCGTTGCAACGGCCGGCGCAGGCCGGGCAGGTGGTGTTGCACACGTCCGAGGGCACGAACCCGGTGCGGGTGCCGGTGTCGACCACGCAGACTTCGTTTCCGGCCGGATCGTAGCAGGTGAACAGGCCGTACGCCCGGGCCTGGCCCGCCATGGCCAGGAAACAGGCGGCTCCAAGCATGGTCAGGATGCGACAACGGCCCATCACGGCAACCTCCTTGCGTGGCTTAGGGGAGACGTTCGATGTCCGCCCCCACGGCGCGCAGTTTGACTTCCATGCGTTCGTAGCCCCGGTCCAGATGGTAGACGCGTTGGATCAGGGTTTCGCCCTGGGCGGCTAGGCCGGCCAGAACCAGGGATGCGCTGGCCCGCAGGTCCGAGGCCATCACCGGTGCGCCGGTCAGGTGCGGCACCCCGCGGACCACGGCGGTCTGGGAGGAGATCTTGATGCTCGCCCCCAGGCGCATGAGCTCCTGGACGTGCATGAAACGGTTCTCGAAAATGTTTTCCCGGATGGAGCCGGCGCCCGAGGCCACGCACATCAGCGCCATGATTTGCGCCTGCATGTCAGTGGGGAAACCGGGGTAGGGCTGGGTGACCACATCCACGCCGGTGAGGGGTCCTGCGCGTCGCACGACCACGCCGGCATTGGTGGCCTCGAAAAAGATCCCCATTTCGCGCAGCTTGGCCACCACGGCGTCGAGCTCCATGAAGGGGCAGCCCTCCAGGGTGAGTTCGCCGTCGGTGATGGCGGCGGCAGCCATATAGGTGCCGGCCTCGATGCGGTCGGGCATGACCCGGTAGGTGCCGCCGGTGAGCTTGTCCACGCCCTCGATGGTGATGACGCTCGTCCCATGGCCGGAGATGCGCGCGCCCATGGTGTTGAGGAAGTCGGCCAAGTCGGCCACCTCGGGTTCGCGGGCGGCGTTTTCGAGGACGGTGGTGCCCTTGGCTAGGCTCGCGGCCATGATGAGGTTTTCGGTGCCCGTGACCGTGGGGAAGTCGAACAGGATATGGGCGCCGGTCAGGCCGTCGCAATGGCCGACGATGTAGCCGGCTTCCAGTTCGAAGACCGCCCCCATTTTTTCCAGGGCCGTGAGGTGCAGATTGACCGGGCGGGCGCCGATGGCGCAGCCGCCGGGCTGGGCCACCCGGGCTCGGCCGGCACGGGCCAGAAGCGGTCCCAGGGCGAGCACCGAGGCGCGCATGGTGCGCACGAGGTCGTAGGGGGCCTCGGGTTCCAGACGCTGGCAGGGCTCGATGGTGACGGTGTTGTCCTCGAGGGTGGCCGGACAGCCGAGGATGCCGAGAAGGGCGATGGTGGTCTGGATGTCGCGCAGGCGCGGCACGTTGGTGATGACCGCTCGTTCGGTCAAAAGCGGCGCGGCAAGCAGGATGGGCAGGGCGGCGTTTTTGGAGCCGCTGATACGAATGGTGCCGGCAAGGGGCTTGCCGCCGTGGATACGCAGTTTATCCATGTGGGATCCTTGTAGGGAGATTCGAAATGGGGCCGGGAGCGTGGCTTCCGACCGGGACGCACGATAGCGTGGCTTGGGAAGACGGGCAAGGGATGGAAAAAAGGAGTTGACGGTGAACCGGGATGAGGCTAGAAGCAACGTTCTTCACGTGGTGACTGTAGCTCAGTTGGTAGAGTCCCAGGTTGTGGCCCTGGTTGCCGTGGGTTCGAGTCCCATCAGTCACCCCATCAAATTTCCTTGCGAAAGGCCCGGTTGAACGCCGGGCCTTTTGTTTTTGTGCGCCCGGCAGGGGTTCCCATCGCATGGTTGGTGCGCATTGCCCGGGGAGGTCTGTCCATGTGCCTTGGGCTACTGGCGTTGCGAGGCGCTGGGAAGCGCGGGCAGAAGTCAGCCGAGGGCATAGGAGGTCTGTCGACCGGACCGAAGGCTCGAACACGGAACACGGGATGGGAGCCTGAGTTTCGATGGCGCAGGCAGACGCAGACGGTGGGTCGTGAACATGGACCTGGAGAAGTTTTTCGACCGGGTCAACCACGACGTGCGTATGGCGCGCGTGGCCCGGCAAGGTCGAGGACAAGCGGGTGCTCGGATTGATCCGGCGCTACCTGCAAGCGGGAATACTTGCCGGGGGCCTGGTGCGGACGCGGCGATCGGGCGAGCGCTTGACGCCCCGTAAGCGCGTTTTGAAGGGCTCTCAGGCCATGCGGCGGGGATAACGCGGGGAAAATTCTTGAGTAACAAAATCAGCACGTGAGGCATAATGCAAAAGGGGCTGTGACGTCTGTCACAACCCCTTGGATTCATTTGGTGGGCAATGGGCGATTCGAACGCCCGGCCTTTGGCTCCGGAGGCCAACGCTCTATCCAGCTGAGCTAATTGCCCGAAGGAGGAATTGGATACGCCGGGCGCTTCCTGGTGTCAAGGCTTATCCGGCGCATCCAGGCAGAATTCGTAAAAAAGCGCCCCGGGCAGCGGATTGAAACAGTACGCCTCGATCTGATGAAAGCCCAGGCGGTGGTACAGGGCGTTGGCCGCCTCCATGGAGGTGAGGGTATCCAGGCGGACGCGCCGATAGTCGCGCTCCCTTGCCGCGGCAAGGGCCGCTTCGATGAGTCGTCGGCCAAGCCCCTGTCCGGTCCAGGCCGGGCGCACGAACAGCCGCTTCATCTCGCAATATCCCGCTTCCTGCTGGGGGCGCAGGGCGATGCAACCCACGGCCGCATCGTCGCTCGTGGCCAGCAGGATGGTCCCGGCCGGTTCGGCGTAACAGCCGGGCAGACCGGCCAGCTCGGCCTCGAAACCCTGATAGCCCAGGTCGAGCCCCAGGTGGGTCACGTATTCCCGGAACAAGTGCCGGGCCGCGTCCATGTCCCGGGTCGGCGCGATGCGGATGGGGGTGCGATTAGACGATGACATGCTTGCGAATGAAGGACACCGCGTCCTCGGCCTTGTCCAGGACGGTAAAAAGTTCCAGATCCTCGGGGCTGAGAAATCCCTTGGTCAAAAGCGAGGTGCGAAACCAGTCCACCAGGCCGCTCCAGAACGTCGAGCCCATGAACACGATGGGAAAGGGTTTGATGCGCTTGGTCTGGATGAGCACCAGCGCCTCGGACAGCTCGTCCAGGGTGCCGTAGCCGCCGGGCATGGCGATATACGCCGTGGCGTATTTGACGAACATGAGCTTGCGGATGAAGAAATAGCGGTAGTCGCTGCGGAGTGTCAGGTATTTGTTGGGCTGTTGTTCCAGGGGCAGGTGGATGTGCAGCCCGATGGACGGGGCCTTGGCCTCGGCGGCGCCCTTGTTGGCCGCTTCCATAAGGCCCGGTCCGCCGCCGGTGATGACCGCGAAGCCCGCCTGAGCCAGCAATCCAGCCAGGCGCGTGGTTTCCTGGTACAAGGGATCATCAGGCTGGATGCGGGCCGAACCGAAAATGGACACGGCCGGACCGATGTCGCCAAGTTCCTCGAACCCGTCCACGATTTCGGCCATGATTTTGAAAAGTCGCCAGGATTCGGTGATGGACAGATCGTCGATCAGGTATTGACGCGAGCTGGGCATAGGCGGCTCCTCGGAAGTCTTGTCGTGACAGGCTCTTTTCAGGCGCGGTCCCATGGAGTACACGACGATTTTGCCAACTGGTCCGGGCCGGGAGGAGAGTGCCCTCTTGGGCCTGACTTCGCAAGCGACGGCCGGAATGTTTCGGCCCACACCCGGAGGCATGATGCATATCAAGTTCCTCGGCGCGGCCGGCACCGTCACCGGTTCCTGCCATATGATCGAAACCGACAGCGCCCGGTTCTCCATCGACTGCGGCATGCACCAGGGCAACGAGGCCATCGAGCGCCGCAATCTGGACACGGCCGTGTACGAGCCGACCCGCCTGGATTGCATTCTCCTGACCCACGCCCACATCGATCACTCGGGGTTGTTGCCGCGCCTAGTGCGCACCGGCTTTTCCGGCCGGATTTTCTGTACCCCCCCGACGCGCGATCTGCTCGGCATCATGCTGGAGGACAGCGCCCACATCCAGGAGATGGAAGCCGAGTGGACGAGCCGGCGTAGCCGTCGCCATGGCGGACGGCCGGTGGAACCCCTCTACACCCAGGCCGACGCGGCCGCCGCGACCAAGCTGCTCACGCCCATCCCATACGGGAAAAGTTTTTCCCCGGTGCCCGGTGTCACCGCCATCTACCACGACGCCGGCCATATCCTGGGCTCGGCTTTCATCGAGCTGACGCTGGAGAAAAACGGCAGCCGCACCCGCATGCTTTTTTCCGGGGATCTCGGCCGGCCCGACCAGCTCCTGGTCAACGACCCGGACAAGCCCGTGGACGCGGATTACCTCTTTCTCGAAGGCACCTACGGCGACCGCGACCACAAGGACGAGAAACAGAGCCGCCAGGAACTGGCCGAGGCCATTGCCTACAGCCACAGCCGGGGCGGCAAGGTCATCATCCCGGCCTTTGCCGTGGAGCGCACCCAGGAAGTGCTGTTCTGCCTGCATATGCTGCAACGCGAAGGCAAGATCCCGACCGATATGCCGGTGTTCGTGGACAGCCCCCTGGCCATCCGGGCGACCGAAATCTTCAAGCGCAACCCTGCCTATCTCGACCCCGAAACCCGGGCCTACTTCGACCGGGGCGAGGACCCGTTCTCCCTGCCCAACCTGCGTTTCACCCTGTCCACGGACCAGTCCCGGGAGATCAACACCCTGGCCGGTCCGGCCATCGTCATCTCTGCCAGCGGCATGTGCAACGCCGGCCGGGTCAAGCACCATCTGCGCCACAACCTGTGGCGGCCCGAATCGAGTGTGGTGTTCGTGGGCTTCCAGGCCGCCGGTACCCCGGGCCGCAAGATCGTGGACGGGGCCAAGACCATCCGCCTGCTCGGCGAGGAAGTGGCCGTGGCCGCCCGGGTGTTCACCATCGGCGGTTTTTCCTCCCATGCCGGCCAGAGCCAGATCCTGCAGTGGCTCACGCACTTCCGGGTCAACCATCCCGAGGTGTTCCTCATCCACGGCGAGCAAAAGGCCTTGGAGACCCTCGCCGGGCTCATCAAGGAGCGCTTCGGGCTTACGGTCCGCATCCCGCAATACCTGGAGGAATACACCCTCAAGCCCGGCACCGAGCCCACGGTCTCGGTGGACGAGTCCAAGGCCCATCCGCGCATCGACTGGGATTTCCTCCTGGCCGAGATGGAAGGGCGGCTTGACCAGTTGCGCGCGCGCAAGGAAGTGCTCGCCGCACGCCCGGTGGAGGTGCAGGCCGAAGTCCGTCAGCGGCTCTTGACGGTCAACAAGGATTTGCTGGAGCTGCTCTCGGAAGTGTGATCCGGGGCACGGCGCGGTTGCGGGAAAACCCGTGGCCGGGGGGGGG
>JAWRKJ010000328.1:0-12265 GCA_040307025.1 Desulfovibrionaceae bacterium | reverse complement strand
CCCCCCCCCCCCCCCCCCCCCCCCCCCCCCCCCCCCCCCCCCCCCCCCCCCCCCCCCCCCCCCCCCCCCCCCCCCCCCCCCCCCCCCGCCGGAGGCGTTCCCCTGCCTTCTCCCGCTACTTCCCTTCCAGCACGCCGATATGGCGCAGGGCCTCGTAGAGCACGATGGAAGCGGCGTTGGCCAGATTGAGGCTGCGCACCTGTCCCCAAATGGGGATGCGCAGGCAGTCGGGAACGGTATCGAGCAGGGCTTCGGGCAGGCCCCGGCTTTCGGTGCCGAAGAGCAGGCTGTCCGTATCCCCATAGGCAAAGCAATGGTAGGCGGTGGCGGCATGGCCCCGGTTGCCGGCGGTGGTGGCGACCAGACGCTGCGACGGCCTGGCCGCCCGGTAGGCGGGAAAATCGTCCCACACGTGCAGGTCCACGTGGGGCCAATAATCCAGCCCGGCCCGTTTGAGATAGCGGTCCTCCAAGGAAAACCCCAGGGGCTTGATCAGATGGAGCGGGGTCCGGGTGGCCGCGCACAGCCGGGCGATGCTGCCGGTATTCTGGGGGATTTCCGGCTCGTACAAAACGATTTCGATCACGCCTGCTCCCCGGCTTCGACGGATTCCTTGGTATAGGGCATGTCCTTGCGGTACACTGTGCACTGTCCGGCGGCCACGGCCACACCGCCATCATTGGTAATGGTGATGGCGTAGGTGCCCATCTTGCTGCCCAGGGAGACTTCCCGGGCCTCGGCGTACAGGGTCTTGCCCGTGCCCGGTTTGACGTAGGAGATGGATGAGGACACAGCCAGGGCCAGGCGCCCGTGGCTGTTGGCGGCCACGGCCAGGGCCAGGTCGGCCAGGGAGAAAATCGCCCCGCCGTGGGCGATCCCGGCGCCATTTTTCAGGTCGTCGGTGATATCCATGGCCGTCTTGGCATAGCCTGGGGAAGCCTCGACAATACGGATACCAAGCAGTTGGGCAAAGGCATCGCGCTTGAGAAACCACTGCATATCCATGGGCAAATCCTTGTGTTGCTTGTGCTGTCAGCTGGAAAGCGGCGAATGGAACGCGCGCAGGGCCTGTTTGTCAAGCTGCCCGATTCCGGCTATAGACCGGCCTGTCAACAGCTTACGGGAGTCCGCCATGCCACGCAGCATCCTTTTGGCCCTGTGCCTTTGGACCGGGCTCGTCTTGAGCGCCCCGCCGATCCTGGCCTCCCCGCCCGGGCCCGAAGACTTGGCCCGCTCCATCGAGACCTCCAAAAAAGCCATCGCCGCCTTCGAAAAGACCATCCGCGAATACGACGACGAGATGCGCAAGACCGCGGACAACGATCCGACGTCCAGCCGGCGCCGGCAGGAAATCCGCATCATCAAGCGCTACTATGTGCAGGAGATCGAGGGCCTCAAGGCCAAGATCATCGAGGATTACAAGAAGTTGCAGGAGGTACGGGCCCATGGCGCCCAATAGGCGTCCGGGACCGGCGCCCCAAAACAAAAACGCCTCGCGTGGCGAGGCGTTGATGTCTGGTTTGGTGGTGGGCGATCGGGGATTTGAACCCCGGACTTCCACCGTGTGAAGATGGCACTCTAACCGCTGAGTTAATCGCCCGTCGAAGAAAGTAGGTGAAACCCGCCCCTTAGGCAAGTATTTTTTGCTACAGAGGCAATATTTTCTGCGACTACAACCAGGAAAACCGTTTAATAAGCTGAAACTTAAGGAGAAACTATTTCATGCGACTGCTTGTTACCGGAGGCTGCGGCTTTATCGGCTCCAACTTCATCCGCGACATGCTGGCCCGCCACGACGGGCTGACCATCGTCAACCTCGACAAGCTCACCTACGCCGGTAACCGCCAGAGCCTGGCCGATGTGGAAGGGACCTACGGCGACTCCCGCTACCAGTTCGTTCGGGGCGATATCGCCAACGGTGAGCTCGTGGCGCACCTGCTGACCTCCCAAAAACTCGATGCCGTGGTCAATTTCGCGGCCGAATCCCATGTGGACCGTTCCATCACCGATGCCGGACCTTTTGTGGCCACCAACGTGGTCGGCACCCAGAGCCTGCTCGACGCAGCCCGCCGGTGTAAAATCAGACGCTTTGTCCAGGTGTCCACGGACGAGGTCTACGGGACCCTGGGGCCGGACGGAAAATTCCGCGAGGATACCCCGCTGACCCCCAACAGCCCCTACTCGGCCAGCAAGGCCGCCGGGGACCTGCTCGTGCGCGCCGCCCACGAAACCTACGGCCTGGAAACCGTCATCACCCGCTGTTCCAACAATTACGGTCCCTATCAGTTCCCGGAGAAGCTCATTCCGCTCATGTTCTCCAAGGCCATGGCCGACGAACCCCTGCCCGTGTACGGTGACGGCCAAAACGTCCGGGACTGGATCTACGTCATCGACCATTGCCGGGGCGTGGAACTGGCCCTTTTGCACGGCAAATCCGGCGAAGTGTACAATTTCGGCGGCGACGCGGAAAAGCCCAATATCGAAGTGGTGCGCACCATCCTGGCCAGCCTCGGCAAGCCCGAAAGCCTCATCCGTTTCGTCACCGACCGTCCCGGCCACGACCGCCGCTACGCCATGGACTTCACCAAGGCGGCCCGGGAACTGGGTTTCAAGCCCGCCTACGACTTCAAGCAAGGCATCGCCGCCACCATGGACTGGTACCGGCAAAACGGCCCCTGGCTCGAAAGCGTCAAAAGCGGCGCCTATCGCCAATTCATGGACACTTGGTATGGAGGTCGCGCATGACCGCAGAGACGGGACGCGCCATTGTCCTTGGGGGCAAAACCGGCCTGCTTGGCCGGCCCCTGGCGGAAGCCCTGACCAGGGCCGGTTTCACGGTCTGGGCCACCACCCGCAGTGAACTCGATCCGTGCGACAGGGCGGCCGTGGCCAAGGGCCTGGCCGATTTCAGCGCCAGCCATCTGTTCAATACCGTGGCCTACACGGCCGTGGACAAGGCCGAGGACGAACCCGAGGAGGCCTATAAGCTCAACCGCGACCTGCCGTTGCTGTTGGGCCAGGCCTGCGGTGAGGCAAATGTCGCCTTCGTGCACTACAGCACGGATTTCGTCTTCGACGGCACCAAGAAAGCGCCCTACACGGAGGAAGATGCCACCAATCCGCAGTCGGTCTACGGGGCGAGCAAGCTGGCCGGCGAGCAGGCGGTCCTGGCCCTGGGGCTGCCCAAGGTGCAGATTTTGCGCACGGCTTGGCTTTACGGGCCGGGCAAAAAGAACTTCGTGGCCACCATCCTGCACTTGGCCCGGGGACGTGAAGTCTTGCGGGTAGTGCACGACCAGATTGGCTCGCCGACCTACACCTTGGATCTGGCCGGCTGGTCGGCGGATCTGGCTCGCACCGAAGCCACGGGGCTTTTCCATGCCGCCGGCTCGGGCGAGGCCAGCTGGTGCGAGCTGGCGACCGAAGCGGTCATCGCCGCGGCCCTGCCGTGCCGGGTGGTGCCCATCACCTCGGCGGAGTATCCGCAAAAGGCCAAGCGACCGCCCTATTCGGTGCTCGACACGGACAAGCTCGCCCGGACCATCGGCCGGGAACCCCGACCCTGGATCCAGTGCGTGCGGGAATACGTCTACGCGTTGTCGCCGTCCGCGCCCGATTGAACCGCAGACGGCAGGGGGAGGGCAACGCAAAAAGCAGCGCCGGGCAAGGGCCCGGTCTCGACCCAGATGCGACCGCCGTGAGCCACCACAATGCCCTCGGCGATAGCCAGGCCCAGGCCCAGGCTTTTTTCTCCGGCCGTGGGCCTGGCCGAGAGTCGTTCGAAAGGCTTGAACAAACGCGGCCGTTCCTCGGGTAAAATACCCGGACCGCTGTCCGCCACCCGCAGCACGACCTCACCGCCGACCAGTTCCAGGCGCACCCGGACCTCGGACTGGTGTGGTGAAAACTTGAGCGCGTTGGATAGCAAATTATCGAGCAACCGCGCCACCAGATCCGGATCAAAGGGCACCAGGGGTAAGTCGGCCACATCGGCCTCCAGCCGAATGCCCTTGCCGGCGGCCGTGGCCGCAGCCAAGCGTACGCGTTCCATGACCAAGTCGCCGAGGCTGGCCATGACCGGCATGGGATCGAGCTGGCCCGATTCGAGGCGCGTCAGGTCCTGCATGTTGCCGGCCAGGTTGCACAGACGCCGGCCGGCTTGGCTGATGACCGCAGCCATCTCCCGGGCCTCGTCCCCCACCGGCCCGCAGACGCCGTCGAGGATGAGATTGGCCGCGCCGACAATGCCGCCGGCCGGGCTTTTCAGATCATGGGCCAGCATGGACAAAAACATGCGGCGCAACCGTTCCAGGCGCTTGATTTCCAGCATGCGCTCCACGGCTTCCACGCCGTGCAGGACCCGGCAATAGAGCTCCTCCCGCTCAAAGGGTTTGTGCAGGTAATCGTCCCCACCGTTCTTGAGAAACTCGGCCGAGATGGATCGGGGCGCCTTGCCCGAAATGCCGATGAGGCAGATGTCGCGGTGGCGAAAACGCCGACGGATGGCCCTGGTCAGTTCCACACCGTTTAATTCGGGCATGTCGTAGTCGATGATGACGGCGGTCATGTCCGGTCGCTGTTCCAGAACGCGCAGGGCCATGGCCGGGCCGGCGGCCATATGGACGCGAAACTGGTAGCGGCGCAGTTGGCGGCGTAAAAACAGGCGCATGAACGCGGAATCCTCGACCACGAGAACGCGTACGCAGCGATTTTTCAGCAAACGAGCCACGAAATGGGCCACCCGGTGGGGATCTTCAGCATCGGCCACCACGAAGTCGATGGCATTAAGGGCTTCGGCCCGTTCCCGGGCGCCCTGGCTGTAGCGGCTGGCCACGGCCACCCAGGGCACCCCCTGGCGGGCCGCAAGCAAGGCAAGATTTTCGACGACCAGATCGGGCAGATCGAGGTCCACCACACCGAGAAGAAACTCGCGGGGGCCGGCTTCGGCCAGCAAGGCCGCAGCATGGACCGGATCCTGGGCCCTGACGGTACCGACGGAACGGGCCAAACCGCTGTGGGAGGCGATGGCCGATGCCAGAATGGCGTTATCCGAGGCGAGCAGAATATTCGGTTCGGCCATGGCGTGCGCCGGTCTCCCCTACGAAAACTGCAGTCAAACTATCAAAGGCCCTGTGGTAGATCAACGGAAGAAATGGAAACCTGCCCGCCGGATTTAGGTCTTGCCGGGCAGACGCCAGGAGGGATCGTAGGTTCCCTGGCGCGGTCGCCGTGAGATGCTTCCGTGCAGGCCGCGTCGGATGAGAAAAAGCAGGCGCCGGGAAAAGTTACCGGCCCAGGCAGCGGCGGCCTTATCCTGACGGATGCGCTCCACCACGGATTCCGCGTCCGGCGATAAGTGTTCGCGCCGCACGAAACGCCGGCGCAGGGCATAATGCCCAAGTTCGTCGACCAGCACCATAGTCTTGCGGAAATCCCGAATGGTCCTGTTGAGGTAAATGTGATAGCGACCGTCACGGAACAGCAAAAAACCCCAGCTATCAATATCATCGACCTCGGTGACCACAAGATCGGCGCGTTTTTGGGCCAACTCGAACAGCCTTCCCAGCACACCGGCCATAACGTGCTCCTTCGCCGGGTACATCCCAGGCGGCGCTTCAGCTTAACCCCTTGCGGCGGAAGGTCAAGTCCAGCGCGTAGACTGTCTTGCCTCCGGACAGCAACGGCGATATGGGGAAAACACGATGACCCGGACGCCACCGGGCCGGCAGTACCGAGGCCCGTCTTCATGGCACTGATCGAACTGAAAAAATGCCCGCATTGCGGCCGGAACACCTGGCAGGAATTCGTGCCCCTTTCACCGCCGGCGCCTTCCTACTGGCGTTGCCGCGAATGTGGTGACCGCCGCGAGGCGGCCCGCGTGTGCGTTCCCGATGACGCCCTGCTGCACCGGGGACGCGTGCAGACCCAGACAATTTGCATGGATGTGTGCATTGTCAACATCAGCCGGGGCGGGGCCCGGTTGCGCTACGATCCCGAGATGGGCCAGGCGCCGTACGTCGGGGAGCGACTGCTTTTCAACGCCCAGTTGCAACCCTTCGGCGAGCTTTCGCGTTACCGTCCAAGCACGGTGCGCTGGAGCAAGGACGCGGAATTCGGCTTGGCTTTCGACCACCCTCTGTCCCTGTCCGTGCCCGACATCATGTGCATCATCAAGCACTGAACCGGTCCGGCCATAGCCGCAACCGACCAAGCCCGTTGCACCTGGATGGGCAAGGGGATATGTTTGGGGAAAATCACGGTCGCCCGGGCGGCCCCAACCACAAGGCGCGACACGGCCCATGCTGGACTACGAAAAAATACGCCACGCGGTGAAGACGGGAGACAAGATCATGGAATTGGCCGTGTCCCTCGGGCTTGACCCCGAACGGCACACCATCAAGGATCTGGCCGACATGTTGCTGCAAAACGCCCTGGAGGCCAACCAGGACTCTCCCCCCGAAACATAGCCGCGCGTGCCGGCGTCTCGCCCCCGCCGCCGGCCGCACGTTCTGTCCGTACCGGCCAGCCGGTACCGATGCCGTTACTCCAAATCCATGAGCACCGGGCTCAGCGGAGAACCGAGCGGACGAGACAGGAACTCTTCCCGCTTGATCTCCTTACCGTCATACAACATGCTTTCGATGTGGATGACCTTCTGAATCCAGGGGTTGTTCTCAATGGTCTTGGGGAGTTCGGTTTCGACAATGCGGGCCGTGATCTTATCGATGTCGATTTCCTCGACGTCACTGAAGGAATACGTATGGATGTATTCTTCCTGGTAGCCAAAGGCATAAAGGAAGGTATTCTTGATGTAGGGTTGAAAGATCTTCTTGGCCGGGTAACTCTTGACCTCACAATTGATCTTGTTTAGGCTGACCCGAAGTTTTTCTTTTTCATTGACAATAATGTAGACGACCGGACGATTGCTTTCCAACAAATCCTCGCCGGAGGAATGGATGTTGTTGTCCGCGCCGTGGAAAATATAATCGATGTAACGTTCCCGATTGGTTTCCCGGGCTTCCTTGACCACATCTTTTTCGATGTAGGAATAAAAGATCCGCTGACCGAAACCCTTGATCTCGATGTTAAACTTCATCATCCCCCTCCAGCGCGTTATCCGTGGTGTTCCGGTCCCGGCCGGGAAACGGCCCCAGTCCTTCCGGCCCGGCAATCTTTACGATCTTACGCGGCTTTGCCCATCCGGTCAATTTACCGTGGTCCTGCTGGCCCTGTGCCTCCTGCTCGGCGCCGTGTCCGTGGCCCGAGCCGCCGATCCGGTGTCCGCCCTGGCCCCGCTGCTCGGTATCCCGTACCGCGACGACGGCGTGACCGATCCGGCCGGGTGTTTCACCCTGTTCGCCAACCCAACCGCCACCTTCGGCACGCCCGGCCTCAATTGCAGCGGGTTTGTGGTCACGGCCAGCCGCAAACTCCTGGCCCGTCCCTTGCCCCTGGCCGCCATGGTGCGCGACCGCAAGGGCGATTCCGGCCCGACCAGCCCCCGGGGCCAGGACTGGGATTTCGGCTACGACTTGATCCTCAACATCACCGACGGCCTCCCCCGCCAAGTGCTGGCGCCCGACGGCGCCCCCCTCGACCCGGACGCGAGCGATACCGCCCGACTGCGGGGATTTCCCCTGCATGACCGCGCGGCCTGGACCTCCGTGCTGCCGCGCATCCGGCCCGGGACCCTGGTCCTGGCCGCTTTTTCCAAGGAACGCGGCGGCCGGTTGCTCTTTTACCACGTGGGCCTGCTGTTTACCGACGGCGCCGGCCACACCTGGCTTTACCATGCCACGCCCGGCACGGGTGTCCATCGCCTGGACCTCGCCGCCCCGGCCGGCCTGAACACCCTGGATCGAGAATTCGCCGCGAACCGCCCCGGTGACAAGCGTATCCTGCTCCTCGCCGTGCCCATGCCCCGCTAGGACCGCTCACATGGCTTCACGCCCCGGACCCCAAAAAGATCCGGGCGCTGCAAAAAACGCCAGCCCCATCGGCCCATTCCTGCGCGTCCCGAAAGCCCGTGCCTCCCCTGCCCGCCTCAGGTGACGGGGTAAAGCCGGCAACCGTCAACGGTGTCCTCGACCCGGTAGCCCAACCGGGCGATGTCGGTCCGCAACCGGTCGGCCAGGGGGAAATCCCTGGCTGCCCGGGCCTTGTGGCGCTCGGCCACGAGCCTGGCCGCCTCGGACGGCCAATCGCGCCGGGGCAGGGGCAAGTCCGCAGGATCGAGCAGTCCCAGCACCGCGTCCACATCGGTGACGGCCTGGGCAAGACACCCGGCATCGGCCGGTCCCAGACGACCCAGGGCCAGCAGGCCGTTGGCGAAGCGGCAAAACGCGAACAGCTCCGACCAGAAATGCACCACGGACAGGTCGTCGGTCACGGCGGCGGTCAGGGAAGCGCGCAGCGCGTCGCAGCGCGCCAACACTTCGGTCCCCGGCTTGCCCTCGCCACTGCCGGCCAGGCACAGTCCGGCGGCCAGTTCCTGGAACTTTTCCCGGTTGCGCTCCCACATGTGCAGGGATTCGGCCGAGGCCACCAGCGGCTTATGGTAGCTCGTGGACAACAGCCAGGCCCGCACGGACAGGGGATGCACGCCCAAGGCCAGCAGATCGGCCAGGGCCGGGGCCCCGCTTTCGTGCCCCTCCCGGCCCGACACCCGGCCCCCGGCCAGCCAGGCGGCCGGGGCCAGCCCGGCTCCGCCGGCCCAGATCGCCCGCAGGTTTTCCAGATGCGGAAAGGTCTTGTCCTCGTCGGACAGCAGGACCGTCACGGCCGGCAAGGCCAAAACAGCCGTGGCCGCCATCTGAAGGAACCAGCTCGGCCGCACGTTGCCCCAAGGCGTGGCCAACGCGTCCCCGGCCTTGAGGTCCTTGAGACTCACGCGCTTGAGCAGCGTGAAATCGAGCGGATTGTCCTTGGCGTACGCGAGCAGATCCACGGTCTTGCCCGGGGAAAGCTTGGTCAGATCCGTGCCGCACAGCCGGCCGTAGGCCTTGTCCCGGGCCACGTCGAAATAGACGCTGCGCAGCTTCTCGTAGGCGAGCCCCCGGCTCATGAGCTTGCGCGTCATGGCCAAGGCGCCGTCCAAGGCATCCGAGGCCAAGGGGAAGATGGCCTGGCACACGCCCAGGCTCCGGGCCAGCTGCTCCACCGCTTCCCGGGCCTCCTCGGCGAATACCCGGCATTTCTTGCCCACGGCCCGGGCTGCTTCCAGGCACCGGTCGTCAAGGTCGGCCAGGCCCACGGCCAGCACCGGCCGACCGCCACCCCGGGTCAGGCTGCGGGCCAAAACGTCCAAGGTCACCACCCGGCGCCAGGCGTCGAGGTCACCGGGCGCGGCCAGGGGCGGCCCAAACGTAAAAAGCCCCGGTGCGGCTCCGGCCGGATCGAGATAAACCGGCTCGGCGGCCGCAACACTGGCCAGGGCCACGCCCTTTTTCTCGGGTACGGCAAAAAGCGTGGTGGAAAGATACCGTTCGCCGCCGTCGGGCAAGATGGTCACGATGAGTCCTTCGGACAGCTCGCCGGCCAGCCTGGCCGCGGCGGACATGGCCGCGCCACCGCTCATGCCCACAAGCAAGCCTTCCTCCCGGGCTAGGCGCCGGGCCATTTCGAAGGCGTCGGCATCCTCCACCGGAACAATGGCGTCCAAAGCATGCTTGTCAAATATCCCGGGAGGATAGGATTCCTGCATGTTTTTGAGGCCCTGGATCTTGTGCCCGGGATGCGGCTCCACCGCCACCACCTGGATGGCCGGGTTGAGTTCCTTGAGCCGTTTGACCAGCCCCATGGCCGTGCCCGAGGTGCCGAGCGCCACCACCACATGGGTCACCTTGCCGCCCGTGTCCTCGTAGATCTCCAGGGCCGTGGCACCGTAGTGGGCCTCGATGCTGGCCGGATTGTTGAACTGGTCCATGAGCACGTAGGTCTCGGGCTCTTCCCGGGCCAGGCGATAGGCCTCTTCGATGGCCCCGTCCGTGCCCAGGTTGCCGGGCGTGAGCACGATCTCGGCACCGTAGGCGCGCAGGATGCGCTTGCGCTCCTCCGAGGCCGAAGCCGGCATGAGGAGCTTGAGTTTGTACCCCTTGACGGCGCAGACCATGGCCAGGCCGATGCCGGTGTTGCCGGAAGTGGCCTCGATGACCACGCGGCCGGGCACGAGTTCACCCGCGCGCTCGGCGGCCTCGATCATGGCCAGACCCACCCGGTCCTTGATGGAACCGCCGGGATTGCGCATTTCCACCTTGGCGGCCAGGGTGACGGCCGGGTTGGGGTTGATGCGGCGAATGGCCACCAGGGGGGTCTTTCCGACCATGGACAGGACATTGTCGTGGATCATGCGGTGCCTCGGGTGCTGCGTCACGTGCCTTGCACTGGCAACGTGGTAGGCAAAAAACGGCCAACCGGCAAGAGTGGCAGGAAAATTGCTTCGGAATCGGCATTCCACTCAAGGACGGCGTCATGCGCATCAACATGTTTCTGACCGACAATATCAAGGTGCTGGCCGAGGCCAAGGCTCCGGTGGCGAGCTGGCTCGCGCACCTGGGCACGGACCCGACCCCGGTCTACGAACGGGTCTTCCGCAACCCGGCGGGCCTCATGGACTGGCGCATGGAAAACGGCTTGGGGCTTTACGAAAAACTCAATCCGCGCATGCTCTACGGAGACTGGCGGCCCAAGGACAAGCTCGAAGGCGGGGCCACAGTCATCGTGGGCGCGGGCCTGGGCTACGGCATCAACCACGTGTTGACCGGCACGCCGCCTTCCCACAAGATCGTGGTGGTGGAACCCCGGCCCGAAATGCTGCTGGCCTGTCTGGGCCAGACCGATTACCGGCCGTTTCTGCGCTCGGGCCGGCTGACCTTTTTGCCGCCGGACCCGGCCTTGGTCGAAAAGGCCATGGCCGGCCTCGATGTCAGTTTTTTGTTCTCGCGCATCAACCTGCGCGCGGACCTGGCCTGCAAACAGATGGGGCCCGAATATTCCCGCACAAGCCTCATGGTGAAGGCCAAGCTCGAAAGCCTGTCCGTGGAACTGTCCACCCTGCGCCACAAGCAGGAGGTCATGGTCGGCAACGAGCTGCACAACTACACCCGGGCCATGGACGGCGGCAGCCTGGCGCGCGTCAAAGGGATGGCGCGTGGGCTGACCGGCGTGATCGTGGGCGCCGGACCGTCCCTGCTGCGTTTCGGACCGGCCCTGCGCGAACTGCGGGACAAGGCCTTCATCGCCACGGCGCTGCAAACCCTGCCCGCCCTGGAACGGCTCGGCATCAAGCCCGACCTGTGCCTGGCCATCGACTTCAACGCCCGCATGGACGTGAGCCTCAAAGGCTTGCAGGATATTTCCTTTGCCGCCGACATCCCGTTCATCTACTCGACCAAGATGGACCCCCGGGTGCTCGACATGTACCCCGGCCCCATGATTCCCCTGTGGACCCAGGGTGGCATCGCCACCTACATGCTCAAGGATCAGGAACTCGTGCTCGACGCCGGTGGCAACGTGGGCGTGACCCTGGTACGGTTTCTGGCCTGGGCCGGGGCCGAACGGTTCGTACTGGTGGGCCAGGACCTCGCCTGGCAGGGCGAAAAAACCCACGTCGCCGGCCACCACAGCGCCGCCTACACCTTCAAGTACAATCCGTCCGAGGACGTGCGGCTCAAGAACCTCCACGGCCAGGACATCTATACCCACCTGGGTTTCCTGGCCGCCAAGCGGGACCTGGAAAAGGACATCGCCGGCACGAAGCTGCCGTTTTACAACCTGTACGGCGACGGCGCTGTCATCGAAGGCGCCGTCAACATCGACCTGGACACCCTGCGCAACCAGGACTTGGTCGCTTCCACGGGCGCGGCCAAGGAGGCGTTCCTCGGCGCCCTGTCCCAGGCGGCCAGGCCCCGGATGCGCCCGATTTTCACGCCCCGGTCCCCCGATTGGGCGGTCTCGCTCAAAAACGCCGGCCGCCGGCTGGAAAAACTCACCCGCAAGGCCGCCAAGCATCAGGGCGAAATCCGGTCCCTGCTCGAACAGCTTCTTATTTTCCTCAAGCAGGACCCGTTATACCTGCCCTATATCTACAACGAGATCATGGACGTGGCCGGGCTCATCCACACCCGACCCCACTATGGTGTCAAGGAATTGGCGGAGTTCAAGGGTATCCGGGAGCGGGTGCTCAAAAAAACCCGGGAGATCGACGCAGCCCTGGGACCGTCCCGGTCCTGGGCGGCCTAGGGCCAAACCGGCTCCCGGGGGGGGG
>JAWRKJ010000327.1:0-8976 GCA_040307025.1 Desulfovibrionaceae bacterium | reverse complement strand
TCCGGGTAGCCATCCCGAAACCGCGCTTCGAAAAATGTTGCTTTTGGAGGAAGGATGATTCGCTTAATGCGAGGAGCGTGCCAAGAGGCGATATCTCCAAAAAATGCCGTTATAGCAACGTGTTGTGTCGTGATGGTTTGGCGCAAGTCTTTTCTCCGCCGCCAAAACGGTTGATCGGGTACAAATCCTTTGATTGGCCACGGAAGGCGGCCCAAAGCCGTACAGGATTTTGCACTTGAACCGAGTCTGATCATTTTTATAAATGATTTCAGAATGATTTTTGGTCGGTGCCATGAAGAAAATTCCGGTCGGGAAAGGAAGCCGCGCCTGGAGTCGGGCCTGGAACACGTTTCGCCCCCGGGGCGGTACAAATCCTTGGCCGCCGGAAGCGCCCGGCATCTCCGGCGCGCTTTGCCTTTGGGCGGCGGCCGGGTATAAGACGGCAAACGGACGGAGGATGCGATGTGGCGACAATGGGTTGGGGTGATTTGCCTGGTGGTGGGCCTGGCTCTCGGCAGCGCGGTCCCGGCCCGGGCCCAGAAAGACCCGACCAGGGACGTGTTTCTGCAGACCATCGGCATGTTGGCCGGCCAGGGTCTGGTGGTCGGGCACGAAAGCCTGGGCGGCATCATGGCCCGCTACGACCGCAAGCTTCTCACCCGGGACAAGGCCCTGGCTTCCCTCGTCGTCATCCGGCGCTACACGGATCTCGTGCTGTCGACCTTTTCCGGCCGGCTCATGGCCCAGCTTTCCGACGAAGAAAAAAAGGATCTGACCCTGCTCGTGGGCTTTTACGAGGCCCAACGCGACGCCATCCTGGCCCTGGCCGAATACGTGAGCACGGGAAACGCCTCCCAAAAACAGGCTTTCGAGGAACAGCAGACCCGGGTGGGCGCCATCATCCGTCAGATCAGCCTGTCCGCGGCCAAGCCCTAGCCGGTCTGTCGCAACAGCCGCGCGGCAGGGCGTCGGCCGCCGTGAAAACGTGCGCGCCCGGCGACGATCAGGCCGTGGCCTTGATCACCACCAGGGTCACGTCGTCCTCCAGAGGCAGGCCGTCCTTGAAGGCCTTGAGGTCCGCCACCAGGGCGTTGATCACGGTCGAAGCCGGAGCCGTGGCGTTTTCCCGCATGACCTGCATGATGCGCTCCCGGCCGTACATGACGTCGGCATGATTGCGGGCCTCGTGGATGCCGTCGGTATACAGCACCAGGATCTGGCCCTCGCGCAGCCACGGCCGCCGGTTCTCGGCATAGGTCCAGTCCGGGGTGACGCCCAGGGGAATGCCCGGGCCCATCAAATTCTCGAAGTCCTCGCTGGCCGGATCGAAGAGCAGGCCCGGATCATGGCCGGCCCGGGTCCAGATGATTTCGCGGGCCGCCTGGTCCAGACGCAGGAAAAACAGCGTGATGAACCGGCCCGAAAGCTCGGTGTCCTGGCACAGCAGCCGGTTGACCTCGGTGAGCAGGGCGGCCGGTCCGGGGCTGCCCACGGCCCGGCCGCGCAGCAAGGCCCGGCCCGTGGCCATGAAAAGGGCCGCCGACACCCCGTGCCCGGTCACATCGCCCACGACGATGTCGGCATACTGGGCGTCGTTCTGGTCGAACTCCAGAAAATCGAAGTAATCCCCGCCGGTTTCATCGCAGTAGAGGCTCAGGGCCGCCACATCGAGGCCCTCGATGCTCGGCGGACGGCGCGGCAGCAAATGCTGTTGCACCTCCATGGCCAGGGCCATGTCGCCCTTGAGCTTGAGCCGCTCCAGAAGTTGCGGCGCCATGTCGTTGAACGATCGGGCCAGATCGGCCAGTTCGTCGCGGCCCCGCACGTGCGCCCGGGCCTCGAAATCGCCCGAGGCCAGGCTCGCGGCCGTGTCGGCCAGGGCGCGCACCGGGCGCGTCACCACCCGGGAGGTCGGAAAGACCAGGAGGCCCACCACCAGCACCGCCGCGCCGACAAACCAGCCCATCTGGGTCAGCAGCCGGTCCACGGCCGCAAGCACGGTTTTTTCGGCCCTAGCCGTGCCGGCCACCACCACTTCCCGGGGCACGAGCAGGACCACGGCCATGTCCTTGCCTTCGATGGGCGCATAGGCGAGCAGGCTGTCCTGGCCGTCCACGGGCAGCCGGCGCACGCCGGCATGGTGCACGGCCAGATCCGAGATCACGGCCTTGATGGCGGCCTGATCCGGGCTTGCCAGGCGCGCGAGCCGGACCGGCGCGGTCCAATCCTGGCTCTCCTGGGCATAGTCGCGGCTGGCCACCACCACGAGTTCCGTGGCCTCGGACGGTGGGGGCGGGGTCAGGGACACCACCAGGGCGCGCATGCGGTCTCCCCAGGCCTGGGATAGGTCGCTGTCCAAAAACAGCGCTCCCATGGGAATGTCCAGGCCGGCCACGCCAAGGACAGGACCATTGTCCTCGCGGATGGGCATGGCCATGGTGGCGGTCACCTGTTTGGTCACGGCGTCGACCATGACGCTCCAGGTGATGCCGTGCTCGGCCAGGGCGCTTTTGTACCAGGGGCGCGTGCGGGGATCGAAATCGTCCGGATAGCCGCCATGGCCGGGATAGGCGCAGTGCAGGCCCGAGGCCAGGCCGACGTAGCCGAACTGCATGAGGTCCTTGTGCCGGGCGAACAGGGTCTTGAAAATCGGCAACAGCCCGGACAAGGCGGAGGTTTCCGGCCGCGCCTCGGCACGCAACAGTCCGGGCGGCAGGTGGAAGACGAGGTGGTCGTAGGTGCACGGGACATCCGTGCCTGGCGGCGGCGTCATCCGGTCGGCCGGAACCGCGCCGGCTTCGAAATCCTTGTCGAACAAAATTGGGCTGTTGGGGACCGGGACCGGGCGGCGCAACAGCCGGCCCGCCTCTTCGGACACCAGGGACAGGGCCGTCTCCAGCATGTTGAGGTTGTTGGCGCAGGTCTCCTCCAGCATCTCGGCGGTCTGGACGAGTTCCTTGGCCGCGTTGGCTTCGAGGGCGGTGGCGGCGCTATTGGCCAGTTGCCGGCCCAGATGATCGGTTTGGCGCCAAGCGTACCAGCCCAGGGAACACAACGGCGTCAAAACGACAATGAGCAGGAAAACGAGCAATTTTGTTCGGATACGCATGGATCGCTCCCGGGCAGACGTTGCTTACGACATGGTTGTGCATAGGCGGTCGGCGCGCCGGGGGCAAGGGCGGTGGACCGGCTGGCCGTCTGATTTTCCCCGGAGGTCCGCGGCGCATCGGGGACCGGGCAGTGGCGCCGCGAGCGGTTACTGCTCCTTGGTGAGGGCCCGCAGGGTCTGGGTGTAAGCCTTGAACACGTGCTGGCGGTTGAGCAGGCCGAGCACCGTGTCCGGGGAGTCGTGCTCCACCACCGGCAACTGGCTGAGATCGGTCTCGATGAAGCGCATCATGGCGTCGTAGAGGGACATGTCCGGATTGACCGTGACCGCCGGGCGCATGAGTTCGCGCACCACCACCAGATCGCCCAGGCAGTCCTCGAACAGCACGCACCGGGCGTCCTGGAGGGACAGAAGGCCGGTCAGCTTGCCCTCCGGGCTTCTCACCGGAAAGACCAAGGCGTTGGTGCCGGAGATGATATCGGCCAGACCGCGCAGGGTGACACCCTCTTCCAGGGTGACCACCCGGCCCGGGGTGAAGGCCGCCGATACCGGCACGCCTTCGAGGATATTGTTGGTGGCGTCGGAGACGTGGGCCGGCGAGGCGAACTTGTTGTCCACTTGGTTTTCATAGAGGTGGACCTTGTCGCACAGCACCAGGGCCACGGCCGAACACAGCATGAGCGGCGCGAGCAGCCCATAGCCCTGGGTGATCTCGCAGGTCATGATGAGGGGGCCGATCGGCGCGTGGGCGACGCCGGCGAAAAAGGCCGCCATGCCGACCATGGTGTAGCCCCCGGGCTGGGTGACGATGTCCGGGCGCAGCATGGCGCCGGCCTGGCCGACCATGGCGCCGGCCGTGCCGCCGATGAACAGGGCCGGGGCGAACATGCCGCCGCTGAGGCCCGAGCCGAGGGTGAGCGAAGTGGCCAGGATCTTGCCCAAAAACAGTCCGGCCAGAAACAACAGGCCGAGATGGCCGTTGACCGCCTGTTCGATCCAGCCGTAGCCGCCGCCGATGAGCTGGGGAAAGGCCAGTCCCAGGCTGCCCATGGCCAGGCCGCCTACGACCATGCTGGCGATGACGCCGTAACGGGCCTGGATGGTGGCGAATACCCGGCGCTTGAAGAAAAAGAACGTGCTGATGAACAACCGGGCGGCCAGGGCCACGACCACGGCCAGGGCGAGGTAAAAGGGCAGCTCCCAGACGTTTTGGAATCCGTAGTCAGGGGTCTGGATGATGGCCTCGGTGCCGAAAAAGAAGGTGAAAAGCGTGTAGGCCACCACCGAGGACACGATGGAGGGAAGCAGGGCTTCGGCTTCGAAGTCCTCGGAATAGATGACTTCCACGGCGGTGATGGCGCCGCCCAGGGGCGCGCGGAAAATGGCGCCCAGCCCTCCGGCCGCGCCGGCCAAAAGCAGGATGCGCCGTTCCCGGGCGGTCAGGTGCAGTTTCTGGGCGAGCAGGGAACCCACGCCGGCCCCGAGCTGGGAAATGGGCCCCTCTTGGCCGGCGCTCCCCCCGGCGGCGATGGTCAAAATGGCGGTGGCGCCTTTAAGCAGGGGGGTCAGGGGCCGGATGAGCCCGGCGCTGCGGTGAAAGGCCTTGATGGTGGCGTCGGTGCCATCGGTGACGCCGGCCAAGGAGTCCGGAATGAATTTGGTGACCACATAGCCGGTGATCAGGCCGACCAGACCCAGGAAGACCGGGATGAGCCAGGGCCGGAAGGGGCCGGGCGAGCCGTGGAAGAGGGATTCGCCGGCCGGGCTGGGCAGGGATATCCCGGCCAGGCGCACCTGGAGCAGATGCTTGAGACTTTCGAGGCCGAGATAGAACAGCACGGCCAGCAGGCCGGACAGCAAGCCCGCCACCACGCCGATGGCCAGCCAGCGCGCCAGACCTCCCCGGGTGTAGTGGCGCAACATGCGGCGCCACAGGATGCGGGGGCGTCGCAACAGGCTGGCGACGGGGCCTCGTCTGGCAAGGTGTTCCTGGTGCATGGCGGGTATCAGGGGCGGGCATCGGGAGCGGCCAGGATCATGCGAGCCAGGCCGATATCCTCCCGGATGCGGGTGATGAGTTCCTCCGGACCGGAAAATTTCTTCTCGGATCGGATGCGCTGGACGAAATGCACCCGGATGGGCTGGTCGTAGAGCTTGCCCTTGAAATCGAGGATATGGGCCTCCACGGTCATTTCAAAGTCGCCAAAAGTGGGATTCCTGCCGATATTGGCCACGCCGGGGCGCACGATGCCGCCGGTTTCCACCCAGACGGCATAGACGCCGGGCAGGGGGACCAGTTCGTCGCGCACGGCCACGTTGGCGGTGGGAAACCCGAGCTTGCGGCCGCGCTTGAAGCCGTGGGCCACCTTGCCGCGCACCTGATGGAAGCGGCCGAGCAAGGGGCGCACGTCCCAGACCTTGCCGGCCTGGACCATGTCCCGGATGCGGGTGGAGGAGACCACGGCGCCGTTGATGATGACCGGATCGAGACGTTCCACGGAAAACCCGTACTGCTGGCCCAGGGCCGAGAGCATTTCGAAGTTGCCTTTGCGCCCCTTGCCGAAGGCATAGTCGTAGCCGATGACGAGGTGCTTGAGGCACAGGCCTTCCACCAGGGTCTCGCGCACGAAGGTTTCGGGTTCCAGCGCGGCCAGTTCCCGGGTAAACGGCAGCACCACGGCGATCTGGATGCCGTTGGCCTCGAAGCATTCGAGCTTGTGTTCGACCAGGGTGATGGCCGGCGGAGCGGCCTGACCGCTTAAGACCTGGCGCGGATGGGGATCGAAGGTCAGGGCCACGGAGAGCAGGGAGGCGGCGCTCGCGCGGTCGCACACACGCTGGAGCAGCTTGGTGTGGCCCATATGCACGCCGTCGAAGTTGCCGATCGTGAGGCAAGAGCCGGTTAAGGCGTCGTGGATGTCCTCGATGCGGGTGACGACGATCATTGGGGTTATCCGGCGGGGCCTGCTGGCGAACCTGGCCCGCTCTGACGCCCCGTTGCTATCCCAAAAGACGCGGCGAGACAACCCGCGTGCCCGCCCGATGCGGCGGGAAATCGCGAGGCGTTCGGGCCGGTCGGGGTTGGGAAGGAGACTGCGGCGACCAAAGAACGCCACCCGTTAAAAGCGCACAGGATTGCGGGCGCTGCAGGGACGGGCCGTACGCCTGGCACGAGCTCCGGGACCGCGAAACGGCGGAGCGCGACGGACGGTCAGGACGTCGGGTGAAAACTCGCAAGCAGGGCCTGGAAGTCGGGCAGATAGCGTTCGTGCTCGTTTTCCAGGGTCGTATAGGAGAAAATATAGGTTTTCCCGGCCGATACCAGGGAAAGGGTGCCAGCGAGCCGGTTGCCGTTTGCGGTCAGGGTGTAGGTCAGCGTGGTGCAGTGCAATCCATGGAGGGTTGTGTCCTGTTTGTCGCGCAGGACAAAGGCGTTTTGCGGCTGGTCAAGGCCGGCGAGGATGTTTTTGACGGTTTCGCTGGTGGTGGCGATGGCCTCGTTGCTTGGTGAAACGACCAGGGTGATCGTGGGGCGAAAAGCGCGTTTTTCCGGACCGTCCGCGAGCACAAACGCGACATCGACGGGCGCGATCTGGAGTGTTTTCCAGTTGCGCGGCGCCTGCAACGCATAGCCGTCGCCCTGGTAGTCCGTTCCGGCCGGGCGCAGATACAACGCGAGGGTTCCGGCTGCCGCCAAGAGAACAAGGGTGGGGAGGACATATTTTTTCATGATGCGTAAAGGGGCCGGCCTGAGGCGGCTGCGTAGGGCTGTTGGCGGAAAGACCCTGAAACCGGGTTCCGGCGCCAGCATCGCCGGAACCCGGACGAAGGGCCTGGTTACGAGGTGGCCTCGGGCTTGGGCTTGAGGGATTTCGGAATCGACACGCCCGCGGCTTCCGCCTTGGCGATGCACGCTTCCATGGACGCATTCGTCTCCTTTTGCACGTTGACGAGGACGTCGGCCTTGGCCTTGTAGTTGTCGCGCCGGGCGATGACGCCGGGCATGGTGGCCGGATCGGGGCCCACGGCCGTGCTCACACCCGTTGCACCGGACGCATCCCGCGTCGAGATGACACCGGGCATGGTGCTGACATCGGGACCTGTGGCGGTCGCGGTTGCCGGCGTGGAGGACCGGCTGTCCGCCTTGGCCATCTCGGCCCGGGGTTGGGTCAACAGGATTTCACCGCTTTCGGGCTTGGCGCTGACCTCTTCTTCCGGCTGCGCCTTCTTCTTTTTCTTGGTGTGCGACTTGGTCGACACCTTGTGTTTCGGGCTCACGGGCGGCTGCTGCGGCACCGGTTGTTCCATGGGAATGGCCTGCATGGGCGGCAGGTCCATGTGGTCCCGCTGGGCCTCGCTGACGAGCATATCCTGGTATTGCCGCAGGCGCAGGTTCGCCTCGCCGTTAAACGACTTGGTGATGGTGGCGATTTCATTGAGGCCGGAAATGATTTCCAAGGCCCTGGCCTGGAATTCTTCCCGGGACATGGCGCCGGCGCTGTAGTCCGTCATGAGTTGGTCGAACCGCTGTCGATAGCATTTGGAAGCCAGGGCCGCGCTGAGCCCGACCCGGTCGAGGGTGGCGGCTTCGGCGGCCATGTCCCGGGACAGATAGGCCCGGCGTTGGCGGTCGTCCTGGATCTGTTTGTACTTGGTCAAAGCGGCGGCGACACCGGCACCGACCACCATGCCGGCCCCGGCCCCGACCAGGGCCCCGCGCCAATCACCCAGGGCCGCTCCGATGGCCGCTCCGGCCAAGGCTCCGACCACGGCCCCGGTGGCCACGTTTTTGAAAAACTGTTTTTCTTCCTCGCGTAGCTTGGCAATGGGCGCGTAACAGTCCGGATAGTATTGCACCACCGTGGTTTGCCGCCCGTACTGGCTGGCGCAGCCCGTCAGCAACAGGCCGGCCATGATACTGCCCACAATTCCCAGGCGGCACGCCTTTCCCCATAAGCTGCCACTTCGAAGTAAATCCATAGCCCCTCCTCGCGTCGAATGCTGCATCAGCCTACTGCAAAAGTTGCAACTCCTTATCCGCCTTTTCATATCCGTTGGCCTTGGCACGCTTGACCCACGCAAGCGCCTGGCGCAAATCGACGGGGACACCCATGCCGTAATGATACATGGTGCCGAGCACGTATTGGGCATCGGCATGGTTCTGGTTCGCCGCTTCCTGAAAATACTTTGCCGCCTTGCTGTAATCCTTGCTTCCGGCCATACCGTTATAATAGATCATTCCGAGTGAGAATTGCGCGGAGGCATCACCGGCGTCAGCCGATTTTTGCAGCCATGGGATGGCCTTTTGATAGTCATCCTTTTTCACATAGACATAGCCGATATACAGAGCCGCTTTCCTGTCGCCCTCGGCGTCGCTTTTCAAAAGCCATTCGAGAGCCTGGTCGTATTTTTCCTGCTTGTCGTAGCAGATGCCGAGCTGTTCGGCGGCACCGGGCACCTTGGCCTGGGCGGCTTTGGTCAGCCAGCCCTCGGCCTGGGCCAGATCCTCTTTGGTGCCCTGGCCGAGTAGAAAGGCGTTGCCGACCAGCAGGAAGGCCTCGGGCAGGCCCTTGTCCGCGGCCTTGCGGTACCATTCCAGGGCCTTGGCCTGGTCTTGGGGTAGGCCGCGCCCGAAGGCGTAGCGGGTGCCCAGGGCCAGTTGGGCCGGGCCGTCGTTGTTGGCGGCCGCGCGCTGCACCTGCTCCAGGGTCATGGCGTCGGTGGCAGATTTCGGTGGCGCCGGCGCGTCCGTGCGGCCGGTCGTTTTGGAGGCTGTTGGTCGCGTCTCCTGGGAGGAAAGGAAAAACAGCAGCCCGCCGACCAGGGCCAGCAGGCAGGCCGCCGTACCGAGGCTCCACAGCAGCCAG
>JAWRKJ010000326.1:0-3661 GCA_040307025.1 Desulfovibrionaceae bacterium | reverse complement strand
CCACCCCGGCGTGGGGCAGGCCGATTTCGTCGAGTTCCGCCTGGGGCCACGTGCCGGCGGTAACCAACCACTGGAGGCCGGGGGCGCGCAAGGCGTCCCAGAAGACGCCCGAGGTTTTGAACCGGTAGGAGGCCGGGTCGTAGAGCACGCAGACGATCTGGGACTGGGCGATGATGGTGTTGTATGTTTCGGGCGTGAGGTTGCCCGTAAGGATGGTGACGTTGCCGTGCCGGCTCCCTGCCTGGCGCAAGGCGGCTATGTCGGCCTCGAAGGCGGCGGCTCCGGAAAAGGCGTCGTTGAAATGGAACAGGAACCGCACCTTGGGCAGAGCCAGGGCGGCGGCGGCCCCCAGGGCGGCGGCGAAGGGCAGCCCTTTGTCATGCTTGGGCCCACCCAGATAGAGCAGAACCTGGGGGGGGGCTCCCGTCTCCTCGGGCGCGGGCCGGGGCAGCGGCGTGTGGCACACGGCCGGATGCACCTCCACCACGCCGCTGCTCCAGAGGGTCTGGTAGATGCGGGCATAGGCCCGGCAGGGTGCGGCCAGCATGGTTTTCAGGCCGGCGTGGGCGCTGGCGACCTGGAGCAGTTCGAGGGCCTGCTTGTGGCGCAGGTATTCCCGCAGGTCCAAGTATTCGACCTCGCCAGTCTCCCGGTCGCATATCCGGGCCCCGGGGTGGAACATGGTCGAAACGAGCAACCGGCCCCGGATGCGCTCGCCCACATGCCAGATGGCCCGGGCCAGGCCGGCATAGTGGAAACTGTAGCCGGTGTGCAGGAGAAGGTTTTCCGAACCGTCCAGGATTCCCTTGGTGTACAGGGCCATGATCTCGGCGGCGAAATTCCGGCTGAGGACCTCGTGTTGGTGCCGGGGCAGGGCTTCCGCCTGGGCCGGATACCCCGGGGTGACGAAGTAGGGCAGCACGGTGAGATGCTCGGCGCAAGAGAGCAGGGCATCGCTTTGGATGTCCACCGACGCCAGGACCAACGTCTGGGCGCCGTGGGCGGAGCAGCTCCGGCCGATGCCGCTGTCGACGGTCTGATGGTGGGCGTGGGCATGGGCGTATCCGGGGTCGAGGATGACGAGTTTCATGAACGCCCCTCTTCGGACGGAGCTGCGTACTCCAGGATATCGAGCCACAGGCGGGCCGCGATCGGCACAAGGGCCCGCTCGTTTTTTTCCGCGTTCCAGGTGTCGCACAGGTAGTCCGTCTGTTCCGTGCGCAAGGCGCACAGGGTGCTGGTGGGATAGTCGGGCAGGTCGTCGGGACTGTCGAGCACCACGTTGAGGTCGTACAGGGCGATCTGGTTGTATAATATGCAAATCAGGCGTTGGTCCTGGGATTCCTCGTAATAGGGAGCACTGCAGGACAGGCGCAAGGCGTTGTAGGTATCCGGCACGAGGCTGTCCGGATCGGGGAGAACCCACAGGTAGGTGAAGCGGTCGTCCGGGCCGCCCACCCGGTGGAGACGGGCCGGCTGCCCGTTGAGGCTGGTGGTCAGCCGGTCCAGGCTGGCGTCCAGGCCGGAGATGACCCAGGATTCGTTGGGAATCAGCAGGCAGAGGGCCGGCCGCATCCCGGCCCGGGGCCGGAAGATCACACCCGCCTGCTTGCACAGCCAGGCCACCCGGCCGTAGGTCTCGTGCATTTCGGTAGAGGTGATGCCGGTGATCAGGGCGGGGATGGAGGCCTGGGCGCGGCGGACCGGTTCGGCCCAGCCGGTTTCGAGGCTTTCGACGGCCCGGAGTTTATGCCGGATGATGGCCTGTTCGAGCACGGAGTAGGCAAGCTCGTTGCTCGGCCTGGCCTCGGCGAGCAGGCTTGCATAGACGGCGTCGTCCGGCCCGGACGGAGGCGGTTCCGGGCCGGTGCGGCCGCTGGTGACCATCGCCGGATTCCCGTAGATATGCAGCAGCCTGTCGGCGAACAGGGGGTAATCGTAGTCCCGGGCATGTTCTGCGCGCCAAGCCTCTGTCTTGGTCCGCATCGAGGCCAGGGCTGCTGGTTCGATGGCCTCCGCGAAGACGCTGGAGAAGCGCTCCTGGGAGACCTCGTCCACAAGCCAGCCGTTGACCCCGGACTGTACGATGTCGGGCACTCCGCCGATGGCGAAGGCGAGGACCGGACAACCGCACAGCAGGCTTTCCAGAATCGTATTGGAAAAATTCTCCTCGATGGACGGGAGCAGCAGCAAATCGGCGGCCTGGAACAGGGCGATGATCCGCTCTTCGCCCACCGGGCCGAGGTGGATGTGGCGCACGTAGGGCGACTGGCAGGCCAGCGAGGGTTTGCCCCGGCCGAAGGTGACCACGACGCAGCGTTGCCGGAGTCCCTGGTCGCCGGCCAGGCTGGCACAGAGGTGGTCCACGGCGCCTTCCAGATAGGCAAATCCCTTGCGTTGTTCGGCATTGTTGGCCGCCCCGGCCACGCAGACCGCCTCGTGCTCCTGGAAGCCCAGGGTGCGGCGCAGTTCCCGGCGTGCTTCCGGTTGAGCCGGCGCGTAGCGCCGGGCGTCCAGGCAGTTGTACAGCAGCTGGGTGGCCTCGGCCGTGTCCTGGAGGCGGGACAGTCGGAACTCGTTGGCCAGCCACTGGCTGGGGAACAGCCAGGTGGCGCGCAGGCGGGAACAGGTCGCCAGCTTCAGGCGTAGGGAACTCGACACCAGTCCCAGGAAGTCCGTCACGAGCTGGGGGCAACCCTGGCAGTCCTTGGTGTATTTCCGGCAGCCGGCCCCGTAGTGGCAGGCACCGGTAAAATGGTTCATATCATGGCCGGTAAACACCAGGCGTTTGCCGAGCCGGCCCAACCGCTCCAGAAAACGGGCAGACACGCAATGCGCGATCCAATGAAAATGGATCACGTCAAATTCCTGACAAATGTCGAGGAGCGTGTCGTCCCACATGGTTTCGGCGTGGAAAAATGAGAGCCAGGTGTTGCTGACAGGTGTGCGGTTGCCGTTGCTATATGCAGTGACGAGGCGTCCGGAGTAGGACCAGACAGAAGCGGGGATGTTGACCTGTATCTCGTATTCCTTCCGGTCCACGGAAATATCAGTGACCCCAAGACTCTCGTGCATATACAGGAACATGCAGGACGCCCCCTGCTCTCGCAGGGCCTGGGCCTGTCGTTTGGCCGCGATGGTGGCGCCACCGTTGTTGTATGTACAGATTTTGAGAATATTCATGGTGTATGCTTGAGGCTATAACCAGTCTGGGTCGGAGTGGGTGTTAACGTCTGGTGCGCTGCGATGGCCCCTGCCAAAAACACAAACAGCTTGACTAATTTTAAAAACGTATGACTTCAGTGCTGTGCGTTAAAACGAATGGTTATGCGAAGGCACACACAGGAGCCATCCCATATGAAAGGCGAAGATTTGTTGTTTTAGCCGCTACAAGATAGCGGATTGTGATGTAGATTTCAACGGACCATCCCCACTTTTTTTTGGGGGAGGGGAAGAGGCGCGGCTGCGGCAGCGTGGTGCAAAGAGCCGTTTGCAGTCTGCGAATGTTTGGGGCGCGACCGAACGCGTTTTCGGCCGCGTAACCGGACCCGGTGTCCTGGGGCACAACGGTCGCCCGGGTCAACGGCGTTCCCCCGGACCGGATCGTTTCCCGTCGCTGCCGGCCCGTCCGCTCGGCACCGGCCCTGTTGCGCGCTGGAGC
>JAWRKJ010000325.1:0-3076 GCA_040307025.1 Desulfovibrionaceae bacterium | reverse complement strand
CTCCTGGCGGAGTGGGTCCAGGGAGGGGCGACGCACCTCCCTGGCCGTCGACCGGCGAAAGCATCTCCCAGTTAAGCTGTTGCTCGAACCGGGCCGGGCTGCGCAGGGTCGCGCCGACGACCTCGTCCCAATGGAGAGGCGACAGGCCCGTGCCCGGACATTTGATGGTGATATCGTCCCTGGTCAGCACGTGTCCGGCCGGCAGGTCCCGGGCGAACACGATGCTCTTGCGCAATTTTTTGGCCGAACCGATCTCGCCCGGGAAAACCTGTTTGTCGCGGGTGCACAGGGACTTTTCCACCTCCCGCACCATGGACACGAGCTGGGCGAGGCCCTGGGGATCGAGGGAGGCCTTGTGGTCCGTGCCGGGCAGGCTGCGGTCCAGGGTGAAGTGGCGTTCGAGCACGCAGGCGCCCAGGGCCACGGCGGCCACGCTCGGTCCGAGCCCCTGCTCATGGCCCGAATAGCCGACCGGCAGGCCGTAGCGTTCGCGTAACCGGGCCATGACCGGCAAGCCGATCTGCTCCTCGGGACAGGGATAGCTGCTGTTGCAGTGGAGCAGGACGATGTTGTCGTGGTAGCGGCACAGCTGTTCCACGGCCCGGTCGATCTCGGGATAACCACTCATGCCGGTGGACAGGATGACGGGCAGGCCAAGTGCCCCGGCCTGGCGCAGCAAGGGCAGGCTGACCAGATCGGCCGAGCAGATCTTGAGCAGCTCGACATCGAGGGCCGCCATCTGCCCCAGGCTCACGGCGTCCCAGGTGGAGGCGAAAAAGACCAGCCCCAGCGCCTCGGCCAGGGCCTTGGCCCGGGCCAGAGCCTCGATATCGAGTTCCAGGGCGTCGCGGTGCTCGCCGTAGGTGCGGCCGAAGCTGTTGGCGCCGGTATAGGGCGCGGCCCGGCCGGCGGCGGTAAACAGGGACGCGCTGTCGCGTTTCTGGAATTTAACCGCGTCCACGCCGCAGCGGGCAGCCTCGCGGATCATGTCAAGGGCCAGGTCCAGGCGGCCCTGGTGGTTGTTGCCGACCTCGGCCACGATAAAACACGGCTGCTGCCCGCCGATGCTCCGGCCGCTGCGCAGACGGATGGAATCCTTCATAACTTCATGACCTCCAGGCCTTTGTCGGCGGCGAGGGGGGCAATTTGCGCGTAAATCGCGTCCTGGTGCCCGAACGAAGTGATGACCACGGCCTGGATGGGCAGATAGTGCAGGGCCTCGGGCGAGCAAATCACATACCCCTTGAACATTTTGCCCTGTTTTTCCGGGTCATTGTCCACTACGGCCAGCACGTCGAAATGCGAGTCGGCCAGGGCGGACAACACGACCTCGCCGGTTTCCGAGGCCCCGAACAGGGCGATCTTGCGGATTCCCTTGGTTTCGAGGCTGCCGACCTTTTCGCGGATGCAGCCCTTGAGCGCCGAATACAGGCGCACAAGCTCGCTCGAATAGGCCGCGTACCGGCTGCGCCGCAACGCCTCGCCCGCTTCCGTGGGCTCGTAGGTGTAGGATTTGTTGTCCGCGGGCACGAAGCGGACCAGCCCCTTTTGCTGGAGTGTCCGCAGGTACTGGTTGACCATGGCGCCGGAGAGAAAGCTGCTTTGGCCAAGCTTTTGCTGGGACAGGCTGCCGTCCTGGGCCAGGGTTTCCAGGATGCAGAGTTCCCGGGCGCTGCGCGTGGGTTTGATGAATTCGCAGTCGGCGATGAGCAGGGAGGGCTTGGGCCTGCCGGCCGCCTTGTCCGGGGCGGGACGCGGCGTGTCCGGTATGGGTCTGGCTGTGGAACTCTGCGTCATGGGACTTGCTCTCCCCTTTGTTACGGCCATTGTCGGGTTGCACCCGACGTGCAGCGGAGGGGAACGATAGCGGTCGCGGGCTCCGAACTCAAGTGTTCATTCGGCCCCTGAACGATGTAACCAACAAGCCTTCGAAAACGTCATGTTTATCATGCCGTTTTCCGCCCGGAATTCGGTCTCCCTGCCAAAATTGCCGGCATGACAAGGGCAAACAATATTCATGCCATAAATGATTGCCAGCCATCCCCCCTGGCAGTCACGAAAACCCCGTCCTGCCATCTCGACGCCGGTACGCCTTGATGCTAGTGGTTGCCGATGCTCTGCGGCATCGACGTCGGCGGCACCCACACGGACGCGGTCCTTATCGGCCAAGACGGCGTCGTGGCCTGTGCCAAGCTGCGTACCAACCATGACGATCTCCTCGCCTCGGTGCGCGAGGTCCTGGCCAGCGTGGTGTCCGTGTGCGGCCCGGGCTGCGTGTCCCGGCTCAATCTTTCCACCACCCTTTCCACCAACGCCATTGTCGAGGGCACGGCCGATCCGGTCGGCGTGTTCGTGTCCGGCGGGCCGGGCATCGACCCCGAGGCCTACCGCACGGGCGAGCACTATTACGTCCTGCCCGGGGCCATCGACCACCGGGGCCGGGAGACCGCGCCCCTGGACTTGGCCGCCGCCCGTGAGGGGTTGGCCGCCTGCCGCCGGGCCGGTATCCGGGTCCATGCCGCGGTGACGAAATTTTCCACCCGGGAGCCGGCCCAGGAGCTGGCCCTGCGCGAGCTGTTGCGCGGCGCCGGCGACCACGTGTCGTTGGGCCACGAATTTTCCGGCCGGCTGGGATTCGGCCGGCGCATTGCCACGGCCTGGTGCAACAGCGCCGTGTGGCGCCTGTACAACCGTTTTTGCGACGCCGTGGAGCGGTCCGTGGCCGAGCTGGGCCTGGCTCCGGGCATCCTCAACATCCTCAAGGCCGACGGCGGCACCATGCCCCTGTCCGTGTCGCGGTCCGTGCCGGTCCAATCCATCCTGTCCGGCCCGGCCGCCTCGGTCATGGGCATCATCGCCGTGTGCGACATTGCCGAGGACTCGGTGATCCTCGACATCGGCGGCACCACCACGGACATGGCCGTGTTCGCGGCCGGGGCGCCGCTGATCGAAAACGAGGGCATTGCCATTGCCGGCCGGCCGACCCTGGTACGGGCCCTGCGCACGCGCTCCATCGGCGTGGGCGGGGATTCGGCCGTGACCGTGAGCCGCGAGGCCGTGCGCGTGGGCCCCCGGC
>JAWRKJ010000324.1:0-6423 GCA_040307025.1 Desulfovibrionaceae bacterium | reverse complement strand
ACCCCTCACACGGGGATCAGGAAAAATTGAGACACGGACGACTGTAGATTGAAGGGAACCCTACCCCCCGTCAAGGGGGTCCGGGGGGAATTATTCCCCCCCGCCGCCGGAGGCGTCTCCCTGCTCCAGCGTCAACCCGGTGATGTCCGATATCGCCTGGCCCCGGCCGGCCTTGACCGTGTCCAGGGCCCGGGCCGTGGCGGAGCGGTCCGTGGCCCGGGCCAGGGCCGTGGCCTCGTCCACCTGGCCGGCGGCGAACAGCCGGGCGATGGAGGCGTCGAAGGTGACCATGCCGTGGGCGGCGCCCTGTTCGAGAATGTCGCGGAACCCGAGACTGGCGGTTTCGCCGGCGGCGATGCGCTGGCGCATGCGCAGGGTGGCGAGGAGCACTTCGCAGGCCGCCACCCGGCCGCCGTCGGGCTTGGGCAGGAGGCGCTGGGCCACCACGGCGCGCAGACAGCCGGCCAGACGCGACCGGGCGAGCTCCTGTTCGCTCGGGCCGAAAAAGGCCAGCATCCGGGTCACGGCGCCGGCGCAGTCGTCGGTATGGGCGGTGGCCAGGACCAGATGGCCGGTCTCGGCCGCGGCGAGGGCCGTATCCACGGTTTCTCGGTCCCGGGTCTCGCCGACGAGCAGCACCTGGGGCGCCTGGCGCAAGGCGGCGCGCAGTCCTTCGGCGAATTCCGGGAAATCCGTGCCGAGCTCCCGCTGGCTGATCAGTCCCAGACGCGGCGTCTGGAGAAATTCCACCGGGTCTTCCAGGGTGACGGCGTGGACGGGCCGGGTGTCGAGGATGCGGGCCAGAAGCGCGGCCAGGGTGGTGGATTTGCCCGAGCCCGTGGCCCCGACCACGAGCACCAGTCCGTCGGCCAATCCGGCCAGTTTCCCCACCACCGGCGGCAGGCCGAGGCTTTCCAGGGCCGGAGGCGTGTCGGGCAACCGGCGCAGCACCAGACGCAACATGCGCAGGGCCCGGAAGATGTTGACCCGAAAGCGCGCCCCTTCCGGATGGCGATAGCTCAGATCGCAGGACCCGCGTCCGGCGAGATCGGCGGTCAGGCGCGCGTCCTCGGCCATGAGTTCCCGGGCCAGTTCCTCGGTGATATGGGCCGACAAGGGCGGCGGGGCTTGGGGTCCGGTCAGGGCGGTCAGGGAACCGTCCACCAGGGCCTGGACCGGCCGGCCCGGAACGAACAGCACGTCCGAGGCCCGGGGCGTTGCGGCCAGGGCCGTGCCGACCAGACGGTCGCACAGGGGCGCGGCCACGGCTCAGGCCTCCTTGCCGGGCGCGACCGGGGCGTAGTCCGCGAAACGGGGTTTGTTGACCGCGTTGCGCCAGGCGTCGACCGGGGCGATGCGGCCGGTCGTGACCAGTTCGAGCAGGGCGTCGTCCAGGGTGCGCATGCCGTGGGCGCGACCGGTCTCCATGATCGAGGGGATCTGAAAGATTTTGTTTTCGCGGATGAGGTTGCGCACGGCCGTGGTGGCGAGCAGAAGCTCGAGGGCCACCACCCGGCCCGAACCGTCGGCCCGGCGCAGGAGCGTCTGGGACAGGACGGCGGATAAGGATTCGGACAGGGCCGAGCGGATCTGCGCCTGCCGGTCGCCGGGAAACACGTCGATGATGCGGTCGATGGTCTTGGCCGCCGAGGCGGTGTGGAGGGTGGAGAGCACGAGATGGCCGGTCTCGGCCGCTTCCAGGGCCAGTTCGATGGTTTCGAGGTCGCGCATTTCCCCGACCAGGATGATGTCCGGGTCCTCGCGCAAGGCCCCGCGCAAGGCGGCGGCACAGGATCGCGTGTCACGTCCGACCTCGCGCTGGTTGATGAGACAGCCGCTCGGGCTGTGGACGTATTCGATGGGGTCTTCGATGGTGATGATGTGGTCGTGTCGGTTTTCGTTGGCGTGGCGGAGCATGGCGGCCAGGGTGGTGGATTTGCCCGAGCCGGTTGGGCCGGTGACCAGGACCAGGCCCTTGGGGCGCATGGCCAGTTCGGCCAGGATGTCGGGGAGCCCCAGATCGCCGAGACTCGGCACGGCTTCCGGGATGGCCCGGAAGGCGGCGGCCAGGCCGCGTTCCTGACGGAAATAGTTGGCCCGGAAACGGCCGATGCCCGGGGCGGCATAGGCGAAGTCCAGGTCCCCGGTCTCCTCGAAGGCGGCGATGAGCCGCTGGGGAGCGATCTCATAGAGCAGGGTCGCCAGCTCCTGCTCCTCCAATACCTTATATTTGATGCGTTCCAGCCGTCCGGCCAAGCGCACCAGCGGCTGGGAACCGCTGGACAGGTGCAGGTCCGATGCGCCGGTTTCCTTGAGCATTTTAAAAAAAGCATCGATTTGGGCCATGGGCTCTCCGGGAGTGGTCGGCGGTGGCGTGTGCGGGTGGACCTAGCACGAAACCACGGGGTTGTGGAACCGGCGGACAGGGGGGGTGTTTGGGCACGGCTCTTGAAATATACGGGATGTCCCCCAGGCACCGGGATCGCAAAGTTGCGGACAGTCTCAAGCAAGACGACGGGTTAGGGGAAGAAACCGAAGAACATCGGGTTTCACGGAATGAAACGGCAGATCGATATGGGTGACAAAGTCAAACGCGCACACGCGTTCCGGGGGGCGGCGTCACGGTTTTTTTTTACCGCGGCGTGACGGTAGGTATCGATAGTGAGCGATAAGGAGCGATGTGGGATGCAGATACGCACAACCGAAGTCAAGGAGACCTATACCGTCCAGGAAGTGGCCCGTTTGCTCAAATGCAGCGACCAGACGGTGCGCAAGCTCATCAGAACCAACACGCTCCACGGGGCCAAGGTGGGGCGGGGATGGCGCATCGCCCATGATGAGGTGGTGCGCATGACGCGGTTGCAGGGATAGGGCGGCTTCGAGGCATCGATCGGGAGCACTTCGTGGGCAAGGACAGCAAAATTTCGCCGAATGAGCGGCTGCTGCAACTTATCCGGTCGTCGGCCAAGGCCGAGGGGCCTGGCGACGCGGCCCGTAAGCAGCCGATCGTCAGCAAAATCCGGGCGCGCAAGTGGCGTTTTTCCGCCGCGGGACGGCAGGTCCAGATCGGGGTGGACATTTCCCCGTCGCGGCTGGTGTGCGTCAAGGTCCGGGGCCAGGATCTCGACTACGAGGTGCTGGGAACGGCCAATGTGCCGTTGGAGGAAGGCGTGGAGCCCGGTTCCGACGCCTTCGTGACCGTCCTGCGTCAGACCCTGTCCGGCTTGTGCGCGGACGGTGAAAAGCCCCGGATTTGGGCCGCCACCCAGAATTCCCGGGTCAATATCCAGTATGTGACCATTCCCAAGGTGGCGTCCCGGCAGGTGGACAACGCTGTTTTTTGGACCGCCAAGAAGGAAATGGGTTTTGACGAAGCGGCGGTGGTCTTCGATTTCGAGCGCCGGGGCGAAGTGGCTGAGAAAGGCGTGTCCCGCCTCGCCACCCTGGCCTATACGGCCGATCGCGAGGTCGTTGAGCGTCTCAGAAAAGCCTTTGCCCAGGCCGGCTACCCCCTGACCGGGCTGACCATGGACCCCTTTGCCCACCAAACCCTGTACCGGCGGCACGTGGTGCCGGACATTGCCGGGGCCACGGCCAACCTGCATGTGGGCCGCGACTGGTCGCGCCTGGAGATCTGCAACAACGGTTCCTTGATGTTCATGCGGGTCATCAAGACCTCCATGTCCGGGATGGAGCAGGCGGTCCTGGAGGGCTTGGAAGGACGCCAGGGCAGCAGCAGCCAGGCGTTTGCCCCGTCTGCCAGGCCGGCGGCGTCGGCCGTGGCTGCGGAGACGCCGGGCCAGCCGTCCGAGTCGGTGGAGGCGGTGGTGGACCTCGACAGCCTCGACCTTGGCGACTCGGGGTTCGTGCTGGAACTCGACGCGCCGGTGGAAACGCCCCCTCCTCTGGCGGCACTGCCTCAGGAGACGCCCACGTCCGCCTCGGTCAGCCTGGAGGATGCCCGGGAACTGCTCGGGTGCATCATCTACGGCTGTGAATCGCTTAGCCCGGCCAATCCCGGCCAGGGGCTGGCCGAGTCCGAAATCATGGCCCTGCTGGAGCCGGCGGCCGCGCGCCTGGTGCGCCAGGTTGAGATGACGCTCAAGCATTTCCGCGAATCCCTGGGCTTCGAGGCCGTGACCAAACTGACGGTCTCGGGAATGCTTGGGGCGAGCCGGCTGTTCCTCGGCTATATCGGCGACCAGCTCGGCTTGCCGTGTGACACCCTCGATCCCCTGGGCGCCCATGCGCTGACGGGCTGGTTCGGCCCGGAACTGACCGCGCCGAGCGTCCTGTATGCCCAGGCCCTGGGACTGGCCCTGTCCGACAACGCCCTCACGCCCAATGCCCTGTTCACCTACAAGGCCAAGTCCGAGGCCCGAACGGCCCGGGCGTTGGAGCAGGGGACCCTGGTCGGGCTGGCCCTGATTCTGACGGCGCTGGCCTTTTTCTCCCTGGATACCCTGTGGAACCGGCAACAACTGGCCGACGAACAGGCCCGCCTGAGCCGGGAACTGGACAGCCTGGGCGGCAAGCCCGACCTGTCTGTCCTGACCCAGCGGATCGCCGCGATCAAAACCAGACGGGATGCGGCCAAGGCCTATGCCGAACGGGCCAAGATCCTCGGCTTGTGGGGCGCGGTGCTGTCCCTGGCGCCGGAGGATGTGCGCATCGGGAGTCTGACCGGTGAGTTCGCACCGCCCAAGGAGGCACCCAAGCCGGGTGACCATCCCAAATCTGGAACCCGGACTCCGGACGCTTCGGGACGGGTGGTGCTCACGGGCATGATCACCGGTGATTCCCGTTTGTTCGACTCCAAGCTGGCCAGTTTCGTGGTGGGCCTCGAAGGCGCGAACCTGTTCGAGAGCGCCCAGGTCAAGCAAAACGAGCTGGAATCCCTGGGCGGTGGAGCTACGGGATTACGGTTTATGATCGTGCTCACGGTGGCGGAGCGTTAAGCCTATGACCCTTGCGGAACTCAAAAGACGCTTGCCGGCGCGAACCCTGGCCACCCTGGTGGCCGGCTTGGTGGTGGCCGTGGGCTTCGTGGCCGTTTTCCTCATTCCGGAATACCGCGCGGCGGCCGCCTTGCGTTTGCGCATCGCCGCCCTGCGCTCGGATATTGAAATCCAGCGCCAGCTCGCCCCGGTTCGGGCCAATCTCAAGAAAATCGAAGCCTCCCTGCCGTCGGGCAATCTGCGAGTGGAGCCCGAACCGTTGCCCCTGTCCGAGATCGGGCAACTGGCGGTGATCATGGGCGGCATGGCCAAACCGCTCGGATTGACCGTGGACAGTGTCAGCCCGGACGCGTCCTCGGTCGGGAAAAACGGCCAGTTGGCCGTCAAGATCCAGCTGCGCGGCGCCCTGGAGTCCATGCGCGAATTTTTGCTGGCTCTGTGCCGGTTCGCGCCCCTGGTCAAGGTGGAATCCGCCACCACCCAGATGGGTGGGGACGGACGGGAACTCACGCTCAAATGCTGGCTGGCCGTGCGCTGAGGCGGACAGGAAAAGGAGCGCAGCGCGATGACCCGGCGTGAAAAAGGCATTCTGGCGGTGACGGGCTTGGTGGCCCTGGTCGGTGTGGGATCTTTGTTTCTCGGGAACAAGCCGGTTTTTGCCCCTCCGGCCGACAACAAGGTCGATGCCGCCCAGATCCAGGCCGTGATCAAAAGTGCCGTCGATGCCGGCCTGAACCCGACGGATGTGGCCTTGCTCGGGGCCATCGGCAAGCCCTGGCGGCTGGCCGCGGTCTACGACAAGCCCCTGAACCGGGGCCAGGCCGTCAAGGTCCAGTCCACGCACCGCTACTCGGGCTATGTGGAACTGGGCTCGGGCAAGCTGGCCGTGGTTGACGGGTACGAATACCAGGAGGGCGACACCCTGGAAGGCGGCGGCTTCAAGGTCGTGGCCATCGCTCCGGAACGGGTGACCCTGGAAAGTCTGGCCAACGGTGATCGGGAAGACGTCCCGTACGAGGGCCAGGAGGCCTTGGGCCAGTAATTTCGGCGACGCCGTGGGGCGCGCGATGGGAGAGTCATGATGCGAGGCTGCGCAAGAAATACCGCGATGATGCTCCGCACGGGGTGTGCTTATCTGCTGATGGCCGCCCTGCTTGTGCCGGGGTGCGCGCGCAAGCCGGAGAAGGACGCCTTTACCGAACACTGGGAGGCCCGGGCTCAGAAGGCTCAGGGCTATTCCCCTACGGTGCGTCCGCGTCGCATCGAGCTTGAAAAGGCCGCGGTCACGAGCAAGACGCAAAAGGCCGAGACCAAGCCCCAGCGGCAGTTGCCCAAGCAGAGCGTGACGCTTCGCATGTACGACACGGACCTGACCGTGGTGATCCGGGCCATGGCCCGGGCCGCCGGCCAGAACGTGGTCATGTCCTCGTCGATCCCCGGGGCCGGGGCCAAGGACGCCAAGCCC
>JAWRKJ010000323.1:0-4630 GCA_040307025.1 Desulfovibrionaceae bacterium | reverse complement strand
CCAGACGCAGCCGGAATCCGGTGCGGATAAGGTGGTCGCGAAACGGCGCCGCGTCCCGGGCATGGGCGGCCAGGGCCGGACCGAAGCCCGCCGGATCGCGCCAGAGGGCGGAGAGCGCCGGAGCCGGGGCCAGGGGCCGCTTTTCCACGGCCAGCCGCCCCGAAGGCACGCCAAGCAGGGCCAATTCCACCGGTGCGGCCAAAAAGAGCACGAAGAGCAGACATTGGAGACGGGCGAGCAACCGAGGCATGATCAGAACCTGGCGTAGATAAACGGGCTGAAGGTGCCGGCCGCGATCTGCATGGCGGCAGCGGCCAAAAGCAGGGGCAGGGCCACGGTCTGGGCCAAGCCGGACACCAGGGCCTGGCGGCGGCCGGCCAGCCGGGCCAGGCATTTCTCCCAAACCCCGGCCAGAGGCAGGGAAAACAGCACGGCCGCGCAAAGAGCCACGAGTTTGGCCCGGTCCACGCCCGTGGCCAGGGTGTAGGCGAATCCGTCCAGGGAAAAAGAAAACAGCCCCCGGAAGTAGGCCCAGGCCCCGGGCAGGTCCGGAGCCCGGAACAACACCCAGCCAAGCATCACCGCAAGCAGGGCATAGCCGTGGCGGACGGCGGCCGGGGAAGCGTCCAACAGCCGGCCAAGGCGCGTGCGCTCCATGGACAGAAACAGGCCGTGCCACAAGCCCCAGACCAGAAAATTGACCGTCGCCCCGTGCCACACGCCGCACAGCGTGAAAACAACGAGCAGATTGCACCGCACCCGCCAGGGCGCCACCCGGCTACCGCCCAGGGGGATGTAGAGGTAGTCCCGGAACCAGGTGGACAGGGAAATGTGCCAGCGTCGCCAGAACTCGCGCACGGATTTCGAGACGTAGGGGTGATCGAAATTCTCGGGCAGGCAAAGGCCGAACATCCGGCCCAGGCCCAGGGCCATGTCGGTGTAGCCGGAAAAATCGAAATAGAGCTGGGCCGTGTAGCAGGCGAGCCCGAGCCAGGCCGTGCCCATGTCCGGTCCGCCGGACTTGGCAAAGGCCGCGTCGGCCAAAGGCGCCAGCGTGGCGGCAATCAACGTCTTTTTGGCCAGGCCCACGGCAAAGCGCCAAGCCCCCTGGCGAAAGTCCTCCAGGGTCGGGCAAAGCTTCCCCATGTCGGCCAGAAGCGGCCCGAACCGGGCAATGGGACCGGCCGTGATTTTCGGAAACAGGGCCATGGCCAGGGAAAACCGGGTCAGACTGGTCTCGGCCGGCATGGTGCCGCGCTTGACGTCCACGAGATAGGCCACGGCCTGGAAGGTGAAAAAGGAAATGCCAAGCGGCGCGGGAAACGGCCCGTATTTGTAAAAGGCGAGCAGGCCGATGTTGGCGACCACGCCCAAGGCGGTCAGTCCGGCCCGGCCGCGCGGCGATGCCCGCCCCGCAGCCCGGGCGAGCAGGAAATTCCCCAGCGTGGCCCCGACCAGGACCGGCATGCCGGCCGCATCGGCCAGGAAAAAATAGACGAGGCTTGCGCCGAGCAGCACCCACACCCGGCCCGCGCGCGGGCACAGGAAAAAGACGCCCAGGACAAAGGGCAGAAAATAATAAAGGAAAAGTGGTCCATCCAGCGTCATCGGCAAGCCCCTCCCGGCCGGGCCAAGGTGCCCGCAGCCGGCCGCCGTGTCCAGCCCCGATCACGGCCATCTGCGGCAAACAAGGCGAAATCGATGCCTCCGGCGGCCAATGGGCTCCGCCCTTTGGAATCCCGGCACGCTTTCGGTTGCACCGAGCTGCCAGGCAGGCCTCGACGCGGCGCCCGGTCCGGCTTATCACCCGGCACGGACAGATGCCCCACAAGGACATGCCATGCCGCGACCGCACCACAGCTTCCGCGTCACCGACGAGTTGGGCCAGCTCCAGCGCCTGGCCCCTGGCCACGATGTCGTGAGTTCCTCCCGAAGCCGGGACTGGCTGATCCTCGGGCTCGGCCCCGATCCCAAGGCCCTGGCCGAATCCCTGCCGCCCGAGGCCCGGGTCCGCTATGTGGAATGCCCGGCCTTGTGGGAGCAGATGGACGAGGACTGGCACGCGGCCATCCCGACCGACTGGCAGCGCATCGAAACCTTCGACCCCCTGGCCGAGGAAAACATCCTGTTTTCCGGAGCCGGCCGGCGGCTTTTCCCCGGCTTCTGGGCGCCCTTCCTGGCCGCCCTGCTCCTGCCCTGCCCGGCCGCCCACGCGGCATCCGGTCCGGGCACGGTCCTGCTCGGCGCAAGCACGGGCAGCACCCTGGCCCCGGACGTACGTCAGGCCTTTCGGGACGAAAATCTGGTCGTGCGCAGCCTGGAGCGGGCCGATCTGCTCGACTGCCTCGAACAGACCCGGCCGGTGCTGGCGCTCAGCCTCAATTTCGCCGGCCTCGACCGCTCCGGCGAAGTCCAGGCCCTGCTCGACCGGGCCGGAGTGCCGGTGGCGGTCTGGTGCCTGGACAACCCGTTTCTCGTACTCGCGGGCGTGCGCAACGCGGCTTGGCGCACGCTGCGCCTCTTTGTCACCGATGCCTGGTGCGTGGAGCCGCTCGCCCGCCACGGCGCCCGCCAGGTCCAGGTCCTGCCCCTGGCCGCCGGCCGGCATTTTTTCGAGGCCGCGCCCGACCACCCGGAGCTGGCGCAGTCCCTACTCTATGTCGGCCGCAGCGCCATTCCGGACAAGGAGCTCGTCTTTTCCGGCCTGCACTTGCGCCCGGAACGCGTAACCGAGGCGCGGGCCATGCTCGAACGCGGGGAACGCCCGGATTTCGGCTGGTGGGCGAAACGGCTGGGCTGCGACACGTTCTGGCCGGGACGGGACGCCCGGCGCGTGGGCCTTGGCGCCGAAGCTTTGACCCGGGACTGGCGGGTGAGGGTGTTGCGCCAAGCCGCGCGCTCGGGACGGCTGGCCGTGTGCGGCGACGAGGCCTGGCGGGAGCTGCTGGACGAGCCGTTTACGGCCCTGCCCTGCGTGGACTATTGGGAAGGGTTGCCGGGGCGTTACGCCTCGGCCCGGTACGTGCTCGGCGCGGCCAGCCTGCTGCTTCCCCACGCCTTGAGCCAGCGTCATTTCGATGTTTGGGCGGCCGGAGGCTGTCTGCTCACCGATGCCACGCCCGGCCTCGATCTGTTCCCGGCGGAACTCACACGCCCCATCACCTACCGCACCGCCCGGGAGATCCCGGAACTGCTGCGGCGCCCGGACCAGGAGCGGACCGCGCTCATTGCGGCCTGGCGGACCCACATCGCCGCCGCCCACACCTACCGCCACCGGGTCCGGACCATTCTGGAAAGCCTCACGTAGGAGCGCGCCCCCCGTCCCCGAAACGGTCACTGGCAGGGCTCGGGCGGAGGCACGACCACGCTTTCAAGCCGGGTGCCGTCCCCGGTCACCCGGGTCAGGCACAAGGATTTGACCGGGTTGCCGTCGTCCTCGAAGTCGAAACGGCCGGTGACCCCGTCGTGGGGCGGCAGGGCGATCAGGGCCCGGGTCACGACCTCGGGCGCGATGCTCCCGGCCTGGGCCACGGCGTCGAGCACCACGTCCACGGCATCCTGGGTCAAGGCGCCGAGTTCCGTGGCCGGCCGTTTGCGTGCCTTGCGAAAGGCGACCGCATAGGCCTTGGAAGTCTCCCCGGGGGCATCCTCGCGCCAGTGGTCCACGAACACCGCGCCCTGAAAGGCCGACAAGCTGGAAACCTCGGGCCCGTTCCAGGAATCCCCGCCCAAAAGCGCACCGGTAAAGCCAAGACTCCGGGCGGCCAGGCCCTGAAGCACCACTTCCTTGTTCGGGTTGGGCAAAAACAGCGCCTGGGGGTCCTTGGCCAGGGCCTGACGTAGCAGCGGACGAAAATCCCGGTCCCGATCCGGGTAGGTCAAAAGGCTCACGTCCCCACCGCAGGCCGCAAAGGCCCGCCCAAAGGCCGCGGCCAGGGAACGGCTCGCCAGATTGTCCGCATTGGCCACCACACTCACCCGGTGCAGGCCGAGTTCCTGCACGGCCAGCCGCCCCAGGACCATGCCCTGGAACGCGTCGGTAAAGGCGATGCGGAAGATGTGGGGCCGTCCGGCCGTGACCACGGCGGCCGTGGCCGAGGGCGTGACCAAGGGCACGCCGACCGCCTCGGCGGCCTTGGCGGCGGCATCGGCCAAGCCGCTTGCATACGGGCCGATCACGGCCGTGACGTGCTCGCTCGTGGCCAGCTCCCGCACGACTTTGGCCGCCTCGTCGGGAGAACCCAGGTCATCGCGGACCAGGAGACGAATGCGGCAGGCCCGGCCGCCGATGGTCGGCCGGCCCTGTCCCAGGGCTTGGTCCACGGCAAACCGCGCCGCTTCCAGGGCATCCCGGCCGGAACGGAAATCCTCGCCGCTGAAGGTGGCCACAAAGCCCAGGCGCACTTCCGGGACATCCGAACGGAAACAGGCGGCCACGGCCAGGACAGCCAGGCCCGACACGAGCATGACCCGGAGGATGGCTAGGCGGGGAACGACAGCCATGGAAACCTCCTCGTCGGTTGGGCGCTTTTACGGCAGGACCGGGCGCTGCCCCCGGGCAGCGTCAAAGGTGGTCTCCCACCAGGGCAAAAAGGCTTCACCGCTGGCAAGATTCGGCCCGAATTGCACT
>JAWRKJ010000322.1:0-14885 GCA_040307025.1 Desulfovibrionaceae bacterium | reverse complement strand
CGCTTAAAAGCGCGCAATGTCCCTGTCCGAGTAAAAGGAGATTGGCGGCTTCCAGGGCGTTGCCCGCATGCCGGGGGACAAACGAGACGCCCGCCCGCCCGGCCAAGGCCCGCAAAAGCAAATCCGGCATTTCGCCCGGGCCGAACGGCAGCAGGACTTCCCGGCCGTCGAGATCGGACAGGCGTGACAGCGCGGCATCCGAAGACACCAGCCACACCGGGCTCGATGTGAGGGCCACGACAGTCGCGGGCACCCCCTTGTTGGCCAGGGTGCAGGCCGAGGCCGTGGTCATGAGTGCCGCATCCACGTCCTCCGTGGCGATCATGGCGCGCAACTGGTCCGGTGCATGCCAAGGGGTAAAGACCACCGTACGGGCAATCCCCGGCAATGGACCCCACCGCTCCATAACCAGCAAAGGCAGGGTTTCGGCCACGGCCGGACCGGATACCCGAATCGCGGACGCCGGCTCGGCAAAAGCCGGCGCCGCCAGGGACAAGGCCGCCAGCGCCTGCAGGAATCGGCGACGCGTCATGCCGAGACCTCATCGAGATTGCCGGCCTTGCGCAAGATGTCCACCTGGACCGCTCCCATCGGGATGTCGCGGACGCTCGTCTCGACGGTGGCGAATCCGGCGGCCAAGGCGGTCTTGGCGATCTGGCCGGCTTCGAACGACACGTCCTGGCCTTCGAGGGACAAGGACAGTCGGGAGAGGACGGAAAATTCGGGCTTGGTGCGTTCTTCCGTCAGGCCCTCATGGAAACTGATGAAGACGCCGCCAGGGTTCAGAACTTCCAGGATGCGCCTTAAAAACACCTTAAGATCCTTGGCGAAATACAGGTTGTGACTGGCCCAGACGAGGTCGTAGCCCGAGCCGAAGTCGGCCGAGTTGTAGTCGCCGGGATAAAGCGCCACCCGTCCGGCCATACCGGCCGCCTCGATTTCCTCCCGCGCCACTTCGATGACGGGAGGCAAATCGGCGAGCGCGCCCTGCATGCCCGGATGGCGCGCCAGAATCGCCAACCCGACCACGCCCGGTCCGCCCCCGAGATCGAGCAGACGGCGCAGCTTCGGACTTTCGGGCAGGGCATCGACGATATCGGCGGCCAGATCGGCCAAGCCGGCCTTCTGATAGCAGGCAAGGTCCCTGGCGGAACGCTTCCAGTGGGCTTCGTCCAGCCGTTTTTCCGGGGGCACGGGGGGCGGCCCGGATTTGAGCAGTTCCGTCAGGCGCGACAGATTGCTGTGCTCCAACCTTTTGAGATTCCCCACCAGACCGCCCAGATAGGTTTCCCTGTCCCGGCGCAGATACCAGTCGGCAAGCGGGGTATTAGTGTAACGGCCCTGTTTTTTTTCGGCCAGTCCCAGAGCGGCCAGGGCGTCGAGGAAATGCCGCGTGTTGCCCGGGTGCGTTCCAAGACGCCCGGCAATCGCCTCCGGGTCGTCCGTTTCGACAAGGATGTCGGCGACGCCAAGGCTTACCGCCGCGTCGAGAAGGGCCATGCGCACCGGCCCGAGCAGCCACTCGGCTAAGGGCTGGAAAGAGGGACGTTGTTCCTGTGCCGGGTTTTCGGCCGTATACTTTGCCATGTGCTAAAACCTCCAGGTTAACGAAGCACCGAACATTTGCGGTTCCCCGTCCTCGACCAGCACGTTGCCGGAACTGTCGCGGACGCGTTTGGTGGCGTGGTAGACATCAAAGACATTCTTGCCCCAAAGCGCAACTTCCCACTGCTTGAAGGTGTAACCAACTCGGGCATTGACCAGGGCGAAACCGTCCTGCTTGAGGCTGTTTTCAGCATCGAAATACTGGGTGCCGGCACCGTAAAGGTCGGCACGGGCGAAAAGGCCGCAAGGATGGGTGTAGCCAGCCCCGAGATGGTAGGTGAGGTCCGGGGCCCAAGGCAGACGTTTGCCCTTGTAACTGTAGGGCGCGCCGTCCTGGTTGACGGTCCAGTCGTCCACGACCGAATACGTGTAGCCAAGCCCACCCTGCAGCTCGAGACCGGCAAACGGTTTCCCGGTCAGCTCGACTTCCACGCCCTGGGAATGCGCCCGGCCGGCGTTGGTGAACTTCCACACCCCGATGCCGCCGGCGGGATCTTCCTCGCGCACCTGTTTGTTGCGGATATCCATATAAAAAAGGGCGAGGTTGGCCGTGAGCTTGTTGTCGAACCAGTTGGTCTTGAGCCCAACTTCGTAGTTCGTGGTGTGCTCGGGCTGGTAATAGAACGTCGACAGGCTGTCGGCCGCGTAATAATTGAACCCGCCGGCGAGAAAGCCGTTGGACCAGGTGGCATAGGCCGTGGCATTGGGTGTCAGGTCGTAGGCCAGGGAAGCCATTGGAAGAAATTCAAATGAGTTCAGCTCCTTGCTGTAGCCGATCAGGCTTGTCGTGCCTGTGCGGTAGGTCTGGCCGCCATGGGCGAGGGCATATTCGCCGCGCAGGCCGGCCGTGAGGCGCAGATTGTCCAGAATGGAATAGGTCGCCTGCCCGAAAGCGGCCCAGCTCGATTCCGTGGCGTCCGTATCGGCATAGGTCGAGGCTTTAGAAACGGAGCGGATGCGGTTCATCTGCACATCGGATTGCGTGGAACTGCCAAACAGACCGAAAAGCCAACTCAGACGCTGCTTCCCCGGCGAGGCAAAGCGCAATTCCTGGGTTATGCCCTGCTGCTTGAGGTCCTGATCTGAATAGCTCGTGAACCTGGATGTGCGGTCGAGGTCGGATGTAAACTGGTAGCGATAATCCATATAGCTGGTGATTGACGTTACTTCAACATCAGCCCCGGAATATTTCGCTGTCAAAGATGGATTGATAACATTTTCTTCGGCATCATCCGGTGCATCTGACATGACGTGAAAGCGGCTTGTCGTATTTTTCCCCGTTTCGTACCGCAGTCTTCCGATCCCCTTGTCGGTATGGCTCGCGTCCATGCTCAGACGAAAATCGAAATCGCTTGTCGGCGTCCAGCGCACAACACCGCGTCCTTGCATGGATTCGTCTTTTGCCGCCCTGTTGTCGCTTTTGTAATTGTTATACATGTAGCCATCTGTGTGATATCGTACGAAATTTCCGGCAAAAAAAAGCGTATCCTTGACCAGAGGCGTACTGACGTTGGCTCCGGCACGCAGCGTGTGGTAACTGCCGTAATCCGTGAATGCGCTGGCTCTCACGTGATTATCCGGCTTTTTGAGCACCACATTGACGACTCCCGCTTCACTGTTTCGGCCGTACAGTGTCCCCTGGGGGCCGCGCAATACCTCGATTCGTTCCACATCCAGGAAAAGCAGGTTTTGCATGTAGGTCACCGGGTAGGGCACGCCATCCACGTAGAGCCCCACCGGTGAATAGATGGAGGTGTCAAAGGACGACAGGCCGCGAATCACGATGCCATCCCCGGAAGTGGCGTTTTTCATCCAGACGTTGGGCAGCGTGTCCATGACCTCGCCGAGCTTCCAGGCGCTCATCTCCTCGATCTGCGTGTCAGGCACCGTGGAGATGCTGGCCGGAACTTTCTCTAAATCTTCCTCGCGCTTGGTGGCGGTTACCGTCACCGGTTCGAGAACAAGGGTTTTGGGTTTATCGGAGTCGCTTTTCCCTTTTTCCGCGCGGTCTTCGGCGAAGGCGGTGGCAGGCAAAAGCAGCAACATGAAGATGATGAGAAGTCGCAACACCAGCATGAACGAGGGCCCCCTGTGCTTACGCTTCGCCCGAAAACCTGTGCCAGCGACCGGAAACGAACGCTTTGAGGATGGGGCACGGAGTTTGGACGAGATTGATTTTCAAGATCAATACATCGGGACATGCGTTCGCGCTAACCCGAGACGGGTCATTTTTTGATCCGAACGGGGAATTTTTTCAGGCAAGCCCAAGTACGCGGCGGCAAACGCGGAGCACCGCAGCAAGGCAGGCGGAATGATCAAGCCCCGACTACCAATCCCTGCCGGACAGGTCGTCCCGCAGCATTTCGCAGGACATTCGGGTGATCGGGGACCGAATCGGCCAAAACGCCCCTGGCAGCGACGTGATCGCCGTCAACCTGACCCGGGAGGAATTCGGCATTCCGGCGTGCGGGTCATCGTCTCGGGGCTGCAAAACCCTTCCCAGCCACTCCAGAATTTCCCCCAGGACCGGCTTTTCCATCAGCCCGTCAAATTCGGTTACCGGGACCGAAGGCTCGCTTTCAAGGAGTTGTACAATGACCGCCATCAGCAATAAGATATTACCTCTGAAACTCAATCCATATCTCTCCATCCTCAGTTCAACGGAGGGGGAAAGCATATTCTCCCTGTACGGGAAAATTAAACGGCTGCACTGGAACCAGTCGGGAGGCACCGCCACGTGGTTCGAAAACTACGACACCCGGCGGCAGGAACAACGTTCCCTCTCCCCGCTGGAAAAAAAATTGCTGCAGGCCGGCATACTGGTCGGTCCCGCCCGGAGAGAAAGAAAGATCGGGGCCTGACGTAAGCCAACATATACGGCACTGGATTTCTAGCCGACATGGTGCTTGGATGCCTGCAACGGCAAGACCCCGGCGCGGCGCTCCGCTGCTTCGCCCATGGCGAGGGACACGATCCCGCCGACGCCGGATGCGGCGTGAACATCATCTGCCCGGCATCAGCCACGCGGGGGGGAACTCTCCCGGATAAATGCACGAAGCTTGCGTTCCGGAAGGCCTTTCGGCTTCGTCTACCACAACGGAAAGGACCTTGTGGCCGGGCCGGTGGTCGTCCCGAACCAGACACCGTGCCTCGGCTGTCTGTTCACCTGGCTGCACGAGAATCTGCATAAACGCGGGCGGATAGGATTGGCCAGAGAGGAAACTGACCAGATCGTGGCGGCCGTGCCGATGACGGCCGGCGACTGGAACGCCGGGCTCAGAGCCGTGATACGGTGCTGGATCAACTGGCCGCCGCAGTGGACGGGGGCTCCAATGCCCTGGCCGGATGCCAAACCCACATTCCTCTCCATCCCCGACCGGACGCCTCCACGACACGGTTCGCGCACAACGCCGGTTGCCCGGCCTGCCACGGCGGCTTCGGACCCCTGTTTCACGACAGCCCAGAGACGTTTCCGGCCTCTGCCTCCGGCGGCTTCACGCGGGAAGACGTCCCCACGTGCAGACTGGACAACGGCCACAGGGCGCTGGACAGTCGGGCGGCTAGGGGCCTGGTCGAATCCGCCATCGACCGGATGGGCGCGACAATGCAGGTGCGCGAACTCCGCACCGGCCTTCTGGACGACGTCATTCCCTCGTCCCGGGCGGAGTTGAGCACCCCGGGGAAAACCGGCGTTTTGGGGACCGGCAAGGGGGTGGACAAAAACCAGGCCTACCTCTCCGCCGCATTTGAAGCCGTGGAGCGCCTGTGCTCCGAACCCCGCGGCAATGTCCCCCTGCTCCGTGCTCCCCGGAATGCGGTCCGGGACCGGACGCTGGACGTTCAGCGGAGAATCGGCACCGTCCTCTTCTACAGAAATAACGAACCGTTTGCGGAGAGCACGCCGGTCGATTGGGTCTGGGGCCAATGCCTGTACACCGGGCAGCCGATCCTCGTGCCTGCGTCCATGGTCTATGTTGGCCTGCCCAAATTCGCCGGAAAATTCTACAACGCGAGCACCGGCGGCATTGCTGCAGGGACCTTGATCGAGGACGCCGTGCTTCAGGGACTGATGGAAACCAGCGAACACGACGCCTGGATGATCTGGCAGGCCAACGGCATCGCCTGCCCGGAGATCCGGAAGTCCTCCTCCCCCTCCACACCGGAGGGCTGCAACTCGAATCCCTTCTGCAGACTCAACCGTTGCAGCACCTGGATTTCGTCCCGGCAGGCCAGGGCCTCCCCGACAGCGACTGCGTACTTTCGCAGCCCCTCGTCCCCGTCCGGGGGGGATTCCGGCAGCCCGTCGAGGTGCCGCCGAATCGCATCCAAAACGTCATGGAACCGCCGGCAGTACCCAGACGCGGCGCAGGCACAGATCGCCTGGTCGGGGCCGGCATGCGCGGCACACGCCCTTATCGAGACGGACATAGCTCAACTCCTTGATGCCAACGACCACGACGGCGTTGGCGGCGGGGTCGATCTGACGGAACGAATACCGCACCAGCCCCACCTCCGGCGCAGAATGAATCGCCGAGGTGAAGCAAGTCCCACCCTCCCGCTTTTCACTTGTCGGGAAACCCGGTTTTTCACGCTCGCGGCCGGCTGCAGAAGGCCGCCCGGCCTCCGGACGCGCTAGCCTTCGGCCCCTGCCCTGCCCGTCATGGAATCCCACATGGCCTGATAGCGACCCTGGCGGGCCAAAAGTTCGCGGTGGGTGCCGCGCTCGACGACCTTGCCCCGTTCGAGGACAACGATCTGATCCGCCCTGGTGACGGTACGCAGGCGGTGGGCGATGACGATCAGCGTTTTCGACCGCACCAAGGCCTCGACCGCCCGCTGGACCAGCTTCTCATTGACCGGGTCGAGGGAAGTCGTGGCTTCGTCCAGTACGATGATCGGCGCGTCCTTGAGCAGGGCCCGGGCTATGGAAATCCGTTGCTTTTCACCGCCGGACAACGTGCAGCCGCCCTCGCCGACCATGGTGTCGTACCCCTCGGACATCCGGCTGACGAATTCATGGCAATGCGCCTTTTTGGCCGCTTCGATGACCTCTTCGCGCGAAGCGGCGGAGTTCCCCACCCGGATATTGTTGATCACGCTGTCGCTGAACAAATAGACATCTTGGAAAACAAAGGCGAAAAGCCCCAGCAGCCTTTCGGGATCCATTCGGCGGATATCCACCCCGCCGATACGGATCTCTCCCTGATAGGTATCCCAGAACAGAGCCATCAGATTGGTGATGGTCGTTTTACCGGAACCGGAAGGACCGACCAGCGCGGTCATACTTTTTTCCCTCGCCTGGAAGCTCACGTTTCCGAGCACCTGGTTCGCATCGTAGGCGAAACTCACATCCGAGAATTCGATGTCGAAGCGCCCAGGCTCCAGCGGGGCCTCGGGACAGGGCAGTTGCGGTTGCTCCAGCAACTCCTCGATCCGCTTCGCCGCATTGACCACGTATTGGGCCAGAATCGAAAACTGCATCAGGTCGAGAAAAGGTGCGTAAAAGCGGTAGGCGATCACCAGGAACAAAATGGCGGTCACGCCCGTTACCTGGCCCGCATTGTACAGGAGGGCGGACGCCAGTAGCAGCAGGGCAAACCCAAAATCCACGATGGCGGCAAAAATCAGCCCCTGGCCCAGGGTCGCGGTTTCGATCCGGATGCTCTTGCGCGACAGTTCCGTGACCAGTTCCATCAGTTTCCTGTTCTGGGCACCGACCACGCCATGGGATTTCATGACCCGAATACCCTGGATGTATTCCAGGACGGCGCTGTCCGTCTTGTCTATGAAGGAAAGGCGGCGGGCCCCCTGTTCCTTGATGATGCGCCTGGATTTGGCCAGGACAGGCAAGGCCAGCAGCACCGGGATGACGGCGACGGCGAAGAGCGTCGCATCCAGGGAGATGAGGACGCAGGCGATGAAAACGGGCAGCAGGATGCTGGAGATCAAGACAACGAGAATGTGCGAGAAGAGAAAATCGATGAGGCTGGTGTCCTGGAGCACGGCGTTGCTGAGCGCCCCCAGATCTTTTCTGGAAAAGAACCCCATGGGCAGTTTGCGGAAATGGTCGCCGAGTCGCAGGCGCACCCCGGCCGTGATACGGTATGCAGCCGTTATGCTCCGCGTAAAACCCGCCACGGAAAACTCAACCCGGGCCACAAAGCACAAACACACTCCGGCAAACCAGATCCACTGCAGGCGGGCGTCGGCGCCGCCCTGAAGGGCCATGAAAAACAGGCTGAAAAAGGCCAGCCCCCCTGCCACGGCGCCGTTTTCCAGGACGGCGAAGGCCACCCCCCGGTGCAGCTCTCCCATTTCACTTCCGGTGATTTTCCTAATTAAGTCCAGCATGACGCTCCTCCTCTTCTGCCGCCGCGAGCGCCCAGCCCTCCGAAGACGCCGCATTCTCCCATATCCGCTGGTATTCTGGGTTGTCCCGCAACAACTGCTCATGGCGCCCGCTGCCCGTCAGCCTCCCGCGGCAGAAAACGTGAATGGCGTCCGCGCACACGGCGGAGGAGAGATGGTGGGTGATCAGGATGACGGTCTTCCTGCCATCCAACGCCATGATGGCCTTGGAAATATCCAGCTGGTTTTCGGGGTCGTTGGACGAAGTCGCTTCATCCAGGACAAGAATAGGGCTGTCCTTGAGCAGGGCCCGGGCAATGGAAATGCGCTGCTTTTCGCCGCCGCTCAAATGGATGCCTCCGGTGCCGATCAGGGTGTCGTACCCGTGGTCAAGCCTCTGGATGAAGGCATCGGCCTGGGCGAGCCGGGCTGCCGCCGCCACTTCTTCCCGCGTAGCCTGCGGACAGCCCAGCGCGATGTTGTCCGCCACGCTGGCCTCAAGCATGAACGAGTCCTGAAAGACAAACGCGACCATGGACATCAGTGACTCGAAGGGGATGCGGCGCACATCCTTCCCGCCGACGAGAATCGCGCCCCGCTCCACGTCCCAGAACCGCAGCAGCAACTGGGCCGCCGTACTTTTCCCCGATCCGGACTCGCCGACAAAGGCATGGAATTGCCCCTCCTTGAGAACCATGGAAACACCGTCGAGCGCCTGCCCGCCTTCATAGGAGAAACCGACGTTCTTGAACTCGATGGTGAAATGCTCCGGCAGCTCGGGATGTTGCGGCATCTCGAGCGACGGCGCGTGCAGCAGACCGTCGATCCGGGTTATGCCCTCTACCAGGGAAGCCAGGAGGCTGCTCGAAGTGTATATCTGTTCTATGGGGCCGAGCATCGCCATTCCGAGCACCAGGGCCAGCAGCCACTGCCGGGCGTCGAAAGCGCCGTGGGCTGCCAGAACGATGGCACAGGGCATCAAAAAAAGCAGCGCCGAATCGAGCCCGACCTTGAACAGAACGTAGAAAGGCGTCGTCACCCGCGCCCATGAGGAAGCTATCTCGACCTGATTGTCGATCGCCCTCTTCAGTTGGCGGTATGAATCCATAGTGACATTGTAGATCTTCACGATCGGCATGCTCTTGATATATTCGACGACAGCGCCGTTCATGTTCTCCACGTTGTCATGGTACTCCTTCATCCGGCCCTTTTGGCTTCTGTACATCGCCGTAAGGGCGATCGCCGCAAAGAACAGCGGGAGGGCGATGCAAAGCGTGAAGAGGATATCCCGCCACCCCAGAATGGAAAAAACCATGACCGGCACGGCCAGGGCCTTGGCGGTGTCCGGCACGTGGTGACCGATGAAGATTTCCAGGTTCTCGATGTCCTCCCCCAGTATCTTGCGGATGGCGCCGGAGGAACGGGCCGAGAAAAACCCCATGGGCAGTCGGCCCAAGTGTGTTATGATATCCTGCCGCAACCGCTTGTAGAGGCGAAACGCCACCATGTGCGACAGTATGGTCGCCGCGAACTGCAGGGCGTACCGCAGGACAATGGCGATCAGCGCGACAAGTGGCAACTGCCAGACCGGAGCTGGCAACGGCGCCCCCTGAAGAAGGGGTATGGACATGCGGTAGACGACCCAGGGCGGCACCAGGCTGACGCCACCGCCCGCAACCGCCAGCAGTATGGAAAAAAAAAGATGGATCCTGTTGCCGACGGAGATCCGATAAAGCCATTGCAACGCTGCAAGATTTTCCCGGAACATAAGCTCCCCACGGTCGATTTCAACGGACGGCAGTGGTGTTTCGAAAATGACGTCCGAAAGAGAAGTCAACACCCTAAAATCCCTTGAGGGATTTCAGATGCCGTCCACTGTAGACCAGCCGTGGGGGCTTAACTAACTGTCCACGGAGCGAAACCGACGCCAGAAGGAGTCATCCGGGCCGTTCCCCGGCCCGGATCTCGCCGTCCGGGAGGGTGAGGGGGTCACACGGCCCGCCCGCCACTGCCTGTGGCCACGGGAGCAAGGTCGAGGGAATTCTCCGATTGCGCCAAATATTCGTGCGGGTTGACTCCGAACCGAGCACGAAAGATCTTGGCGAAATGGCTCAGGCTGGAGTACCCCACGGCAAAGGCCGCTTCGGTCACATTCATCTGGCGTTTCCACAGGAACAGCCGCGCCCGTTCCAACCGCTGCTCCGCCACGTATCTGTGGGGGGTTATGCCGTGTACCTGCCGAAAACCGTTTTTCAGCAGAAATTCATTCACGCCGACATGCCGCGCCAATTCTAAAATGGAAGGCGGGCTCTCGAGGTTCTCGTCCAAAAAGGATTTCGCCTGCCACATTTTCTCGTTGCCGTCCGCCGTCAGGTTCACCGCAGAAGAGCGGGAGCACTCCGGTGACCGATCCACAGAGAAGCGCACATGGGAAATGAGTTCCAACACCTTGCTCTCCAGGAACAGGCCCTTGGTCTTGCCCATGAAGGGGCACATCAGAATCTGGTGGAGCGCGACCTTCATATCGGCCGTGATGGAACTGACGATCTTGTACACGAGGCATTTTCGGCCCAGATCCGTGCCCCGGGAACCCAGATCATCCAGCGGCCTGTCAAAAAACATCCGGAACATGCAGGCAGGAACGAATATCCCCACCCAGCGCACGGGCTGGTCCCCGGAGTACTCCAATATCCCGGAGCAGTCCGGATAGAAGCCGATATGCGCCTGCCCCGGCCGGACCTTCAGGGTCTGGCAAGCGCCCGCTCCCTGCCGGACTTCGCATTGAATCGACCCGCCCAGGTTGAACCCGATCTCGACCATCGCTTCGTCCCGCCTTTCGAAGTGATGCGACGGGGGACAGCCATTGCCCTTTTGGATGACCAGATACAATTTCTCCTGGACCGTATGGCATTGGGTGGAAACGCCTTCAATACTGCAATCGATTCCACCGGCCGTGACTGCAGACAAGGATGTGCCCTCCGATACTGTTATAATAAATCCGCCGAGATCGCATTCTCAGACGCTGGCCTGCCCCTGTCCTGCCCGGGATCGCCTTGGCCAGCCGCAGAAAATGGTTTCTCGGATCGAACTGATCAATCAGACCGGGACAAAAAATGCTGCCTGAGGATCTGGCGCTTCTGGCTGCAGCAACGGCAACCTCAAAAAGTGCTTTCGGCCGGAACAGCCGTTTTCGCCGCGGCAACTGGCTATCCGAGACACGCCCTCTTAGGCAAATGCCTATTTATTTCAAAAATTGTCGTGCCTTTTCAAGAAGGACCAACCCTTCCAGCCCAAAAGCGCGAAGCCTTCACGACGTAATTGATTTTCAATATCATTATTAGTAACAAACAGGGAAGTCAACCGGGCAGGAAACGTGACATCATACGCCAATGGTTGACGTCGACGGAAGCAAACCGCCCATCCCGCCACAGCTGGCCGCACCGAGACAACTCACCCATCCCGAAACAAATTCCTCTGAGCAAAATTCCTCTTGTAAAGACGGTTGAGATTGATTATCAACAAGGTGTTTTCAAATAATCCAGAGGCATATGGTTGAAATGAAGGCGCCACAGAGGGTATTGATGTACCACTGTTTTGATAATGAAAACGAAAGTCGGCATCACCCCGAGGCGACACCCCCGCCCTTATGGAATCACGACGAACTCACCACGCACATCCCGTTGCAACCGGGGCTACACCTCCACTGCCTGGACATCGCCGTTCCCCGCGAAACCGCCGTGGAGTTCAAACACGATCAGGCCCTCCTGGAGTTCGGTTGTCTCCTGTCAGGGAGAATCCGCAGCCATTCTCGGCTTTCGGACGGTCGGAAGCACTATGTCGAAGGCGTGGCGGGCATGACGTGGTGCTCCTTCCTGCCCGAAGTCCGGGGCAGCATCGAATACCTGCCGGGGCAACCCGTCCGCGTCTTGGTCTTTCTGGCCCACGGCACCCTGCTGAAGAACCTGCTGTCCTTCACCGGGCAGGACTCTGCCATCTCCATGCGCGGCACGGACAAACCGCCCTTCAACACGACCGGCAGCCTGACCCCGGACGTCAGGGAGATCGTACGACAGGTCATGGGGACGGTGGGAGCCGAGGGCATTGTCGCAAAACTCTTTTTGATCTCCAAGGCCTATGAACTGCTCTCCATTCTCTCCTCCCCCCCGGGTCGGGAACCAGCGGACACCGAAGAGAGCCTCTACGCATTGGGCGTGGAAAAAGCCCGAGAGATATTGGAGCAGAACCTTGCCGCCCCCCCTTCGCTCGCGGACATTGCGCGGAAATCCGGCGTCTGCGTGACCTGTCTGACCGAAAAATTCCGAAAACAGTTTGGCACCACCGTCTTCGGTTACCTCCGCCAACGCAGGCTGGAACAGGCGAAGGAACTCATGACCCGGCACGGGCTGAGCGCGTCCGAGGCCGCCTGGGAAGTCGGATACTCCAGCCTGAGTTCCTTCCATCGCGCCTTCATGGCCAAATACGGTGCGACGCCCGGGGCCTACAGCCGAAAGGGGTGATTGCCCACCAGGCCAGCGGCATTATCCGAAACGGCATCCGGGACAAATAATACGTTTCCTCGGACAAACAGACTTTGCCAGGGGTGATTAGGCTTCTTCTCCACTACGTACAAGGAGATGTCACCTCATGCGAAGAATCGTTCTTATCGCCTTCCATGTCTTGGCCATCGGCCTGCTGCCCGTCTCCGGGCAGGCTGAAGACAACGACCTCCCCAGAACGACGGTGCTGGACCCCATAGTCATCACCGGAACCAAGACCAGCCATACCCTCGAGGACGTTCCCGTGGAAACCGTGCTCGTCAGCCGTGAGGACATCGAAAAATCCAACGCCCAGAACGTCTCCAGCCTGCTGACGCAGATTCCGGGGTTCAACTTTAGCCAACAGCCGAACATCCCCGGGTCCATGGGCTGCAAAAACACCCTCCGGGGACTCAATGTCGAATCCCGCTACATGCTCATTCTGGTGGACGGGCAGCGGGTCTTCACCGGCTACCGCAGCGGCGGCATGACCTCGGCGGGCTTTTCCCACAACGTCAACGTGGTGCCCGTCAGCATGATCGACCATATCGAGGTGGTCAAAGGGCCCGGCTCGGCCCTCTATGGCAGCGACGCCATGGTCGGCGTGCTGAACATCATCACCAAGAAACCCACGAAAAAACTGGAATCCACGTTGGGCGGCAGCTACGGTCGGTACGAGGTGGCCGGCAACGACTTTGCCGGCACCAAGGCCAAGGCGACCTCCCGCTACACGTATGAATCGCATGCCACGCTGGCCGGGCCACTCAACAACAGAATCCGCGGCACGGTGAGCCTGAGCCACGAGGGCAACGAGGGCACCAATCCCACGCGCTACGACGTCCACCAGACCTACCTGCACAGCCAGCTCGAGATGGACGTGACCGAGAGCCTCAAACTGCGGGGCGGCGCGGAATTCGCGGATTGGATCTCGGAAAGCGTCGCCCAGAACGACAAGAAGACCGAGCAGGCGCCCCGCTTCTGGGCCGTCAGCGACTACGCCATCAGCGACAAGCACAACATAAAATTGCAGGGCTACTACCAAAAGCTTAAAGCCGACTTCAGCGACAACACCTACGGGAAACAACGTGCCGATGTCAGCTACAGCTCCGCAGAACTGCAATACTCGGGCAACATATTCGACCACCATCTGGCCACCGTCGGCGCCGAGGTGCTTCAGGAGTCCCTGGACACCAACTCCGTAGCCAACAAAGGTATCACCACTACCAGCGTCTACCTCCAAGACGAATGGGATCTCCTGGATGGCAAGGTGGTCATCGTCCCCGGTGTCCGCTTCGACAACAACAGTGATTACGGCAGCGTGTGGAACCCCAAACTCAACGCCATGTACACCCCCGTTCCGGGCACCCGGATCCGGGCCGCCACGGGCTGGTCCTTCAAGGCCCCCTCGGCCATGCAAACCTCTGCGGAGCCGATAACCGACGGCGTTTACATGTGGCTGGACCCCAACCCCGACCTGGAGCCCGAACGCGCGTTCACCTGGCAGATCGGCGTGGAACAGGATCTGTTCGACAAACGCCTGGTGGTAGGAGTCACCTACTACGACACCACCATCGACCACATGATCACCACCGTGGACACCGGCGCCATCCGGGCCGGCCTGCCCGTATACACCTACGAGAACATCGACAAGGCCAGATTGCGGGGCATTGAGGCCTCGGCCAACATCCAGATCATGGATCCGCTCAGCCTGATGCTGACCTACGCATTCACCGACGCCCGCAACACCAAGACCGACATACGCCTCCCGGACACCCCAGAGCACGCCTTCGGCGCGCAGATGGACTACACCAACAGAAAATACGGGTTCGGCGCCACCGCAACCCTGAAGCATACAACGGACCAGCTGAACAGCTACTATGCCACGCACCGGTACGCCAAGGACTTCACGACCGTGGGGCTCAAGGTCTGGAAGGACCTCGGGAAAAGCGCCCGCATCTCGCTGATGGCCGACAACATCTTCGACGAACCCCTGCGCGGCTCGGACACGATCTACGTGCGCCGATCCCTCATGAGCCAGCTCGAATTCACCTTCTAGCGGATACGGGACCGAACGTCGCGCCATGACAATCAAAAGCCGCGTCCAGACCTTCGCCTGGCTGCTGGGGCACGCTCGGCGTTACCGGCTCAGACTAGCATGCGCCATGGCGGCGGCAACCACCAGTGCACTCCTGGCGGTTGTCCCCATGGGGTGTGTCTACCTGATCGCCCGCCGCCGGTTCTCGGTCATCGATACGCTTGCCATCCTCGGGCTCCTGATCATCATCGGCACGGAATTCGTCTACCTGGTGGACAAGATGGGCGGGGTCTACTGTCGTATGAACACTGTCTTCAAGTTCTACCTTCCCGCCTGGTTCATGATGGCGACAGCGAGCCTTG
>JAWRKJ010000321.1:0-15820 GCA_040307025.1 Desulfovibrionaceae bacterium | reverse complement strand
CCCCCCCCCCCCCCCCCCCCCCCCGCCGGAGGCATCTTTTCCCCCTCCTTCCACACCATGCCTGACATCATCATCGGCGGCCTGACGCCGCTTTCCTCGGTGGACTATCCCGACCAGCTGGCGGCGGTACTTTTTTGCCAGGGCTGTCCCTGGGCCTGTCCCTACTGCCAGAACGCGGCCTTGCGCCCGGTCGGGGGGCAGGGCACGCACGAGTTGGCGGGGGTCCTGGACTGGCTTGCAAGCCGTCGGGGGCTGCTTGACGCGGTGGTCTTTTCCGGCGGCGAACCCACGTTGCAACCCGGGCTTGGGGAAGCCATGGACGCGGTGCGGAGTCTGGGTTTCCGGGTGGGACTGCACACGGCGGGCATGTTTCCGGACGCCCTGGGCAGGGTGCTCGGGCGCTGCGACTGGGTGGGCCTCGACATCAAGGCGCCCCTGGCCGCCTATGACCGGCTGACCGGACGAACGGACAGCGGCCGGGCCGCGTTTGCAAGCCTCAAGCGGCTCGGGGCGTCGGGCGTGGCCTTTGAAATCCGCACCACCTGGCATCCGGCCCTGCTCGATGCCGCAGCCCTGGAACGGCTCGCCACGGAGCTGGACGCGGCCGGCGCCGCCGTCTGGATGCTCCAGGCCTTCCAGCCCAACGCGCTGGTCGATCCCGATCTGGCTTCCGCCGGCACAACGCCGGTGCCGCCGGCACTGCTCACCCGGCTGCGCGCGGCCGCGCCCCGACTAGCCATTGCCCGCCGGGACTGAGCACGCCCGAACCGTGACCATCGCATTGCCAATATCCGGCCCCTATCGTATGCTTTTCCCGTTTCTTCTGATACTCTGCCGCCAGCGGGAAACCTCATGGACGCTTCCACCACTTCCTTCAACTATGCCGTAGCCCGCCAGCCCATCTACCGGCTGGCCGACGGCAAGGTGTTCGGTTACGAGCTGCTCTACCGCACCATCGGTTCCGGCAACGAAGCGCATATTCCTTCGGACAGCGAAGCCACCCTGGCCGTGCTGGCCAACGGCATCCTCGCCATCTCCCAGGATGTGGACCCCAAAAAACGACTCTTCATCAATTTTCCGCGTGAAATCCTGGAAAAGGGCTACCACCGATTCCTGGACAAGGACCGTTTCGTCCTCGAGGTGCTCGAAAGCGTTCGTTGCGACAGCGCCTTCGTGACCCTCATCAAGGAACTCAAGGCGGAGGGGTATGTCCTGGCCCTGGACGACTATGTGGGAGATCCGGCCTTCGACCCGATCCTGCCCCTGGTGGACTGCGTCAAACTGGACTTTCTGGCCCTGCGTGGCGATCAGGACCGGTTGCACCGGATCATCAGCCTGCTTTCGGGCATGGGCAAACGCCTGCTGGCCGAAAAGGTCGAGACCGAAGCCGACATCGCCCTGTGCCTGGCCGAAAACATTTTCCTGGCCCAGGGATTCTATTACAGCCGGCCCCAGATCGTGACGACCAAGATCCTGGATGCCAACCAAGCCGTGAAACTCAGTCTTTTGGCCGAGGTCAGCCAGCCCGAGTTCGACGTGAAAAAGATCCGGGAAATCGTCGGCTCCGACGTCTCCCTGACCTACAAACTCCTGCGCTACGTCAACGCCGCCCGGTTCTACCGGGGCCAGCCCGTCGAATCCGTGGACTTCGCCCTGAAACTGCTCGGCCGCACCGCCCTGGCGAGCTGGGTGGCCGTCAACCTGCTCTCCTCCCTCGGGTCCACGCCCCGGGATCGGGAGCTGGCCTTTGCCTCGGCCGTACGCGGCCGTTTTCTGTCCCTGCTTTCCCCGCACCAAAAGAAGCCTTGCCACGGAGAGGCAACCATCTGCCTGGTCGGACTGCTCTCCCTACTCGACGCCATGCTGGGCCTGCCCATGGACAAGGCCCTGGAAGGCATCACCATCGATCCGGGTATGCGGCAAGCCCTGCTCGGTCTGCCAAGCGCCAACCGTCTCTGCCTGGACCTGGTCCGGGAATACGACATCGCCCCGCACAGCCCCACCACCAGAGCCATCCTGCAATCCATGGGCATCACGGCCGAACAGGCGGGTGCGGCCTACCTGGAAGCCATGACCTGGGCTTCGGAGATGTTCCGAGCCGAAGCCGTGGCCTAGCAACGCGGCGAACACAAGCGGCTATCAATCCAAACGGCGGGCGTAGGCGAGGATGTGGCGCTGGGTGAGGATGCCGGCCAGGTTGCCGTCTTCAGCGACCACGGCCATCCGGCGTACGCCTTTTTGGCGCATATAGAGAATCACTTTATAGATCATGGCGCCGGTTGGCACACTGATGACCGGGGTGGTCATGTAGCGGGCCAGGGGGTCGGCCAACCGTTCGGGACGGCCGAGAATCTTCGTAATGGCGTCCCGCTCGGTGAACATGCCGGTCGGCCTGCCACCGTCCAGGATGAGAAGGCTGCCCACATCGCGCTCGCGCATGCGGGCCAAGCCGGTCCGTACCGACTCGTCCGGAGCCGCGGCGACCGTGTCCGGCCGCACCAGGTCCTGGCAGGTTACGTTCTCGACCATGAAATCCACGGCCAAGGCGTCCACCAGCTCCCTGTCCGTGATCAGGCCAAGCAGGTTGCCCCCGGTGCATTCCAGAACAAGCAAATGCCGGGCATGCTTTTCGAGCATGAGCTTGACGGCCTCGTCCACCCGCGTGGCCCGGGGCACGGCCGGCATGCTCCGGTCGAGCAGCTCGCCCACGGGCATGCAGGGCTCCAGGTCCACGTCCAGATGGTGGCAGATGTCACGCTCGGTGATAAAGCCCACGATGCTCCGTCCGGCCAGAACAGCCAGAATATGGACGCCGTGATTGGCCATGGCCGCAGCGGCTTCGGCTACGGACGTGCCCGTTGTCACCAACACGGGTCGTTTCGCCAGTTCCCCCACTGTGCGCTTGAACATGGCTCTCCTGACCGCTGCCCGCCAAATCTCTGGTCGACACGATCTGCCCGTTTTCGGTTACATTGCCCGTATTAACTATCTTTCCCGTAAGATATCCGTAAGTCCTTCACGGAAGTCAAGGCCCCCAAACATGGCGGGGCAGACCTCCGGCTGGTTTTGACAATCCCCGGCCTCTCGTCTACGTTCTGTCCTCTTTTTCAACGTCGCGCCCTCCGGCGCCCACCCCGGACCCAGGCAAATGGAAAAAATACAAAAAATCAAGGGATTCGCTGATCTTTTTCCGCCGGACTCCGGCGTTTTCGCCTTTATCGAGGCGACCGCCCGCTCGGTTTTCACCCGCTACGGCTACCAGGAACTGCGCATTCCGATCCTCGAACGCACGGAGCTGTTTTCCCGGTCCATCGGTGAGGAAACCGACGTGGTCCAGAAGGAAATGTACACCTTTCCGGACCGCAAGGGCCGTTCCCTGACCCTGCGCCCCGAAGCCACGGCCGGGGTCATGCGGGCGCTGATCGAGGAAAAACGCGCCGACGACGGCTTGGCCAAATATTTCGCCTACGGGCCCATGTTCCGCTACGAACGGCCCCAGAAAGGCCGTATGCGCCAGTTCCACCAGATCGACGTGGAGGCGGTGGGCTCGGGGGAGCCCTTGCTCGACGCCGAGATCCTGCTCATGCTGCGCCATTACCTGACCGAACTGGGGCTCACGCAACTCACCGTGGAGCTCAATTCCCTGGGTTGTCCTGTCTGCCGTCCCGTCTTTCTCGACGTCTTGCGGGAATTCCTTAAGGGTATGCACAAGGAACAGTTGTGCGAGGACTGCATGCGCCGAAAGCTCACCAACCCGCTGCGCGTCCTCGACTGCAAGGTGCCCCAGTGCAAGGAGTTCACGGCCGACGCCCCGAAGATCACCGACCACCTGTGCCCGGAGTGCGCCGAACACTTCGCGGCCGTGCGCCGCATCCTCGACGCTGCCGGCCTGGAATACGTGCTCAACCCCCGGCTGGTCCGGGGGCTCGACTACTACGTGCGCACCACCTTCGAGATCGTCTCCGGCGCCATCGGCGCCCAGTCCTCGGTGGCTGGCGGCGGCCGCTACGACGGCCTGGTCTCTTCCCTCGGCGGCCCGGACGTGCCCGGCGTGGGCTTTGCCTGCGGCATGGAGCGGCTGGCCCTGCTCATCGCCCAAAATACCACGCCAGCGCCCGACTTTTTCGTGGCCGTGCTCGATCCGGCCGGTCTGGACACCGGGTTGCTCCTGGCCCAGCATCTGCGCCGGGAGGGCTTTGCCGGCGAGGCGCCGTTCGCGGCCAAAAGCACCAAGAGCCAGATGCGAGCGGCCGGCAAGTCCGGGGCCCGGTTTTGCCTGCTGCTCGGTCCCGACGAACTGGCCACGGGCTCGGTGGTGGTCAAGGACATGACCACCAGCACCCAGGAAAGCCTGCCCCGCGACGACGTGGCCGCCTTTTTGCGGGCCCATTGCGCGTAGTTTTTGACGGGTTGGAACGGTGAAAGCGCCCGGCCCGGGCCGAAACCGCTGAAAATTTTTGAAAAAGGGCGCGGGGAAAAACTTTTTTCAAAAAGTTTTTCCCCTCACTCTTGAAAGAAAGGATAGCCATAATGAGCGAGAGTATCACCCTGGACAGCCTGGGCGACTGGCGGCGCAGCCACGATTGCGGGGCGCTGCGCGCCTCGGATATCGGAAGTGACGTCTGTCTGATGGGCTGGGCCCAGTTCCGCCGCGACCACGGCGGTTTGATTTTCATCGATCTGCGCGACCGGGCCGGACTCACCCAGGTGGTGTTCTGCCCCGAAGGCAGCGAAGAAGCCCTGGACCGCGCCCACGTGCTGCGCGTGGAGTACGTGCTGGCCATCCGCGGCCGGGTGCGGCCCCGGCCCGAGGGCATGGCCAATCCCAACCTGCCTACCGGCGAGGTCGAGATCGAGGTCACGGACTTCAGGCTCTTAAACACCGCCGCCACGCCGCCCTTTCCCATCGAGGACCGCATCGACGCCTCGGAGATGCTGCGCCTCAAGTACCGCTATCTCGACCTGCGCCGGCCCAAGCTGGCCGCCAACTTCAAGCTGCGCCACCGGGCCGTGCAGTCCATTCGCCGCTACCTCGACGAACTCGGCTTCCTGGAAGTCGAGACACCGGTGCTGACCAAGTCCACGCCCGAGGGCGCCCGCGACTTCCTGGTGCCCAGCCGCCTGAGCAACGGCGCGTTCTACGCCCTGCCCCAGTCGCCCCAGCTGTTCAAGCAGCTCCTCATGATGTCCGGCTTCGACCGCTACTACCAGGTGGTCAAATGTTTCCGCGACGAGGATCTGCGCGCCGACCGCCAGCCCGAGTTCACCCAGGTGGACATCGAGATGAGCTTCGTCGACGAGGAACAGATCATGAACATGGCCGAGACCATGGTTCGGCGCATGTTCCACGAGGCGGCCGGCGTGGCCCTGCCCGCAGTCTTCCCGCGCATGACCTTTGCCGACGCCATGCGCGACTACGGCCTGGACAAGCCCGACATCCGCTTCGACCTGAAGCTCGTGGACGTGACCGAAGTGGTGCGCGGCTCCCAGTTCCAGGTCTTTGCCAAGGCCGAGCTGGTCAAGGGCATCCGCGTGCCCGGCGGCGGAGTGCTGTCGCGCAAGGAGATCGACGACCTGACCGAGTTCGTCAAGATCTACGGCGCCAAGGGCCTGGCCTGGATCAAGATCAAGGAAGGCGAGTGGCAGTCGCCGTTCGCCAAGTTCCTGTCCGACGCCGAACGCCAGGGCCTGGTCGACGCCCTGGGGCTGAGCGTTGGCGACATCGTGTTTTTCCAGGCCGGTCCGGCCGACATGGTCAACACGGCCCTGGGCTATCTGCGCCTGCAACTCGGCGAGCGCTTCGGGCTCATCCCCGAAGGCACGTTCGCGCCGGTCTGGGTCACGGACTTTCCGCTCCTCGAATACGATCCCGAAGGCAAGCGCTGGGCGGCCCGCCACCATCCCTTCACCGCGCCCCAGCCCGGCAACATCGAACGCCTCGCCACCGATCCGGCCGGGGCCCTGTCCCGGGCCTACGACCTCGTGCTCAACGGCAGCGAGATCGGCGGCGGCTCCATCCGCATCCACGACCGCGAGACCCAGAAAGCCATGTTCGCGGCCCTCGGCATCGGGTCCGAAGAAGCCGAAGACAAGTTCGGTTTTCTGCTCAAGGCCCTGGAATACGGCGCTCCGCCCCACGGCGGCATTGCCTTTGGCCTGGACCGTCTTATCATGATCCTGGCCGGGGCCAAATCCATCCGCGACGTCATCGCCTTCCCCAAGACCCAAAAGGCCATGTGCCTTTTGACCGATGCGCCGAACGAAGTCTCGTCCACGCAACTGCGGGAGCTTGGCATCAAACTGCGCACCCGGGACAAGGAAAAGGATAAGCCTGCTACATGACTCTGGAAATACTGAAATATCCCCATCCGACCCTGGAAGCCAAGGCCAGCCCCGTCCCGGAGATCACGCCGGAAATCCGCGAGCTGGCCACGGCCATGGCCGAGTGCATGTACGCCAACCAGGGCGTGGGTCTGGCCGCGCCCCAGGTCGGCGAGTCCATCCGGCTGGTGGTCATCGACATCTCCGGCCCGGAAAAGCGCGAAGCGTTGATGGCCCTGGTCAATCCGGCCATCACCGCCGCCGCGGGCGAACAAGAGGACGAGGAAGGCTGCCTGTCCGTGCGGGACTACCGCACCAACGTCAAGCGGGCGGCCACGGTCACGGTCGCGGCCACCGACCTGGACGGCAAGCCCGTCACCATCGAGGCCGACGGGCTGCTCGCCGTGTGCCTGCAGCACGAGCTCGACCATCTGGACGGCGTGCTGTTCATCGATCGCATAAGCCATCTCAAACGGGCCATGTACGACAAGCGGGTGAAGAAATGGGCCAAGGCCAAGATGCGGGAAGCCGAAAACTCGTAGCCGTGTTCATGGGCACGCCGGAGTTCGCCGCCACGGTGCTCCGTCATGTCCTTGACGCGGAGATGGTCGACGTGGCCGCGGTCTACACCCAGCCCGACCGACCCTGCGGCCGGGGCAAGAAATGCCAACCCGGTCCGGTCAAGCTGCTCGCCCTCACGCGGGGCCTGCCCGTGCACCAGCCCGAGACCTTCAAGGACCCGGCCGAAGTGGCGACCCTTGCCGCCTATGCCCCGGACGTGTTGCTCGTCGCGGCCTACGGCATGATCCTGCCCCAGCCCGTGCTTGATATCCCGTGCCTGATGCCCCTCAATGTCCACGCCTCGCTGCTGCCGGCCTGGCGTGGGGCCGCACCCATCGAACGGGCCATCGCCGCCGGCGACACCCTGACCGGCGTCACCATCATGCGCATGGAAGCCGCCCTGGACACCGGCCCCATGGTGCTCCAGCGCGTGCTGGCCATCGGCGACCACGACACCGCCGGCAGCCTGCGCCAGGAACTGGCCGACCTCGGCGGTCGGCTCCTGGTCCACGCCCTCAAGCGGCTGTCCCAGGGCTCGGTCCCCCTGGTGCCCCAAGACCAGGACCGGGCCACCTACGCCAAGAAGATCGACAAGGCCGAGGCGTTTATCGACTGGACCCGGCCGGCCCGGGAGGTCCACAACCTGATCCGGGCCATGACCCCGCATCCCGGGGCGTTTTTCTATTGGCGGCCCGAGGCGGACAAGCCGGCCCTGCGCATCATCGCCCAGCCCGGCGAAGTCGGCTGTCCCCGGCCGGAGGACGTCAAACCCGGCCAGATCCTGGGCCTGACCGACGGCAAGCTCGGCATTGCCTGCGCCGATGCGGTCTACCTGATCCCGACCGTCACCCCGGCCGGCAAGCGGGCCATGGAAGCCACGGCCTTTGCCTGCGGCTATCTCGGCAAATGCAACGACGACGCGGCCTCGGCCGTGTGCACCCCGGACGAGGCCCTGGCCCCGGGGCGGCACTAAGGACGGTCCCGCCGGCGTGGAACCCAACGAACCCTACCGCAAGCGCCTGTTCATCGGCCTGTTGTGCGGCACCGGCCTGGCGGTCTGCGCCTTGCTGGCCCTGGTCTGGATCATTCCCTACGTGGGCCTGGCCAACATCCATCCCCTGGCCCCGTGGCTGCTCGGCATCGTGTTCGCGGGCATCATCCTGGTCGTGCTGTGGGCCACCTTCGGCCTGGCCGCCGGCATCGCCCTGGGCCGGCCGACACTGGCCTCGCGCCATCTGCGCGGGGTCATGGCCAAGGTCCTGCTCCCCTTGATGACCATTTTCGCCCGGCTGTTCCACATTTCCAAAAGCCGGGTCCGTTCCTCGTTCATCAAGGTAAATAACGAGATGGTGACGACCACGGCCGGACGCTATCCGCCGGACAAGCTCCTCGTGCTGTTGCCCCACTGCCTCCAGTCCAGCCGTTGCGCCCACCGCCTGACCTACGACATCCGCAACTGCAAGCGGTGCGGCAAATGCCCGGTGGACGGCCTCATCGCCCTGTCCGAGCACTACGGCGTGCACATCGCCATCGCCACCGGCGGCACCATTGCCCGGCGCATCGTGGTCCAGCAGCGCCCGAAGCTCATCCTGGCCGTGGCCTGCGAGCGCGACCTGTCCAGCGGCATCCAGGACACCTACCCCATCCCGGTCTACGGCGTGCTCAACGAACGGCCCAACGGCCCCTGTCTGGACACCCTGGTCTCCCTGCCACGCCTGGAACGGGCCTTGCGCCATTTCCTGATCGACGGCGAGTCCATGGCCGTACTCTACCCCACCGGCGTCCCCAAGGGCCTGCACCTGGCGCCGGAAAGTTCCTTATGACAAAATCTTTGGGATTGCCCCCGGCCAGACGGGCCGCCCTCGACGCGTTGGCGCTCACGCTGCCGGAATCCGGCCCGGGCCGCGATGTCCAGGCCGCCCTGGACACCGTGCTGGCCGCCCGCCGTCTCGATCCCCGGGATCGGGGCCTGGCCACGGAACTGGTCTACGGCTGCCTGCGCCTGCGCGGCCGCCTCGACTACATTCTGTCGCGGTTTCTCAAAAATCCCGCCGGCGTGCCCGAGCCGGTACGCCGTATCCTGACCCTGGCCGCCTACGAAATTTTGTACCTCTCCAAGGTCCCGGCCTACGCCTCGGTGGACTGGGCGGTCTCGGCCGTGCGCGAAGCTGCGGGCAAGGGGCTGTCCGGCATGGCCAACGCCGTGTTGCGCCGGCTGGCCACGGCGGCAGAGAGCCTCGACGATCCGGGCTTTTACCGGGCGGGGCGGAGCGACGAGGTCACCTTCCTCAGCCGCTTTTATTCCTGCCCGGACTGGATCGTGTCCCTGTGGCTTGGCGACCACGGCCCGGCTGACACGCGTCTGCTCCTGGAGGGACAGCTGCGCGCGGCGCCGCTCGGGCTGCGGGTCAACCGGACCAAGCCCGGGGCCAAGGCGCTTTTTGACGCCCTGTCCGGCCTTCCCGGGGTGGCCCTGGCCGCCTTTCCGACCCTGGCCTTGCCGGCGGGCACGGATTTTTCCCCGGCCGGCATGGACCTGCCGAGCCTGCTGGCCCAGGGGCTGGTTTCGCGCCAATCCGCCGCGGCCCAACTCCTGCTGGCCGGCCTGGACCTGGCCGACTGGCCCGAACCGATCTTTGACGCTTGCGCCGGCCGGGGCGGCAAGACCCTGGCCCTGGCCGAGGCCGGCAAGCGCGTGTTTGCGGCCGACGTCCATCCCGGACGGCTCTCTGGACTGGCCGGCGAGCTCACACGTCTCGGGCTCCCGGCCGTGCCGACCTTCCGGGCCTCGGCCACGAGGCCGCCGCTGCGGACCGCGCCCGGCACCATTTTGCTCGACGCGCCCTGTTCGGGCCTGGGCGTGCTGTCCCGGCGTCCGGACAGCAAGTGGCGCCGCCTGCCGGAAGACCTGCCCGGACTTGCACGGCTCCAGGGCGCCATGCTGGAGGCGGCCTATGCCGCGCTCGCCCCGGGCGGCCACCTCGTCTACATGACCTGTACGGTCAACCGGGCCGAAAACGAAGGCGTGGTGGACAGGCTTGGCCGCCGCCACCGTCGGCTGAACCTGGTGGCCGAAACGCCGGCCAGGCCGGACCCGGTGCTGGGGGAAGTCTTCTACGGCGCCGTGCTGAAAAAAACCGGCTGATCACCGCGTCTCTCCCCCCCCTTGCCCCGTTCGGACGGACACTCCACTTGAAGCCAAGCGGGTTGGTAGGGTACGTTCAGCACGGATCGTCTGCGCGTGCCCGGGCTATGCTGTCCTGCCCGACAAGACGCGGCCAAGACAGGGAGCAACATGAACGAACTTGCCGAAGGCTTCAAAGCCCTGGCCGATCCGACGCGATTGCGCCTGCTCAATTTGCTGTGCGCCGGCGAACTGTGCGTATGCGACCTGATGGAGTCCCTGGAGCTCCCCCAATCCAAAGTCTCCCGCCACTTGAGCTATCTCAAGAAAGAGAAGTGGGTCGCCGGCCGGCGCAAAGGCAAATGGATGTATTATCGGTTGGCCACGCCGCGCCAGCCGATTCTTGTCGATGTTCTGGAAACCCTCAAACAGCACCTCGGCAGCTACGACCTCTCCCAGCAGGACATCGCACGACTGCGCCGGTATTTACAGGTCAAGGCGACCACCCACTGCGGCTGACCCTCCCCTGGTTCGGCCCGGGCGGCCCTCATGATCGGGAGGTAAAAGCCTCAAGCCGTTTTTTGTCCCAGCGCGCACACGGGGCTGGCCGTCCCTGCATCACGTACTTGAGGCACAGCGAACAGCCGGGCAGACAGGGCACGATGGGCTCGGTCACCGTGCCGGCGGCCTTGCGCGGCCACAGCGGATCGGCAAACAGCACCCGGGCCAAACCGATCAGGTCGGCCTGGCCGGAAGTCAGAATCCGCGTGGCCAACTCCGGAGTCTGAATACGACCGGCCGCCATCACGGGCGTTGTCGGCACGCGCTCCTTGATCGCCGCCGCCTCGGCCGCCATGAAGCCCGATTCCTTGTCCCGGGCCTGGAACTCGGGTGTGGCAAAGGAATCGTAGCTGCCGGCCATGACGGACAGATAGGCCGCCCCGCGCTCGACAAGCCCCCAGGCCAAGGGCCCGCTGTCGTCGAGCCCCACCCCGCCCGGCAGACATTCGTCGGCCATCAGCCGCCACCCGACCGGGAAATCCGCCCCCACCGCCGCCACCACCGCGTCCATGACCTCCAGGGCGAAACGCATCCGGTTTTCCAAACTGCCGCCAAAGGCGTCGTCCCGGCCGTTGGTGCGCGGGGACAGGAACTGCATGGGCAGGTAGCCGGTGCCGCCGTGGATCTCCACGCCGTCGAACCCGGCCTGTCGCACGCGCACGGCCGCGGCCGCGTACTGTCCGACCACGGTCCGGATATCGGCCGTGGTCATGGCCCGGGGCGTGACACCCCAGGTCGAAAGAGCCGAGGGCGCGAGCCGGGCCTCCCCGCCCGCGTAGCGGCCGGCATGGTTGATCTGGGCGATGGCCACCGGTCCTTGCTTCTTGATGGCGGCGGCCAGGGTGGCAAGCCCGGGCACGAAGGCGTCGTCCGAGGCGAGCATGGTCCGGGCCTTGCCCACGCCGAGAGGATCGATCCCGATGTTTTCCACCACGAGCAGGCCGATGCCCGACGCGGCCATGGTGCGGTAATGCTCGAGCACGAGCGATCCGACCGTGCCGTCCGGCTCGGGATAGGCCAGATAGAGCGGCGCCATGGCCAGGCGGTTGGCCAGGGTCAGACGCCCCAGGCGCAAGGGCGAAAAAAGACCGTGCGGCGGCTCCATGGGCACCTCCCGGGTTGCGGTGACAGGTCGGGCTCTTTTTCTTCGCCCCAGGCCACACGGCGGCGGGCGATTTTCTTGCCCACCACACCCTGCGCTCCGGGATGAAGATCTTGTCGCAAAAAAACACGAAACTGGTCGTGGAGCAAGGGGCCACGCCGAAAAGGCTTGGCGCAGGGCTACGACGATTGGACGTGAGGCTTGTCTTTTTCCGCTGCTGGGCTATTTTGGCAACTCTGGAGTTCTTTCACCGCCAAGGGCATGGACCAGCAAAGGAGGAACCATGAAATACGTGGGCATCTTCATTATCGCCGCCATTCTGTGCGGGGCGGCCGTGGCGGCCATGGCTGCCGGCGACGCGGCCAAGGGCGGCGAAATCGCGGCCAAGGGCTGCGCCTGCCACAAGAGCAAAGCCGATCTCAACGGACAGGACGCGGCCGCGCTTCTGGCCAAAATGCAGGGCTTCAAGGCCGGCCAGGGCGAAAACAAGGCCATGATCTCCATCATGAAAAAATATGAAACCCCGGATATGGAAAACCTGGCCGCCTACTACGCCGCGCAACCCAAGAAGTAATCCGGCCCGACGCACGGATGCGACAGGCCATGGGCAAGGGTCCATGGCCTGTTCGCCGCCGGGACCGGGAAATTCCCGGAGCGACAGGCTCTGGCGGCGCGGCGGCCCCGGAAGTCTTTCTTCCTCCGACACTTTCTGATAGCAACCTTCCCGGTGCCGACGACCTACGCCGGCCGGGAGGGGCCATGGTCGGGTACCTGTACGTCCTTTGCGCCGCCACCATGTGGGGGCTGATCGGACCGCTGTCCAAACTGGCGTTCGCCGCCGGCATGGACACCGTGGAAGTGGCGTTCTGGCGTACGAGCCTGGCCTGGTTTCTGTTCGCCGCCCAGGCGGTCAAAAATCGGGAAACGCGCATCGCCTGGCGGGATCTGCCAGCCGTGGCCGGGTTCGGCGTGGCCGGCATCGCCGGCCTGTTCGGGGCCTATGTGGTGGCCGTGGCCGCCGGCGGCGCGGCACTGGCCTCGGTGCTGCTCTACACGGCCCCGGCCTGGGTGGCGCTCATGTCCTGGCTGTTCCTCAAGGAACCCATGGGCGGCTTCAAGGTGGCGGCGGTCATCGCCACGGTCGTCGGCGTGGCCGGAGTGAGCCTTGGCGCGGGCGTCGGTACCGGCGGCGCCATTGGTTCCAAGGCCATTTTCTTCGGCCTGCTTTCCGGTATCACCTACGCCCTGTATTACATCTTCGGGAAATACTACCTCGGCCGCTACAAGACCCCAACCTTGTTTCTCTACGCCCTGCCCGTGGGTTCCCTGGCCTTGCTGCCCTTTGTCCGGTTCACCACGCCCACCTGGCAGGGCATGGTTCCCTGCCTGATCCTGTCGGTTTTTTCCACCTACGCTTCCTATTCGATCTATTACGCCGGGCTCAAACGCCTGGAAGCCACCCGGGCGGCGGTGGTGGCCACCCTGGAACCGGTGCTGGCCGCAGTGCTTGCCTATTTCATGTTCGGCGAGTGCTTCAGCTCCCTGGGCTATCTCGGGGCCGGGCTCATCATCGGCTCGGTGCTGCTCACCATCTGGGACGGTGCCCGGGAGCGCCTGCGCGCACCCTTGCCACCCCAGGGAGGCGCACCCGGCTAAAGATCGCCCGTCCGGCCGTCGATAAGCCGGTAAGGGCATATTTTGCCCAACCGGGGACGGCATGAGCGCAGACGCAATCCAGACCGTGGGCACGGCGACCAGCGCCGAGACCGAAACCCTCTCGGATATCGCGACCGACGACCGCGGCGTCCTTTCCAGTACCGCCCCTTCGGAGGCGGGATCGGCCCAGGACACGGACCGGGTCTGCCTCGACATCCTGTCCCGGGAACCGGTGCTGCGCTTTGCCGAGAACCCGGACACAGGCGCCCTGGGCACGGTTTCGGTGAACCCGTCCACGGGCATTGCCACGCCGCTGACCACCGGCATCTCGCTCCTGGACCTCACCCGGGACATCCTGGCCAGCGGCGGGGATATCATACTCGCCGACCGTCCGATCCTGCGCGCACATCCTGCCGCAGGCGACGAACCGGGGCATACCGATGTCGTGGACCCGCGCACCGGTGAAGTCGTGGACAGGGTTGCGGAAAACGACTTTTTCGACCTGGATGTGGCCATACGGGAATTCGCCCGCAAATCCCTGGTGGACAAGTCCGCCTGACCCCCAAGTCAGCCGCCTTGCGCTTTTTGCGCGGCACGGATAGGAAGGAGCCGCCTGCCGTCGGTCTCACCGAGATCCCAGGCTCGGCCCCCCCGGTCCTGGATGCGTTCCCTTTCCTCTATAACCTGCGTCACATGCGCATCCCTCCCATGTCCCGAACCCAGCCCTTTCCGGTCAAATGCTTTCTGGTGGTGCTCGCCGCCGCCGTTGCCCTGTATCTCGTACTCGGCGGCCTGCTGCTGGCGGTCAACCGTCAGGCCAGGGAATTCCGGGAGCGCATCGACAAGCTCGACGGCGCCGTGCACGACTTGCAGCTCGACAGCGAAACCATGGCCAACCTCGCCTTGCTCGCCGCGACCACCGGTGAGTCGGACTTCGCGACCCGCCATGCCGCATTCCGGGAACGCCAGCTCGAAGCCCTCGACCTCCTACGCGGCGTCGGCAGCGGCAGTCTGCGCCCGGAGGACCTGACCCATCTGGAAATGCTTCTCAACGCCATCTGGGCCACGGAACAGAGCGCCCTGACCCAGATGACCCGAGGCGCGCAGGCCAAGGCCTTGCCCCTGCTACGCACCGCGGCCTATATGGCCGATCGCGACACCCTGCGCGCCGATCTGGCCCGCCTGTATACGGCCATCGAGGCCTGGGCCGACAGCACCCTGGCCGAACAGAGCCGCTACACCAACCTGGCCATCTGGAGCATTGTCTTTTTCACGCCCCTGCTCATTCTGGTGGCCTTCACCCTGCTGCGCCTGATCAAGCGTTCCATCCGCGCCAGCATCACCGCCCAGACCGCCCTGGCCGAAAGCGCCCGAACCGTCGAGGCCCTGCTCAACGCCACCACCGACCGGGTGATCCTGGTCGACGGGGAGGGGCGCGTTCTGGCCATCAATTCCGCCGGGGCCCAGGGAATCGGCCTGCCGCCGGAGCAGATTCTGGGTAAGACCCTCTTCGACCTCTTCCCGAAACACGTGGCCACGGGGCGCCTCGACATCGCCCACCAGGCCATGGCCTCGGGCCAGTCGCAACGCTACACCGACGAGCGCGACGGCGTCGTCTACGACCACATCGTGACCCCCCTGGCGGGTGCGGCTGACCGCCCCCGGGGAGCGGCCCTTTTCGCCCGTGACATAACGGACATCGTCCGGGCCAGGGAGGCGGCCGAAACCGCCAACCGCGCCAAAAGCGAATTCCTGGCCAATGTCGGCCACGAAATCCGCACCCCGCTCAATGCCATCCTGGGCATGACCCAGGTGCTGTCCGCGACCGAACTCTCCGCAGATCAGCGGCCGTGCCTGGACGACATCCGCACCGCCTCGGAAGGCCTGCTCACCCTGGTCTCGCGCATTCTCGAACTGACGCATCTCGACGCCGGCACGGACGCACCGGAACAGACCCCCTTTGTCCTCGGGTCGATCCTGCAAGCGGTGTTCGCCACCCAGGAAAACCGCGCCCGGGACAAGGGACTGGCCCTCCATCTGTGTCCCAGCGCCGAGGTGCCCCCCCTCCTGGTCGGGGATGGGGACCGGCTGCGCCGGACCTTGGAACACCTTCTCGCCAACGCGGTGAAGTTCACTCCAGCCGGGGATGTCAGTCTCCTGGCGCAAGGCGTGAAAACCGATCCAGTCGCGCCGGGCACGGTGGCCCTGCGCTTTGCCGTACGCGACACCGGCATCGGCATTGCCCCGGGGGATCAGGAACGGATTTTCGAACGGTTCGCCCAGGCCGACGGATCGGCCACCCGGCGTTTCGGCGGGACGGGGCTCGGACTGACCATCGCCAGCAGGCTGGTGGCGAGCCTCGGCGGCACCATCAGCCTGCAAAGCGTCCCCGGACAAGGCAGCGAATTCGCTTTTGTGCTCCGGTTCGCCCTCCCCGAGGACGACGAGGGGCAATAGCGGGAGAGCCGGGAAGATGCCCCCGGCGTCCAGGGCGC